>JBBIUF010000016.1:0-49715 GCA_037440365.1 Chloroflexota bacterium
GGCGTCATCGTCGTGAATTACGAGCGCGCAGGCGCAATCACAACCGGAAAATGATATTACCAAAGAAACGCGATCCCAGGTTCATCACGGTGCGTCGCGGCGGTACCCTCCAAGACGCCGATCATCATCTGCTTGCGCTGTGGGCGGCAACGTGTGCGGAACACGTTCTATACCTGTTCGAGTCGGTCAAGCCCTCGGACCCGCGACCACGTCAGGCAATCGAAGCTGCTCGTGCTTGGACTCGTGGCGAAATAAAGATGATGCAGGCGCGGGCTGTGGGGGGCCACGCGATGGGAGCGGCAAGAGATTTGTGTGGCGCGGCACGTCATGCCGCGTTTGCGGCTGGTCAAGCGGCGGTGGTCGCGCATGTTGCGGCGCATGAATTAGGCACAGCCGCCTATGCGATCAAGGCGGCACGGGCATCTGTCGTTGAGAGTGAACGGGACAAGGCAGGCCGCTTGGAATGTCAATGGCAACGCGAGCACCTGCCGGATGCGATTCGCGATCTGGTTCTGGACGACCAGCGTTTGCGAAACGAAATCTGCTGGTTCGTATTCGATTGTTGATTAGGCAGTCCAGCACGTTGCGTCTATCCAACAAAGCGTGCGCCTGACGTGTGAGTCTACAATCGTCTCAAATATTTTTCTGGCTAGAGTTTTCTTGTTTCAAATGAGCATTTGATTTATATTATCTATGAACAATATCCAGTTCGAGTTCAGCGGCAAAATTTTGTTCTGGCGTGGACCATCCCCATGGTTCTTTGTCACCGTTCCAGCAGAACAGAGCAAAGATATAAAAGCAATATCGGGTCTCGTGACCTATGGCTGGGGCGTGATCCCAGTTCAAGCGCGAATCGGCAAGACCGAGTGGACGACTTCGTTGTTTCCCAAAGATGGCCGTTACCTCGTGCCGATCAAAGCCAGCGTCCGCAAAGCGGAAAAATTGGACAAGGGCGACAATGTCAAGATACGATTGAAAGTTCATTTGTAAATGCCCAACGTTGCAAGTGAACGACGGAGCGTTGTTAACCCCAGTTCAGGTAACACAAACCGTTGGGCGGTCGCAATCCCAAATAATCAATAGGAAAAACTAGATCAATATGGAAATATCCTTTACACATCAAGGTCACAAAGGACGCGTGAGCGTGACGGTAGAATCAACGCTGTCGCCAGTAACTCTGGGAGTGGGGGATGGCGCACTGGGTTTCGCCAACTGCAAGGCGACGATTGAATTTTCTGCTGGCGGTTATCTGGGATTACTCGGATGGGTTCAACTTGTGCGCTCCACGGACAATACTTTTCAGGGACGCCAGTTCGAAATGGATCCTTTTGATCCTTTCGGGCTTTACGAACGCGCCCCGATGCCATACTGCTGGTATGGCATCGCGCCAACGCTCTTTGATGCGCCGTCACGGGATCAACGAGTTCATCTTGATTGGGTCGCTCACAGTTTCCTTGCCGCATCACCTTTCGGTGGTAACACGAAAATTGTGACGCCATTACTTGGCTTTGCATGGGGCTTTCATGTCTCTGATGCCAAGACCATTGAGCTAAAACCCATTACGGTTCTTACCGTCGCTGACTGGGAGTCTCACCGGCCATACCTCCGTGACTGTTATAAAGAATGGGAGTTCACGGAAATGCTGACGCCGGTGAACTAGAGTAGCAATTAGGCGCGATTAAAATTAAAATACTTGAACATTCCAAAAACACAACACGGCGTATGGCGGACGCTTCGCGTGCGGCGCTTACGGCGGCCATTTCGCGGCGCGTGGCTTGAATTTTCTCTGCTTCCAAACAAAAGCTACGCCCGCCCCGGCGTAGGTAACGCAAATTTGTACGCTGTCTTAACTGATACTCGCGAAAGAATGTTGCCAGCATGTTCAGGCGAACCATCGTCGCAGATCGAGTGCAGGAAATAATCGCGGGGGATTGCTGGCATCTTTTACGGCAAATCGGATGATAGAATTTTTTCACCTGACAGTCAGAGAGAACCCAGCTTCAGCGGCGTAATCGAGGGCATCGTCTCGCTGAACCGAAAGTGATAAAATAATCGTATGAACAGAACAACCACTTATCTGGCGATCCTTGTCGGCGCGGTCTGCGTCTATTTCGTTGTGCGTTTATTCTTCTTTATCGATTTGAGTTCGAGAACTGTGCAAAGCGATGTAGTGCAAGGCATCCTCATCGGTTTCGGGCTGGCGTTTGTCACGGCTCAAATCTACGCGAGGGTCCTAGCCACCAAGGTCAACGGCTGGATCACCATGTTCGGATTAGGTGAGCCTGGCAACGGCATGTTCCTGCGAGCCGCGCACGCCCAGTTATTTCCCGGACCCGTAAACGTTCCGCAAGAGGCGATGTATTGGTGGACGAACACTGATGGCGCAGGTCATGCGCTCTCCGGAGCGCACGACTATGTCATGCGCTTTACAGCAGGACAACTTCCGCCGAACCATGCATTCTGGTCGATTACGATGGGTGATGCGAGAAATCACTTTGTGGCAAATCCGCTCAATCGGTACAGCGTCAGCGATCGTTCCGGACTGGCGCAAAACGCCGATGGTTCGGTTGATATTTACGTTCAGAACGTCCCTCCGGCGGGGCACGAGTCCAACTGGCTACCCGCGCCTTCGGGCAAGTTCATCCTCTGGCTGCGCGTGTACATACCCGGCGCGGCCATTCTCCATGGCGAGTATACAGTGCCGCCAGTTGCGCAAGTGAGATGATGGTTATGAACTATGAGCATTTGCTTATATTCGGTTCGGTGATGGTCGCGGCATGGTTCCTTGTCATCTATTTTTGGCCGCGCCTGTTGCTGTTCGTGTTCAAGAGAGCGATCCTCGTGAAAGGGTTCGGCGACGGCCCCATCCCGATCAATACGCTCTACACCGAATCCCAAGCGGTTTTTGCAGACCCGTTCAGCCTGCCCGCCTCGGCTCCAAAAGTGGCGACTTCGGGCGTGAATCGCGATACGCTCCTTACGCTCGGCTGGCTAGACCTCAGTAAAGGGCCGCTCGTCTTGCACGTACCGGCTATGAATGATCGTTACTATAGCGTGCAGTTCACCGATCCGTCGAAAAACACTAATTTTGCCTATCTCGGCAAACGCACCACCGGCACTCAGTCCGGCGACTATCTCGTGAGCGGCCCCGGCTGGGAAGGACAGGTGCCGAGCGGCATGACGCAGATATCCTCGCTGAACAATTCGGTGCTCGTGATCGGACGCGTGCTCGTGGAAAGCGACAGCGATCTGGCGACTGCCTATGCTCTTTCAAAGCAGATACAACTAACTCCACTGAGCGGCTGGCAACTCGGACAGTAGCACAGGAATACTGACATGCGTTTTGTAGCGCAAGTATCGGATGGCGTATGACATAGCGTGCATCGGACCCTTCGACAGGCTCAGGGCAGGCAGTGTGGGACTGCCGCCTTCGGCGGTGTGCGGCACCTACGGCGAGCATTTCGCGAAGCGTGGCTTTGAGTTTTTTCTGCTCCCAAGCTAGAGTCCACGCCCGCCCCAGCGCCACGCTTTGCGGCGCAAACCGTTGGGCGGTTGACTTCAATAAGGAATGCCCATTAGTAGTCAAAAACATCCCAATATAAACACAAACGTGCTCTCATTTTTTGACCAGCATAGGAGAATGGAATGAATGAATCAGAAGAAAAATTAATCCGTGATCTTCAGGCAAAACGCGATGTAGCGAATCTCACCCAAATCATGCTGGATGCAACGAAACCTGTAGGAATTTGTGGCTCTGCTGCTGTAGCGCTATTTAATATTGGGGAAATCACGATCGACGTTCTTGTCGAGGCGGTGGTCAATGGTAAAGGGTATGCCTCCTATGCATTGGTCAAAATTGGCAAGCCGTGCGTTGAGCCGCTCATCACTGCTCTCGAAAAGGGAGGTTATCTTGCTGCCGCTCCATTGGGATGGATTCGAGACAACCGGGCAGTAAATCCACTTCTTGAGTTGCTTAAAAGCGAGAATGAAGAAGCGCGTTGGGTAGCTACCTGGGCGCTTGGTAATATCGGGGATGCGCGCGCCATCGAGCCGATTAAGGCAGTTGCCAATGATGCGAGCGAACTTGTGCGTAAGAAGGCTGCTGAAGCATTGGAGAAAATGCGCCCCGCAGTTTGCGGATTCTGCAATCAAGAAATCGATCAAGTTGCAGGTGCGCCCGTACAGGTTGATTTGTTTAAGGTGACAAACGATCCTGGACTTGCTACGCACAGCAAATACATTAACGAAACACATTTATCACAAGGCGGATCGCAATGGATTACCACGAAAGGAACCGTGTATTGGCAGGAAAGATCAGTTCTTATTCCGTGTTGCAAATCATGCGCGGCCAAGTTTGCCAGGAATACAAAAATGGCACCCCTGGCGGGTTTTGTTTTTGGCTTGATGGTTGACGTCACTCTCTATCTTGTAGATAGAACATCGTTTGGTACCGCTTTCTGGTTTGGGGCAGCTATCATACCGCTTGTATGTGCAGGGTTTGGATTTTTTATGGGTTATGCAGGGATCGCTGACCGTGCCAGAAAACTTCCGGCGGTAAAGACGCTTCTGGATTCCGGTTGGAGTGATAAGCCAAATCCCTTTAGAACGGCTGGTGAACCCATCGCCGAAATACAAAAGCACATATAAGGTTGTTGGCTCATAAACCGCTCACCGATACATGCGGGCTAAATGTCTATGGCAAGAGTGTCTTGCAAAACCCGCTCGACATCGTTTGCAGCGAACAAAAGCGGGGTGGGTCTCCGCTTTTGGGGAGTCAGTGCCTTTGGCATTTTTCGCCTTTTGGCTTTTCCCGCCAATTCCCGTTTTTGCCGGTAACGCCTGCCGTTAGGCTGGCATAATTTTTCGTGAGGATGTTCTGAGATGCAAGAGGATAAACTATGAAGCAACGTGTATTCATCACAGGTGCCAGTCGAGGCCTCGGTTTGGAATTGACGCGTCAATATCTGGCGCGCGGTGCGCAGGTTTTTGCGGCTTGCCGCTGTCCGGAAAAGGCGGACAACCTCCGCGCTTTAACCACGACAACCCCCGGTCAATTGACTATTCTGACTTTGGATGTAACCGACGAAAACACAATTGATGCGGCTATGCGTAGCGTCCGCGCGCAAACCGATGGGTTGGACGTGTTGATTAACAATGCCGCTTTAGGTCCCACTGGGCCAGCGGAAACGCTGACCACGGTGGATATGGCCGCGCTGACGGAAATGTTTCAGGTCAATGCATTTGGTCCGTTATTGGTGGCGCGTCGTTTGGCTGACTTGATGCAAGCTGGACAGCAACCGCGGCTGATCAACATTTCCTCGGATGCTGGTTCATTGGTTGGCAAACAGGGGGGCGGCTGGTATGGCTACAGCGGCAGTAAAGCCGCGCTCAATTTGTTCACGCGTGCGCTGGCGGCTGACTGGCGAGCAGTGGGGATCATTGTGATTGCAATGCATCCCGGCTGGATACGCACCGACATGGGAGGTAGTCAAGCGCCGCTCTTGCCCGCCGACGCGGGACGGCAAATTCTGGCGGTGGTAGATGGGCTGACGCTCGCGGATACGAGCAAATTCTACACCTACGAGGGTCGAGAGTATGCGTGGTAATCATCTGGATGTTACTAGAGCGATGAACATGCGGACGAGGCATAAACCTCGTCCGCATTCTTTTCCACGCGCTTGGTGTGCGCTAGTTGGCGCGAAGCTAGCACACTATCGAATAACCAATGGCAAATAAATCCAGCTTGTCGATTGTGTTGCTGAAATTGTACGAACTAGCCGCGTAATTATTCGTGCGTTGCGCATCGCCTTGCGAGCAAGCCATACGCCGTGTCCATCGTGACGATACCGCTCGACGTTTTTGGATCACTCTGTTGCGCGCCCGCACTGCACGAAAAACGTTTTCGTCGAATTGGCGGGCAGGGTTGTGTCATAACCCTTGACGCGCCCATCCGCCAAGTTGACGTCGAACAATTGAGTATAACCCGAATCGCTGGAATTATAGACATTGACATTGCTCGACGCGTACTGCGAATTGATGGTACGCTCGCCGTTCGCGGTGTCGCCGTAGGTGAAATCGAAATACCGCGTGTCGATGAACGGCGTCAAAAAAAACGCCGCGCCGCTGGCTGGGCAAACGATTTGCTGGGTGTTGTTATAGCAATGCATCTGCGCCGTATTCACGATGGGATACGTCAGCGCGGTTTGCGCGAGCGTCGGCGCGGACGATCCCGCGATCAGCATTCAGACGCCGAGTTAGGATCGTCTTTGAACCAATCGAAAAGAGTGTAGGTTTCATTTGAAACCCCTATGTTTTTTCTACCTAGCTTGCAATTTAACAGGAGGTTGTTCAGAACGAGAAATGATTGAGGCGTTGTTTAGCTCAGCCCCAAATAAAAATGCGCATGACGACACCGTATCAATTCTTCCCGGATTGCGTCAGGTGTTTTCTGACTCGCATGTTCGAGCGGACGCTTCGCGCGGTTCGACCTCGCGGCTAATCCGCCGCTCCGGTATAAGGTGTGTTCCGGCGTCCCAGCAAGATAATGCAATCGTGATATAATGCAGATGGGTTTTTTGATCTTGGTTCAACAAGGACGCTATGGCACGGCTTTGTCTCTCTGTGTTAGGCCCCTTTCAAGCGACGTTGAACGCCAGCCCGCTGACTGAATTTCGTACGATGACAGCGCGGGCTTTGCTCGCATACCTCGCCATGCACCCGGGCACGGATTTTCGCCGCGATGCGCTTGCCACGCTCTTGTGGCCCGAGCATACTCAAACGCAAGCGCTCAATAATCTCCGACCGATTCTCAACATTCTCCGTAACACGATTGGCGATCAAGATGCGGCTACCCCGTTTCTGCTGGTCACGCCGCAAACGATCCAATTCAACCCCCACAGCGATTACTGGCTTGACGTACATCTGTTTGCGCGCGTTCACTTACCTGACTCGCTGGTGCTGACGCGCTATCGCGCGACGATCCAACCCGGCGTCCGGCGCATGAACGACGCCATTGCATTGTATCGCGGTAATTTTCTGGAAGACGTGACGATGCACAGTGAGCCGTTTGAAGAATGGTTGACCATCGAGCGTGAACACTGGCATCGTCACATGATGAATCTGTTGACGCGCCTGGCGCGCTTTTACGAACAGCGCGGCGATTATCATGCCGTGATCGACCTCGCGCAACGGCAAATCGGACTTGAGCCCTGGCACGAAGACGCGTACCGCGCGCTGATGCTTGCGTATACGCAGATCGGGCAACGCACCTCGGCGCTCGCGCAATTTGCCCTGTGCCAGCGCGCGCTGGCTGAAGCGTTTAACGCAGAGCCGTCTACCCAGTTCAAAATGTTGTATCGCCAAATTGCCGTCGAATCGGCGACACTCCCCGTTCTGCCACGGCCGTGGCATCATGTGCCTATGCCACCGACACCGCTCATTGGCCGGCAAGACTTGGTCACCCAAATCGAAGATCATGTCTTGTCACCCGATTCGCGGCTCGTAACACTCACCGGGCAAGGCGGGATCGGCAAAACGCGGCTGGCACTTGCCGTGGCGAATGATTTGCGCGGCGGCTTTCGCGATGGCGTCTGGTTTGTTTCGGTGACTGACCTGGCTGGGATCGAACCTGAGCCTGCCAAACACGCAAACCAGAATTTGGAACCGTTGGTGTTAAAGATTGCCCATGCGTTACGCCTCGCGCTCTCGGATGTCTCGCAACCACCGTATGCTACCCTCCGTGCGTATTTGGAACAATGCGAATTGTTGCTCGTTTTGGACAACCTCGAACTTGTGCTTGAACGGGCGGCAGACCTCATTGCAAAAATTTTGCGTGATGCGCCTGATGTGATCATTTTGGCAACCTCGCGTGTGCCACTCAATTTATTTGCTGAACGGGTCGTGCGGGTGCCAGGTCTGCCCTTGCCGGCGTGTCCTGATGATCCCAGCGCCGCGCAGTCGGAGAGTGTGATGTTGTTTGTCGAGCGCGCCCAGCGCGCCAATCCCGATTTTCAATTGAACGCCGAAACACTGCCGGGGATTGTCGCGGTTTGCCAAGGCGTCCAAGGTTTGCCGCTTGGCATCGAGCTTGCCGCCGCGTGGACGAAACACTATGCGCCCGCCCAGATTGCGCGTTTGATCCACAATGCACCGGATCAGTTGGGCGTGCCGGCGCGCGATGCATCAGAGCGGCATCGCAGTTTGCGCGCGCTATTCGAAAGTACCTGGGTGCTCTTAACGCCCGCCGAACAAACTACGCTGACCCAAGTCACGGTCTTTCGCGGCGGGTTTGATCTGACTGCCGCGAGAACGGTGCTGGCAGGCGATTGGAATATCGAACAAACACTTGCCGCGTTGGTCAACGTATCATTGCTCGAACGCGATCCGCAGGGTCGCTATGCGTTACATCCGCTGGTTGGACAATTTCCCGCCGCGGTCCAGACGCATGGCGCGCTGGAGCAAGCGGCGGCTGGGGCGAATCTTGAATCGCGCCACAGCGCGTATTATCTTAACTTGATCGCGCACGCCGAGAGCGCATTGCAAGGATTGGATTCCAATCGCACGCTCGATCTGTTGCAACCCGAATGGGATAACATCCAACACGCATGGAATTGGGCAACCCGCCACGCGCAGATCGGTTTGTTGGCAAAAACGCTGGAAGGTTTAACTCTCTGGCTTGCAATGACGGGGCAGTTTCGCGCGGCAGAACAAATGGTGCAGGTGGCGTTAGCGCATTTGCGGCAAGCCGAGGGCGCACGTGGCGCGGCGCGCCGCGATCCCGATCGCCGCTGGCTGTGTCGTCTGTTGCTCGCGCAAGCGAGTGTGCATAATCAAGCCGGCACATTTGCGGATGCGCTGGCGGATTTGGACCACGCGATGCCGTTGGCAAATCAGTTGGACGATTTGGTCTTGCGCGCGGCGATCCATTTGCAACGCGGGATTGCGCTCTGGCGTCAGGGGCTCGGCGCGGGCGCGAAACTAGAATTTGATCAAGCGCTTACGGATGCCCGCGCGAGTTTCACGCAGGCAACATTGGCTAATCATAATGCGCTTGCCGCGATCAAAAGCGCGCGCGCCACGATTGCGGCTACATTCGAACAATTTGCCAATTGCGCCATGCGCCAAGAAAATTTCGCGCTGGCGGGTGAACATACAACGGCGGCGCTCAACCTGTATATGGAACTGGGCGGCAATCGCAATGAGATTCATGCGGCAATGTTACGCGGGACGGGCGAGGATTTGTCTGGCGACCCGAGTGGTGCGCTGGCGTATTTTGCGACGGCATTGCGTCTAGCGCAACAGGCGGGTGACTTGTTGCCGGAGATGTACGCGTTGGCGCGGCTGGGTGACGCGGCGCGCTTGCTAGGATATGACGCAGACGCGCGCACCAATTTGCAAACCGCGCTCGATCACGCGCGGTCGTTCGCTGACCCAAATTTGAATTGGATGATTTTGGGCGCATTAGCGCGCGTGGCTCTCAATGAGACGGATTATCATACGGCGCTGATCCACAGCCAAGCCGCAACTCGTTTAGCAGAGGAAATGAGTGCGCCGTTTGAGAACGCGCTGGCACTGACCTTGCGGGGCGA
Source organism: Chloroflexota bacterium (assembly GCA_037440365.1). Lineage (GTDB taxonomy): Bacteria > Chloroflexota > Anaerolineae > UBA4142 > UBA4142 > JBBIUF01. The sequence goes on from JBBIUF010000016.1 coordinate 9,588, forward strand.
TGCCGAGCGCGGCTTGGGCAACCTGGATCAAGCCGGGACAGCTTATCGCGCCGCGTTGGCAATTCACGCCGAACTTGGCGGATCGTTTGCCGCCATGTTGCCGCGGGCGGGACTTGCCCAGGTAGCGCTCGCGCGCGACACACGCGAGTCCCTTGTAGAGGCGCAAGCCCAAATTGAAATGATCTTGCCTTACCTCGACGAATTCCAGTCGCCGATTCCTCCGATCATGACCCACGATCTATTTTCGTTATCGGTCACGTGCATTCTAGTTTTGCGCGCGGCGAACGATGCGCGCGCGGCGAGAGTGTTGTCGTGCGCGCGCGAGCGTTTGCGCGCGGTCGCCGAGACGATTGGCGATCACGCGGCGCGGCAATCGTTTTTGGATCACGTGGCACCGCATCGCGCGCTGGCGCGGCTGAATCGAAAATAATTCCAGCGATGCGTAACGCAATGCTATTCCGCGTTTGGCGTTTGCGTGGCGCGGGCTGGAAATAACCACCACACAATCAGCGCGCCGACAAAACACAAAACCGCACTCAATCCCATTGCCATCATTTGACCATCGAGAAAAGCTTGGCGCGCCGCCTGCAACATCTTGTCCGCGTCAGCCCCTGGGTAACGTTGCGCCACTTGGAGCGCGCCGGAAAGCGATCCTGCAATCGTGCGCGCCACGTTATCAGAAATTTCGGTTTGTTGCGCAGGCGGCAAGTGGCTATAGATTTTGGTTAACGTGTCCTTGTAGGTCAGCGCGGCAATGGAGCCGTTGACGGCAATGCCGAGCGCGCTACCGAAATCGCGGGTCACGTCATTCATCGCCGAACCGATCCCCGCTTTTTCGGGCGGCAGTGAGCCCATGATCGCATTGGTTGTGGGCGTCATCGCCAAACCCATCCCCGTGCCAATCAAGAGATACGAAATGAAAACCTGCAAGTACGGCGAAGTCACCGTCCAGAATAACGCGGTGACAAACCCCAGCCCGATCAACCCCAACCCGCCCGTCACGACGATTTTGCTTCCCAGCCGAGTGTCCAAGCGCGCGCTGATTGGCGACGCGATCAACCCGGCGATTGAAAGCGGCAAGACGGACAAGCCCGCCATCAGTGGCGGATAGCCCAACACATTTTGAACGTATTGCGCGGCGAGAAACATGACGCCCAGCATGGCAAACGCTACCAACACTAGGGTGATGCTCGCAATCGTAAAGCGCATATCGCGCAAGACCGACAGGTCGAGCAAGGGCTGGCGCGCGCGCGTTTGCCGCGCGATAAACGCGGCCAGCGTGATCAAGGCTACGATGGCGATCCCAATGACCGTGCCGCTCAATCCTTCGACGGGAAATAGGATGATCGCAAAGAGTAGCGCGCCGACAAACAGGATCGACAAGGCGCCGCTGAGCCAATCAACCGGCGGGGCGTCCGCTTGAATCCGATTCGGCAAAACGCGCCAGCCCACAATGAACGCGATGATTGCCAGCAAGAATGAGCAGAGAAACACCGAGTTCCAATTGAAAAATTCGATTAGCATCCCGGCGACGACTGGCGCAATGGCTGACCCTGCCGCCGCCGTCCCTGACCAGAGTGCAATCGCCTGCACGCGCTCGTCCGCCTCTGGAAAAATCATCGCGATCATCGAAAGCGTCGTTGGAAAGAGTAGCGCGGTGGCAACTCCGGCAATCATTCGGCTCGCGATCAATTCATTCGCCGAGCCGCTGAGCGCGGATAACAACGAGGCTGGAATCATCAAGCCCGCCCCCGCCAGGAACATTCGTTTGCGTCCATAGCGATCACCCACCGCGCCCGCGATTAGCACGAATGAGGTGAGCGCAATCGTAAAGCCATCGGCGATCAGATGAATCTGCATGCCGTTTGCTTTGAGCGCGGACGCGATCGTGGGCAAGGCGACGTTCGTCACCGAGATATTGAACATGGTCACCAACGCGCCGAGGAGCAGGACGCTTAATTGGATGCGCCGACTGGGCGCGGGCTGGGGTTTTGGTTTTTCGCTCATGGGTTCATCTCCGGCGTAGCCGCATCATCATCGAATTGATTTATTTAATTTGAGAAATACGAGCGGGGGCAATGCGAGGATCGCCGTGCCCAGGATCATCACGAGCACATAGATCGCAAACGAAAACCCGGCATTGCCCGGCGGAAGCAAACCGACCAAAAACGTAAATGCGCACGCGGCAAACCCAACCCCGCCGACTGCCCACACGCCCGGCAGACCACCAGGAATTTTGAATGCGCGCGGTACATTCGGTTGGGTGATGCGCAGTTTGATCAACGCGGCGAACATGAACATATACACGATGCTCAAGAGCAACACCGTCAGGGCTGAGAGAAGCCAATACGCCGCGCTAATGCTCGGGATGAACAAGTACAGCAAGGACACCAGCGTCCCGATGCTCGCTTGCACGATCAATACACCAACCGGCGCGCCGTGCGCGTTGGTGCGCGCAAAAAATGGCGGCAGATTCCCTTCGGCGGCAACCACGCCCAAGCCCAGCGCGGGTCCGGCAAGCCAGGACGCGAGGTTCGCCAGTCCGCCCACCGCGACGAGGATTGCAATCGGCGCAAGAAGCCAGTTGAGGTTGAACGCTTGCAAAAATGCCTGGAACGCTTGCATCAAGCCATCGGCGAGATTGAGTTGCTTGACCGGCACCACAAACGCAATGCCGAGTGTGCCAACGACGGTGAGGGTGAAAATAATCAGTGCTGATAACGCCATGGCTTTGGGAAAATCGCGGCTGGGGTCGCGCACTTGAAGCGCATGGAACCCTGCCATCTCCATACCCGCAAACAATAACACGACCGTGGCGATAAAGGGGATTGTACCCAAATTGATTTGCGGTAACAGCGCACCAAGCGAAAACGCGGGCAGAGCCAGCGGTTTGCCGGTGAGTGGATACAGCAAAGCCAAGGTGATGATAAACAGCGCGGGAATAATTCCACCGGCGATCATGCCGAACGATCCGAACGCGGATGAAATTCGCTCGCCGGACATGCTGACGAGGGTAGTGCCCCAAAAGGCAAGCATCATCAGTGCGAACATGACGAGATGGTTGTTCGCTAGTTTGGGGTCGAACGCAAAGACAAACGTGGAAGCGATAAACGCCAGCACCGTGGGAAACCACACAAGGTTATTCGACCATTCACAAAAGATTGCGATAAACCCGGCGGTCTCGCCGAACGCTTCCTTGACCCAGGCATACACGCCGCCGCCTTGGGGCCAACCCGTGGCGAGTTCTGCGCCCGCGAGAGTGAGCGGAATAAAAAAGGTCAGCGTGCCGAGGACATACCAGCCCACCGCCGACCAGCCATATTCCGCCATGGACGGATAGTTTCGCAAACTGAGCACAGCGGCGACATTGATCATCACGAGCGCAAACATGCCGAGCGATTTGGTTTGGCCATTCATCGGAGTACCCCTTGAGTTGAGAACGCCGCGCCGCCCAGATTTTGGGTTGTGCGCACCTGGGTCACTCGGCGGCGTAGTATTTCTATTTCAAGCAATAAATGTGATACGTACCCGCTTCGTTTTCAACCCCGTGAATATCATGACCGAAACCGGGGAATGCGGCGTCCCAGGCTTGCAAGGCGCGCAGATAACCCAGGTATGCGCTGTTGTCTGCGCCGACGCTTTCGCCGGGCATCAACATGGGAATACCAGGGGGATACGGCACAACGCCCGTTGCCACCAACCGATTCGCCATGTTGTCCACTGACACAGATTCAACTTGATCATGGACCAATTTTTGGTACGCTTCATTGGGCGTCATGGCGGCATATGGCAAACTTGAAAATGCTTGCGCCTGAAATTGCAATTGTTGCGAGGTCTTCATTTGGTCGAACATTTCATTCGCCAGATCGCGCAGACCCAGGTTGCCATAGCGTTCGGGATGCGCCTGGACCAGTTCCGGTAAAACTTTGATCAGCGGGGTGTTGCCGTCGTAATCCTCTTTGAATTTTAACAAGACGTTGACGAGCGTGCCCCACTTGCCGCGGGTCACGCCAATCGAAAAGAGAAACAAGATCGTAAAGTCAGTCGTCTTTTCGACGACAATGCCGCGATGATCCAGGTAGGCGGTGACGAGTGTGGCTGGGATGCCGAGCGGTTCAAACGATCCATCGGTTGCCACGCCGGGTGTGACGACGGACACTTTGATCGGATCCAACATACCGTAGCCATCTTCCAGATTGTTGAAACCGTGCCAGTCTGCGCCAGGGTGCAAGACCCAGCAGTCTGGCTCCGAAATGAGCAAATCTTGCGGCGCATCTTCAAACGGGATTGCGTTGCCGGTTTTTGGATCGTTGACTTGATCGGCGTTCCACGTGCTAAAGAACCAATCGTTCTGCTTGCGATAATCTCGCCGGATGCGGCGCAGGGCTTGGCGAAAGGCAACCGCTTCTTGAATGGATTCAGTCGTGAGCGTTTGCCCCGATACGCCCGCCATCATCGCCGCGGACACTTCGTTTGAGCAAATGATCGCGTATTGCGGCGAGGTGGACGCATGCATCATGAACGATTCGTTAAAGCGCGCATGTTCAACTGGGTTGCGTCCATCGCGCACGTGAATGAACGATGCCTGTGAGAGCGCGGCTAGTAATTTGTGCGTCGAGGTGGTCGTGAAAATGGTCGGCGCATTTTTGGGATAATCCTGCGGCTCGCCGTACAGGCCAAAGCGATTTTTGTACAGCGGATTAAAGCGTGCATAGCCATACCACGCTTCGTCGAAATGAATGCGATCCACGCTCTGCCCCAACAGTTCGACGACGCGCGTAGTGTTATAACACAAACCATCGTAGGTGGAATTAGTGATGACCGCATGACACGGTTCCCCATCACGGTTGGCGGCAAGTGGATTCGCGGTGATGGCTTGGCGGATCGCGTCGCGCGTGAGGCGCTCGGGATAAATCGGTCCGATGAGGCCAAGATAGTTGCGCGAGGGCATCAGGTAGGTTGGGATTGCGCCGGTGAGCGTTAGGGCTTGCTCTAGCGATTTGTGGCAATTGCGATCCACAAGCGCGAGATCATCGCGCGTGACGCACGCCATAAAGATCACGCGATTCGAAGTTGAAGAGCCATTGGTGACGGTGTACGAACGGTGCGCGCCGAAGATGTGTGCCGCGTACTGTTCGCTTGCGCCAATTGGTCCAGAATGATCAAGTAGCGATCCGAGTTCGCCAACCGAGATCGACAAATCGGAGCGCAAGAGGTTTTCGCCGAAATAGTGATAGAACGCGCGACCGATCGGCGATTTCAAAAATGCGGTGCCGCCAGTATGCCCCGGGGTGTGCCAGGAGTACTCGTACACTTGAGCAAATTCAAACAGTGCTTTACTAAACGGCGGCGCAATCTCATCCTGGTAGCGTCGGATTGCCGCCAGGACGCGCCCCGCAATGAAAAAGGGCGTGTCGTCGAGCAACCAGATCAATTCGTCCACGCGGCGCATTACCGCCGCGGTCATTGCGGCGGCGTCATCTCGCTTGGCCATCAAAAAGATCGGCACATGCGAATTGCGCGAACGGATCAAGTGAATTAATGCAGACGTTTTCTGGTGCTCCGGGTCGTGATCCAAAGACCAATCCAGGAGGATGACTTGTAATGCCGGATCCGAAAGGATGATGGCTTGGGCGTCCTCGTCTGTGGTGGATTTAACGACCACCACCTCATGTGCGCCAAGTTCTGCCGCGAGCGCGCGCACGGCGCGTCCGCACGCCGTTTGTTGATCAAGTTCATCGTCAACGATTAGCGCGCGGACTAGGATCAGTGATTCGTTGCGGTCAGTCATTCGTGGCTCCTTGTGATCTGTGCGGTTATTGTTTGGTAAAGGTGAGTGCGCCGACGTTGCTCAACGTGCCGGACAAGGTGCGACTGGTCGCATCGAGCGTGCCATTAAAACTTGCGCCGCCGGGTATCGTCGCGACAAACGCGACTGCGCCGCTGTAGACATTGAGCGATCCTTGCACGTCCATTATTTCCGGCGTCATTGTGCCAACCTGGTGGATCAAGCGCCCGGCGATATTGCAATCCGCGTTACTGCAACCGTTCGCTTGGTACACTTCCAGGAAATAATCATTTGCCGCGGTCCATTGTCCGTTAATGTCGCGGCGTTGTGGCGGGGGCGGTGGGGGCGGGTGTGTTGTTGACGGTGATGGTGACGCGGCGTTCGTCCGCGCCGCCGTTTTTGTTGACGACGCGCAAAACATAGGTGGTGGTGTCACTGGGTTGGACATCGCGCGCTTCATGCCCGGTCACGCCTTGTCCATCCAAATAGATCGCTTGCACACAGTCCACATCCCAGCGCACGATCGTATGCTCGCCGCGGTTGAGGGTGAGATTGTCGGCGCGAAAATCGATCGAGGGATCGCATTGCGGGGACGGTTGCACGATCGCGCCGCTCACTTGCGGCGAGGTGGTTTGCTGACCGGAGATGTCGGTGGCGACCACCGTCAGTGTATAGTGACCGGCGGCGGGCTTCCAATCGAACGCGCCAGTCAGAATTTGTGCTGGAGTGCGCGAGGTTTGTTTGGCGACTTGGGTGCCGTTGATGTAGAGCGCAACGGCTGACAGTTCCGTGTTGCCGATGCCTTGATAGGTCAAGCGCATCGTTGCGCCCACCGCGAATTGAAAACCATTTGCGGGTGATATGACGATGGCTTGCGGCGGCGGGGTCGGATTGATGGTCGTGATTTTGATCGTAAGGCGTGTGCCGAACAATGCGCCCGTGTCATCGCGCAATTGCCAACGCCCGCTATGCACGCCGAACGCGGCTGGCGCGTTCATCGCGATCAGCAGATCGAGCGTTTGCCCTGGCGCAACGTTGCGCGCGACCGCGAGTTGGGTCACGCGCGCCATCGGTTCGCCATCCAGGAACACGAGCTGGTAATGGGTGTTCCAAACGCACGTGCCGATATTTTGCACACGCCAGATTTTGTTAAACCCTTGATTCGGTTGCCACGGTGTGCCATCCGGCACCGTAATATCCGCGACGAATGCCGAACGATTAACACACCCCGGCGCAGGCGGCGTCGGCTCAAGCGGTGGAATGGTCACATCCATGGTGTAACTGGGCGCGGTATTGTTCAAGGCGTCAATTTGGATATTGTAATCCTGGGTTGATGGAACCGCGCCGCTCCAATATGCGGCGTCCGCGTGATCGGAAATAAGCACGGTGCCGTCCGCGCCCCAGATCGCGAGCCGTGCCATACCGTTCCACATTCCCAGGTTGACGCTCATCGTTTGCCCGCCTTGCACGCGCAAGACCCACGCATCCGATCCGTTCGGCGGCAGGATGCCGCTGACCATCACGCTGGTTTGTCCCGCGCCAAACGTGATGCGTTTGGGTGTCGGCGGCGCGGCGCTGAGCATGACGGGGGTTGCGCCAAGCATGAGTGTGATGAATAGAGCGCTCAATATCAAAAGACGTTTCATGGTAAAACCTGTCCTTTTCGATCGATTTCGTTATTTCGTTTGCTTTGGCGCTTGCACCAACAGCGCCACGCCGCCGATGATCAAGCCGAATACGAGCGCGCCCGCGCAACGGATCGTGATGCCGATTAGGGGATGGTACGGCAAATGCGACGCCAATCGAATTGAAACATCCTGCCGAATAGTGACCGTGAATCGGTCTGCGATCTAGATTTTCCGCCTTGCCGAGTAATTTATTTAACGTTGACTGTGACGGTGTACGTGTCCGACGCGCCATTTTGTTTTTGGACAAAGGTGAGCGTCGCGGTGCCAGGACTTGTCGGTTGGAATTTGAAAAAATATCCCGGATACCCAGCAACGGTTCCGCCGTTTGACACATCCAGCGGCTTGGTTGGATCAAACTGCGGTTTGATGATCGCATCGTTGCCGGAGACAAAAGTGCTGATTGCGCCGGGCGCGCCTTGGAGCATAATGGCGATCAGGTCTTGGGCGGTATTGACTGTCGCGCTCGGATGTTGTTTGTTCAGAATCGTGACGACGGTTCCGCCTGACCCAGTTCCCGCTTTTGGCAAGACGGCGGGCATGGACACAGACGAGTTTACTTCAAACACGGAATAAAGTTGTGCCGTTTCATTTGCCCAGTCTTTGAAGCCGAGACGAAGCGAACCGCTGATCGGCGATGCGGCTTTGAATGTGAACGTTTGGCGTGGCACAGTCACGGCAGGCGTGCCGCCAGGATAGACGATCCCAATGGAGACCAGTTGGTTGGCGGCAATACCGTTCGAAATAATTTGCCATTCACCTTGACTCTTGCCATCCAGATCGAAATCAACCTGAAAGGTGTCGCCCATAGCCAAGGCGATCATTTTGCCAGAATCGGCGAGCGTCAATTTAGTTAATTTTTCGAGCGGCTTGGGCGCACCGGCTTGGGTGGGTCTTGCCGTAGGCAGGACCGGTGTGCCTTGCACGATCACGTTGGCGACAAATGTCGTTTCAGGTTCTACCTGCGCGTTGGTCCATTGTTTGTAACCGAACCACACGGTGTCTAGCCCCGCGCCGATCGCTTGAAATTTATACACTTGCTTGCTCGGCGCGCCGGGGATTGCGCTGACGTTGGTGGGCTTGCTACTCAGCAAGCGCAAGACGCGATCGTTGAGCGAGAGCAGTTGCCAGCTATAGCCGGTAGAGGCGTTTTGATCCAACACAATGTCAAAAGTGTCGCCTTGCGCCAAGGTAATTTGTTTGCCGGAATCCATTTGCGTCAATTGAACCGTGCTTGGCGAAGCGGGCGCGCTCGTCGGCGCGGTTGAGGACGCCGCCGCGTTGGGTTGCGCTGTGGCGGGTGCTGAACAGCCGAGCGTGAATTGAGCCAGCATGACGGCGAAAAACACGGTGGACAAGTTTTTCATTTTGGGCTCTCCTTTGAGTTTGCTAATTTATGTTTGAGCGATTGACGACGGGTGATGCGTAATTTGCTGATGAGGGCGCGTCCTGCGATGAGGTTTGCATGCCCATTGGCAGTTGTTTCTATGCGAGCGTTGGAATCGTTTTGGGTTGTTGTAATCCAATCAGCAGACACCTTGGAACAGTATAGCATCCAGCCGTTCATAAAACGTTTACACACGAATATCTTGACATACAATAACGACAACCTCTTATCTCGGAGGTTGCCGTTGATGCGTTTGCGGAAATCTTGATTACCGTGTGATTGCAGGGGTTAGGGTTGAGCTTGCCAAACCCAGCGAGACGTTTTAATGTCAGGCAACCAACGGGGGTGTGCGTGGGCAACTTGGGCTTGAGGTTTTGGCATTGTCATCTGCCGCGCCGTGTTGGTTAATGCGTATACCGCATACGCCAATTCTACATCGCGGTTTTCCAGAGATTGTTGCGCCCAGGTTTCCTGGTTCAACGGCACGCGCACGTTTGGAACCACGCCGCCGACGCCAAACCGATTACTTTCGATTTGAATCACGCCGTCTTGATTCAACTCGCGCGCGGTGGGAAACTCGATCAAGTAACCGCCCGGCAGTTGCACTTGATGCGTGTGTAGATGTAACGCGCCGCTCAATGTGCCACTGCTCGCGCACGAGCCGACCAGGGTGCCGTGATGCGCGCGTTGAATCCCGCGCGCCAAGCCCTCCGCCGCGCCACTCGTCCGCGCGCCAATCAACGCGGCGACCGGACCGTCATAGTAAATGGGTTGCGGCAGGATGCGCAAGGGCGTGTGTGGGTCGCGCCAGTCAAGTGCGAACGCGTTAGCGGCATCAGCCCGCGCCGCATAAAAAATCGGTTGACGATGAAAGAACCCGGCGAGCGATGCCGCGAGCATGTCATCTCCATCTCCGCATTGGCGCAAATCCAGCACGATACCGATCACGCGTTGCGCGATAAATTCGCGGAGCAATTTCTGAAACCGCTCATAGATGCGCGGGTGATTGGGTGCGAGCGAATCCAGCGTCAACACGCCAATCCCAGATGGCAAAATTTTTCCGATGACGGTATGTCCGGGGGGTTGGATAGGCGCGAGCGCCGTTTGCTGAAACAATTCAAATTGGTCGTTCTCGGCGACCAGCGGGATGGTTTCTGTGCCGCGCTCTGCGTTGCGAAACGTAACGCGGATAGTTGTGCCAATGGGCGCGCGGGTGAGCAAACGCAATTGTTGCATCTGATAGAGCGCGTGGGTGGCAGGGGGATGCTCTGCCCAAAGAATGGACGTGCGCGCCAACGCGGTATCTATCGGTAGATTGTCCCAGGTCATCACTTGCGCGCCGATTGAAATCCCAGCACCCGCGGCGGGGCGAGCGGGTTTGACTGCGCTCACCAAGATTCTATCGTCATCCAACCGTGCAAGGATTAACCCAAAACTGCCGCCGATTTGTTCGAGGCGCAAACCCAGGTCATCGCCCCACAATTGCATTCGCGCGTCCGGGATCGCGTAAACCAATTCGCGCAACGCAAGATAATACGCGCGCGGCGACTGTGCCGCTTGGGCGTGGGCAACGCGCGGCGCAATCCGCGCGCCAAGCGCGTCCCAGTCTATCCCTTTCCATTGCGTAAAGGGATATTCGCGCGCGAGTTGCGCGCACAAGGCGTTGAACGCATCGAACCAGGTGAGGTCGCTCCAGTCTAGAGTTTGCATCATCGTTCAATCCTGGCATACACGGCACAGGCGGGCTGTGCTTTATGCTGTTTCATTACCCATGATCAATTCAATCAGCTGGGCATAGACCAGGTTCATTTTGATTCCTGGCGATTGCGGCGTGATGAGATCGTGGGGTTGTTTGAGTTGGGCATCGAATTGAAACGTGCGCACCCGCGCCGGCTTGAACCCGCGCCATAGTTGGGTGACCGCATAGACTTCGGGATTACTGACCGCGCGATCGTTGCCGTTGGTGATGACCATGATGTGTTGCGCGGCGGGCGCGCTCTGCCGCGCTTGGCGCTTGACCATCAAGCCCGTTTGAATCACGGCGGCTAACGCATGGAGCGGATAGCCCGGATAGGCAAATGGGTAAACGTAGGGACTCGCTTCGCGTGTGCGCGGGTCCCACCACAGATAGAAGTTCGGCACGAGACGCACGCCTGTAGCAAGTGCCCCTGTGAGTTGTGGCGGGAGCATTGCCAAGCCGAACATGGGCGCGATGGGGACTGCCAGGTCTACGTCCGCGCGATTTTGCGCGACCCATGCCGCGAGGATGCCGCCCAAGGATAATCCCGCCACCGTGACCTGCCGCCCTAAACCGTGCGCGAGATTGGTGATTTGGTTGACGAACACGAACAATTCTTCCGGTGTCATCTGGGTCAAATCGCGCGTGGTGCGGTCCGCCAAGCCGTGATGTGGCAAACGCGGGATCAAGACATTTGCGCCGCGCTGATAAAAAAGTTTGCCCAGTTCGACGAATTGTTGCGGCGAGTTGGTCAAGCCGTGTAAAAGCACGATGACGTGATCGGTTACCTGACCATGCGAGAGCAAGCGCGTGAGACCGCTCGCCGCCACGCCCACCTGGGTTGTCTCGTCGGCGATGAGGGTCTGCGTATCTGTAACGGCTTGCGCAAAAGCTAACGCCGGGTCTGCGCCCGCGCGCGATGCGGACGCCGCGCGGTCCGCGATCAATCCATTCGCGGCGAGAATTTGCTCAATCGTCTGGATTGTCTTGTCGGCGTACTTGCCGGTGGTGCCGGGCAAGGGTGTGGTCAGATCGAAATAATTCCGCGCGCCATTGTGTGTAAAGGGACCCAGGTTGATCAGCGAAATTTTACCTTGCAGGTTAATCCGCCACCACGGCGATTGGGGCATGATGGGCCAACGTCCGGGAAACAATTTTTCGCCCAAGCCCTGTAACGGATCGCGTGTGCCGTATAGATGATAGAGATGCTCAATTTGTAACAGTCCCACATCATCCGAAATCACGCCGCCTAACGAGATAATGCGGAGCGGCGCGTGAATCCAGGGTTGCACATAGTATGCCGCGCCCGCCGCGATTTGCCCGCCGCCACTCCAGCCCAGTAACGTGACCGGAATGCCGCTACCCACGGGATAGCCCGCTTGGATCAGCTTGCGGTAGATTTCGTGCGCGACACCAAAATTGTAAATGGGTCCGTACCGTTTGTCTGCCGACACCAGCACTTGGACCGCGTTCCGCAAGTTGATCAAAAGCGCGAGGGTGGTGTTGGGATTTTGCAAGCGCATTTTTTCGATGGCACGCCAGACTTGATGGAAAAATCGCTGTCCGGTGAGACCCAGGTTGGTGACCGAATAGGGAAACACATTGTCAATGAGGAGCGTGCCCTTGAGCCGCGCGCGCAGATTTGCCAAAAATGGCAATTCCTCTTCGGGAATAGAATTCGGCGCAATCGCTCCAATGCCAGATAAATACACCATAAAGTGAATTGCCGCAGACGGTTGCGCGGGCGCGGCGATGCCGGGTTCTTCCAGGCGTCCGCCGGGTTGCGCGTCTGGATTGCCCCATCCGGCAAACCAGATCATTGATCCCAGGGGTGCCAGAATGATGGCGATGAGCAACAAACCAATGGCAACGGTTAAAAGCGAAATCAACATGCCGCATCACCGCGCGAATTTTCGTCTTGGAGATTCTCACGCGCCACGATAAGCAGAATATCCTGCGCCGTTGCGTCAATCGGCGAGCCGACGAGACGATGCCAGAGCAGATTCCGCAAAGCAATCACTGGGCGACCGAGCGTGACGGCCAAGAGCGCCATCAACGCCCAACTCAAGCTGAGGCACACCAAAGCGCGGAGGATGCCCACGTGAAACGTGGATTCGGTTACGCCCAGCAGGATCAAAAAACTCCAGGCATACAATAGCCGTTCAATCGTTTGCCCCAGGTAGGGAATCAAGATCATAAAGCCAAAGATCAGCGGGGCCACACTCAACGCCACGAGACGCGCGACGCCGAGATAATCCGCTTTGAAGGTGAAGAGCAGATTGCCGATCACCCAGATGGTTGTGCCCCACGTGAGGTAAAGCAAGATAAAGAGAAGACCATTCAGTCCGAGACTGAAAAAGAAACGGCGCGGCTTGACCCGGCTGGCAAACAAGACGACGGCTTGGCCGATCAACGTGGACACACCCGCGAGAAAAAGAATGCCCAGCACAACAGAATCCGCGCGGGTAGCTTGACCGGCGACTAGATTTTTTTCGATAACTTGAAGCGCCTGCGGATTCAAGGTGAGCGCAAGTTGAAGCGCTTGGAAAACCGCTTGCGTATACCAAACCATTCCAGTGAGCCATGCCATTGGGATACCTCGCCACCGTGCATCAAGCGGCTGAACCACGTCCGCGCATTATTGGACTGTGCCGTCTTCGACCCAGACGTGCCGCCAATTGGCGTCTTGCCACAATTTTTCGCGCACTTTGGTTTCGCCATCGAGCAAGGCGCGATACTGGGATGATTTGCGCCGCGCGAGCGAACTGGGTTTTGCGTCTTCGACAATTTTGCCATCGGCGATCACCACTACACGTTCAAACGCGCGCGTCTCGCCAACATCGTGCGTGATGCAAATGAGCGTGGCATCTTGCCAGTACGCATTCGCGCGTTCAAGTAGCGCGCGGCGTTTCTCGCGATCCAAGCCGCGAAACGGTTCATCGAGAATGACAAGCCGCGCCGCGCGGCGATTCAGCGCGCGCCCTAGCCGCACGCGTTGCCCTTCGCCGCCCGAGACCAAGCCGCCGCTTTCGCCTAGTTCAGTCTGCAAGCCATTTGGCAAACGCGCCATGACATCGTACAAATCCGCTTGTTCGATCAACGGCGCAAGCGCATCGCCGGATGCCGGCGCGCCGTAGACTAGATTTTCCAACAGCGAACGATTCCACAATTGGACGGCCGGATCAACCCACGCCGTTTCGTGGCGCAATTGTTCCAGGCGCTGGCTGTCTAGCGGCACACCCTCAACCCAGACGCGCCCCGTCGCTGGTTTATGCCAGCCAAGCAAAACGCCCACCAGCGACGACTTGCCCGCGCCCGATGCGCCAACCATCGCGAGGTGTTCACCTGCGTTAATTTTCAAATTGATCTCGGACAAAATCGTGTGTCCGCCCGCTTGAACCTCAACGTCTTGAAATTCGATCGCGAGGCCAAGCGTCTTGGCGGCAGAGGGTTGGCTGGTTGCTGGGTCTGCGGATGCGTCAGCGGGACTGGACTCATCTGGCGCGCCGAGCGGTTCAAGCACGCGCAGTAAATTATTACGAATGGCTGGGTATTGTTGAATGGTGGCATACAGGCTTTGCGCGAGCGAAGGTAGGTTTAACGTCCAATAAAATAGCAATAACAAATTTTGTGTCGAACCACCGCGCGCGATCACGTTAAATACCATTGTGATCGCGAACAGCGAATAGATTAATGCGCCAAGGCTTTGCGTCATCATGCCAATTTGCGCCGCCGACAAGTTGGCGCGCATCCAATCGGTAAGCAAGCCTTCGTGTTCGCGGCGGAGCGCGCGTTCCGCGCCGTGGGTTTTCAAGGGAATGAGACCCAGCATGGCGTCGAGATAAAAACGTGAGAGTGCGCCGCCCAAGACGCTGACGCGCAAATTGCTTTCTTGCAACATCGAATTGGTTAGCGCGGCGATGAGGATGAACAGGCCGCTGAACATGATCGCGAATGGCGCGTTGATGGGATCGAGGTACAAGACGCCGCTGGTCGTCAAGATCAACTGGAACGTCAAACGCAAAAAATTGACCGCGAGGTTGGGCAAGCCGTTCAAGGCGGAAAGCGAGTGCGCGCGATTAGCCATGTCCGAGGTGAGACGGCTGTGAAAGTAGCGGTCGCCGAGGCGCGGAATTTTTTCGAGGAACGCGATGCGGAGCCGCGTTTCGATCCGGCGTCCGATGCGTTGAATGATCGATGCGAGCGGGATTTCGAGCGCGAACATGCCCACGAGGAAAATGACGAGTGCGAGCGCGGCAAAGGCGCGTTGCTCCGGTGGCAATGCGATCTGCCCGAACCGCATCAGCGTTTGAAACAGCCACGCTTCAACGGTCACGCCTAGTGTCGAAAGGAACAAGGCGAGGATGACGATCCCAGGAACAAGCCAGCCGTCGCGTTTTAGCACGCGCCAAATTTCAAGTTCCGGTCGCAGAGGCGGCTCGGCGAGCGCGGCGGCAAGTTCAGGCGGCAACGGTTTGGGCGGCGCGGCGGTTTCTTCGAGTAATGGGGTTGCCGCGCGCAAACCGCTGACGCGAATCAACACCGCGCCGCGCAACACGACCATCGGAACGCCATCCTGGTCGGGCGCGGGCAAAGCGAACCAAAAATTCAGCGGCACATCGCGCCCCTCGCGTTCAAGGAAACGCGCGATCACATCCGCCGCAAGTGCGCCACGGGTCAATCCGCCCGCTTGCACGATTTCTGACACCATGCGCACGGTGGCGTCCAGGATCGCGAGGCGGTGCCACGATTCGTCTTGGGTCGCGAGCGCGATTAATGCCTCATAGTCTGATTCGAGGATGTCCAGGTCGCGCATGCGCCGACGCAACGGTGCGAGCAAGCTAGCGCTCCCCGCCCATTCGCGCCACATGGACGCAGGCACCGCGAATTGATGAATGAACAGTTCGCGGGCAAAGCGATCCCAGCTAGTCCACCGGCGACCTTGCCCAGGGTCCATCAGTTGCACAAAGGGTCCGATCATATTCCACACGACGACGAAATGCGTCAACCCGTTTGGCAGAACGACGACGACGAGCGCAGGCAAGGCGTTCGCTTCGCGCATAATCATCAAGTCGGCGGGCAACATGGTTTGCTCGGCGTCTAATCCCAACTGGACCGCAATGTCTTCGATGGTGTCAATGGATGTGCCGTCTACCTGGGTTTGGCACGCTTCGCGCAAGCGGCCGTAACTGACATGGATGCCGAATCCTTCCAGCAACGCTTTGAGCGCCGCTGGACCGCAATCCATTTCGGACGTTTGCACGACTTGAGGGACGAAGAATTTGGGCTGAGCCATTAGTTTAGCTTTGCAATTGGTTTTGCCCGCCACTGGCGCGGACGAGTCTGTCGTGGTTCTAACCTATACCAAGACGGGCTTGGCACAGGGCAATGTCTTGCACTAGGGCTGTGGTTGCGGGCATAAAAGACATTGCCACCCGTAATCTTTATAGCCCGCTTGAGCAAGTGTGTCCCAACATTTTTTGCCCGCTTCAAATACGGGTTGATCGCACGAGTCATAAACAGTGTATTGAGCGTTGCCCTGGTCATCGGCGGCATAGCAAAAAATATCCGCTTCGGCGCAACATTCGGGGCAATTATTCTTGGCAAGACCGGCTTTGAGACTGGTTCGCATGTGCAATCGGTTTTTCACTGTGCCTCCGCTGGTTTGTTGACGTTTGCCCGCCCACGACGCTGAAAGTGGGCGGGCAATTGGCTTGATGGGATCGTTTCACGAACGCGGCGATCCGCCGTTCGATTTTACGTCTCCCGCACGGGGAGCGTTGCTTGTGCCGCCTCAACCGGCACGCAGATGAGTTTTGATTGGCATTGTGGTTTGCCTCGTGAATTATGGCGATGCTAGCAGATTTTGACCTTTTCAAGAATCGAATGGGCATAGCCATACGCGTTTTTCCAAGTCCGCATATCGTTGCAGAAATTGGGTAACGCGTTGCAGGCATTATCCCAGCCGTCGCCGAGCGCGGCGCAAGCAACCACTCCAACGGGTCCCAATTCGGCAAGCGCAATGCCGCACGCGACGCCAATGGCTGACGCTTGTTCCGGGCATCCCAACGCGCACAGCGCTGGATCCGCGACAGTCCAAATTGCCGTCCCCAGGTTGGCGCTTTCCAATTGGCAAAAACCCGGAATGTGTTGCAATTGGTCGAGGGTTGCGCCTGGGGGAATCTCCGGGAGTGGTGGTTGTGGCGGTGGCCCGGGAGGTAGTTCGCCTGATTTGAAATGGGTTTGGATTCTCATGGTGGCTTCTCCTTGAATTTTTTTGTGCGCTGTCGCGGGGCTTGCCGATGCGCGTTCGCGCTATCGTGATGGAATCGGGGCTAGTGTTTGATTGGAATTTCAGTATAGCCCGTTAAAACCAGAGTCGGATATCCTTTGACAAAATCAGGACATTTGGCTTGAGCACAGTCCACAAAGTCATACGGCACCTGGTTATCGTCCAGGTATTTGCGTTGCTTTTGTGTCCACGCACAAGTGGGTGTGCCGTAAACCGTCATACCCGCACGCACGTTGGTGCGAACACGAATTGGATTTGTCGATCTGGCATTCGCCATGTTCATGCTCCTATAGTTTGTTGGGATCTGATTTGACTTGTGACCTCTGGCGGAACGTGATTTCAATTGCCCCGCCCCGCGCTCGCAAACGCTTGATTGTTTTGTAGAACAAACGTCAACGGTGATAACTCTGCCACGACGACGCTCACTTGGCGCGCGGTGGCAATGGGCGGATGGTCTAGGATAAAGAAACGCACGGTGTTGGGTTCCATTCGATTCGCGGAACGATTAGCCACTTGCGCGACCTGCGCGCGTAAAATTTGCGCGGGCGCATCGTTGGTTGCGGCGAGCTCAACCGTGGCTGCCTGTCCCACCTGGATGCGCGCGATTTGTGCCGGCGTAAAGGTGGCGCTTACTGCGCCATCTTGATCTACCGTGAGGTGAGTTGAGGTTTCCTGAACTGTGATGCGCGCCATGACAAACCACGCGCCCCAGGCAATCAATACGAGGCTGGCAATCGCCAGACCCAGGATCGGCACGCGGAATGAATCGTGGTCGAGCGCGCGCGTTGAACGCGAAAACGAAATGGACATGCCAGCTCCAGAAATTAGAATCGCGAAATTAGAGGTTCACGGTGTGCTTGCCACGTAAAGCGCTACGCTTCGGCAGGCGCGGGTTCTGGGTTTGCCGCGCTTGCGGGTTTGGGATTAACAATGTCGTACAGGACGGCGTTGAATACCGCGGGTTTGTCTATAGCGACTTGTTTGATCGCGCGGATGGCTTCGGCTTGGCGTTCCTTTTCCGGTGCCAAATACAAGTCGGGGGTGGTCATCACCAAGCCTTGCTTGACCAATTGGCTGTACAATTGCTGACCCAGGCCGCGGTTCTGGTTTGGCTTGGCGAGCCACTGTTGAAAGGCGAGGAACGCGCGCACTTGGATCTGCACCGTGTTGGCGCGCCACGCCGCGATACTGTACAACGCCACGGCTTCTTGGATCGCTTGCTTGAGTTCGGGTTGCCCATTGAGTTTGTCATTCACGAGCCAGGCGAGATCAAACCCGAGTGAGGCGGTAAAGTGCGCGACCTTGTCGCAGAACGCTTCGGTTTCTTGCGGCGACAGGGTTGCCAGCCAGGACGCAAATCCTTCAGCGGCGGCGGGCAAGCCATCGTATAGCTGGGTTTGGTGTAGGGAGGTGCTTGCCATCCATTCTTTGAATTTCTTGGCGAGTTCGGTTTTGTCGCGGCGTAGTTTCAGTTTGCCGCTGACCCCTTGGTACATTTTGCTAGCTTGTTGACCCGCCAGGCGCAAGTTTTTTTCGACATCCGCTTGGACTTGATCGGGCTTGGGAGCCCACGCGGGTTTAAAGTAAAACCACACACCCAGTACCAGCACCAACGCGAGTAAAATCCACCACATCATTTCGACCCTCCTTTTTAATTGGGATTGAATCCCTGCGGAAATTGTGTGCCTGCGTTATATTGAGTATCCTGGACCAAGGCCGTCTTGACGATGGCTTGGCCATTGAGTGTGAATGTTTGCGTGAGGAGCGCGCGGTGTAAATCTGCGTCGTTGAGACTCGTCCCGTTTAGTACGACGCCTGCTAAATTTGCCCCCGCAAAATTCGCGCCGTTGAGCGTTGCGCCGTTGAGCGTTGCTATTGCCAAGGTATCGCCATCCGCGCCCGCGATCACATCTGAAAAATTTGCGCCGCTGAGATTGGCGTTGGTAAATCGAGTGCCGCTCAAAAATGCGCCCGCGAGATCGGCGCGCGCCAAATTTGCATCGGTCAGATCACAGCCCGTTGCGCCGGTGTTGAACAAACGCGCGCCACTGAGATCGGCACGCGGCAAATTTGAACCATCAATTCCGGCATTTGAAAGATCAACGCCGCTCAGGATGGCATCGTCCATGCGCGCGCCGAACAATTTGGCGCCTTGCAAGTTTGCGCCGCGCAAGTTTGCGCCGCGCAGATCCGTGCCGCTCAGCACTGCCAGACTCAAGTTGGCGCCGTTTAGATTTGCGCGCACAAGACTCACGCCAGTCAGTTGCGCCTTGCTAAAGGAATTGCCTGCCAAGTTTGCGCCCGTCAAATCCACATTCAACATTCGCGCGCCGTTAAACGTGGTCGCCACAAGGCGAGTTGTCGTCAACTGCACGCCGGTCAAGATTGCTTCGGTTAAATCTGCGCCGCTCAAATTGGCATCCGTCAAGTCAGCGCCGACCAGGATTGCATTTTTCAAACTGGTATTCGTCAGGTCGGCGGCGCGCAAATTTGCGCCGCGTAAATTTGCGCCATTCAAATTTGCGCTATTGAGGTTTGCCTGGCTCAAATCGGCGTGACTCAGGTTGGCGTTCTGCAAGACACTGCGATTTAATGCCGCGCCGCGCCAATCAGTTTCCGTCAAGTCTCTGCCTCGCAAATCAATGCCCACGCAGTTAGGCATACAGCTATCCCGCCGCAAAAGCGAGCAACTGGCTAGCGCGGCTGAGATCAGCACGAGTCCCAACAAAATCAATTTTTGCATTGCGGCTATTCCGTCATTCTGCCAAACTGGCTTCGGGAGGGATCGCAAAACCCTGGGGCCACTGGGTGGCGCGGTTATAGCGCGCGCCGCGCAACACGGTAGGTTGATAATACACCGCGCGCCCCGCTTCGTTGAGTTGCGTGATCGCCGGATCGAACAGTGCGTCGTTGAGCGTAAAGGTTGCCGCGACGTAGCGCAAGACCGCGCCACGCAAATCGGCATCGCGCAAGTCCGCGCCATTTAATTTTGCGCCGATCAGGTTTGCGCCGCGCAATTGGGCGCCGCGTAAATTGGCGCCGCCCAGGTCGGCGCCAAAGAGCGAACTGCCATTCAAGTTCGCGCCGTGCAGATCGGCGCTGGTTAAATCCGTAAGGTTGAGCCAACTGCCGCTGAGTTGCGTCTGAGCCATTTGCGCACCACTCAAATTGACGTGGCTTAGCGATGTGCCATCGAGTTCCATGCCGCTCAAAGTGCTGATTGCCATTTGCGCATTGGCCAAGCCCGCGGCTTGGAGGTTGGTTTGACTAAAATCCAAACCATTGAGTTGGGCGTTACTGAGTTGCGCCGAAATAAAACTCGCCCCCGTTACGCGAGCCCCCCCCCAAGTCGGCATTGGTCAGATCAGCGCCGAGTAAATTGGCGTTTTCCAAATTGGCATTGGAGAGATTCGCTTTGCGTAAATTTGCGCCAATGAGTTGCGCGTTCCGTAAATCGGCTTGATGCAAATTAGTTTCCGAGAGATCCGCGCCGGTGAGATTCGCGCCGCGCAAATGCGCGCCTTCGAGTAGTGCTTTGTGGAGATGGGCTTCCAGCAATTGCGCGTTTTCCAAATTCGCGCCGTGTAAATCTTGCTCGACGAGACGTTCGCTTTGGCATTGCGGCGGACACCCCGCCGGTAAAGGTGAACACGCGACGAGCCAGTAGGCCGTCAAGAGGAGACAATAGCCAAACCATTGCCTAATCTGAATTCGGCACAGGGAACGGTGAATCTGAAACATTTTATCGTCCGGTTGGCGTGATCGCTTGCGTGGTCGTGATGCCCAGCGACGAAGTGAGCGTTGGCGTGATGGGGCTGGGCTCGTCGAGACTGGGAAGCGGCAAGAGATACGGCGCATTATTCGGTACCAGCATCACGCGCACGTTGGGCGCAAGCTTGTCAATGTAGCGGTAGGTCAACACGTTTTGATCGTTGGCGAGCGCGGCGCTGACTTTGCGAATGGCTTCTGCTTCGGCGTCGGCTTTGATTTTTACTGCGTCGGCATCGGCTTTCGCCTTGAAGATCACCGCATCTGCTTCACCTTGCGCGAGTTGGCGAATTTGATCGGCTTTGTGTTGGTTTTCGACTACGCCTTGCAACGCGACTTGTTTTTGTTCAATCGAGGTGGCATATTCGGGCGAGAACATGACGTTGCGTAAAATAAAGCGATCGAGCACAAATCCTTTTTCCAAAAATGTATCGTGGAGTTGTTTGTTAATGTCGCGTTCGAGATCGAGCCGGCGACTGCTATTCACTTCGTCGGCTTTGTATTGTGAAACGAGCGTGCGCACCACGCCGCGCGCGACCGGACGCACAAAATCGTCAATGTAGCGGCTTTGCCAGTCCACATGCACTTGCATCACTTGATCTGGATCGATCTGAAAGATGAGCGAGCAATCCAGCGACACTTCTTGTCCGTCCGATGTGCGCGCCTTGATCGAATCGTCGCCGAGTTTCTGTCCTTCGTTAGGCGTTGCCGCCATCGTATAGGTTTGCCATGAGACTGGATAGAGTTCGACCCGTTCCAGAAATGGGAAAATCCAGCGCAAGCCAGAACGATAGGGGTGCGTGTAATAGCCATTCGGCGCAAGCACGGAAATAACCACGCCGACTTGTTGTGGTTCAATGAACACGGCGCTGGCGTTGATGAAACTGATCGCGATCAGCACCACGAGCAAGCCGAACAAGAACCGCGAGATCAGTCCGCGTAGGGCCGTCCCCAGCCCGCGGCGCGCGCCGACCATGGTCAAATAAATGACGATAAACAGCGCGAATGCCAACCATAGCAAGAGGGTTGCTAGTTGCAAGGCGTTATTGAGTAGCATGTGCCTCCTATCATTTCACCGTGCCATTACGGGTGCGCAATGACCGCGAGCGCGGGCGCGCGTCGGAGTACGCAGGCAAGTGCGCGCGCCAGGTTCGCTGGGTCGAGCGCGGCAAAACTTTCGTCGAGCAAAAGTAAATCGGCATGTTGCAATAATGCGCGCGCAATGAACAAGCGACTGCGTTCACCGTGCGATAATTGCCAACCGCTATCGCCAACCATTTGTTGCATGCCCGAGGGCATGCGCGCGAGGAGTTCGCCCAACCCGAGTTCGTTACAGAGGGTCAGCGCTTCCGTCAAGTCTTCATCGGTTGGGGGCCACTGTCTGCCCATCAACAAATTGAAACCAAACGTGCCGGTAAAGACATGATTCTCGTGGAATTGCGGCGCGACGACCACTCGTTTGCGCCATACGTCTAGCCCTACGCTGGCGCGATCGTAACCGCGTAAAAGGAGCAAGCCCGATTCCGGCACGCGCAAGCCCGCGATCACCGCCGCGAGCGTGGACTTGCCGCCGCCCGAGGGCCCTTGGATCAGAATGCGTTCGCCAGTCGCAATGTCCAACGTAACGTTACGCAATGCCAACCGCCCGCGATCATGGTAACGAAAACTCACCTCGCGCAAGGCAATCAACGGCGATTCGATTTTTGTTTTTTGATTTGCGGCTGGGGATTGTGGAGCCGCTTGCGCGGCTGGACTCGATCCCAGGTCGGAAAGCATTATGCCTAATTCGTTTTTGCGTTGCGCGGCAGTGAACAAGGGCTGGATCTGTTTCCAGGATTGCGCGAGCGCAATGAAGGAATGAATGTTGGCGATGATCGCGCCGAGTGCTTGTTGGGCAAGCATCACTCCGCCGAGACTGATCGCGATTTGGGTGGCGGGCGCGGTTTGCGCGACAATGGCCCAAGCCACACTGGCGATTCCGGCGATCATCCACGCGCGCGGCAACACGGAAATCCAGTTGTTGAGCCGCGCTTGCCGTTCGTTAAATTCGGTATAACGCGCAAGTTCAACGTCTTCTTCGGCGTGCCATTGTGCCGCGTCCATTTGCACAATGCGCGTGCGGTAACCGACCATGCGCTCGACGAGGTGGTTGGTCATGGCGCGGTAGGCGACGATAAACTGATCATAAGTGCGCCAGGATTCCCAACCGAGCGCGAGCGCGCCGAGAATGAATCCGCCCAACATGCCGACGCTGAGCCAGCCGCCGACGCCAAGCGCCAGTACGGAGAGCGCGGTGAAAATTTGCAGGACGGCGAAAATAAATGCCAGCGCGTTGCCAATCGCGCCGTATTCAACTGTGCTTGCGTCCAGGATGCGGCTAAGAAATTGCCCGGTCCCTTCGTGACGAATTTCTTCGGGATTGAGTTTGAGCGCGCCAGACAACAAGGTGGTTTTGAACGCGCTACCCACATTGGTGCCGAGCCGCGCGCTCGCGCGCGCCGTGAGCATTTGCAATGGAATCCCAGTTAACACGAGCAACGCCCATGCCCACAATCGCGCCCAATCGAAATGACCTTGACCGCTGAGCGCATCCCCGCCAAGAATGCCCCAGGTGGCGATGGTCAGAAACTGTTGGAGGAGGCTCACGCCCAGGATGAGGGTAGTGAGCGGTACCACGCGCGCGTGGCGCAGGTGTTGCCAGCCGGATACGCCGGGCGCAAGCCGCAAAATCCAACCGTGCGCGACGCGGGTGGTGTTGAGTTGGTGCGCGAGAATCATCTGGCGAACTCGCGCGCGCCGTTCCGGTGTGACCCCCGCTTCAACCAGGACTTGGTCGGTGGTGGCGGTAAAAGGCGCTTCGACTTGACGGCAGAGCAGTTCGCGGATCAGGCGGGGTGCGATGGCGCGCGTGGAAAGATCAGGCGCAAGCAACTGGACCGGATCGCCTGCGCGAACCAGGACGAAAAAACGCGGCGGCTTTTCATTGGGTGACGGCGGATTGGCGCTTGCCCCATCGGGCAGACTCGATGCAGGGATTTCTATGATAGCGGGCGCCACGCCGCGCACGAACGCATCCACATCGGCGTACTGTGCCTGAACCGGTTCGGCTTCAATGCCGAGATGCTGAGCGACGAGATCGATCCACAAATTCCGCGCCGCCGGGTCCGTGTAGGCGCGCGGATCGGGGACGCGGACTAGGTTGTTGAGCGCGGGGGCAGTGCGCGCAACGAGATTGGCTTGGCGCGCGAGTGTTTCCAGCGCTTCGGCGAGCCGGGAGACATCCCAGCCAAGTTCAGTGAGATCCAGTGAATCAGTCATGCGTCGTTGAGCATCTCGGCAGTCGAGTCAGTCGGCTGTTCCGTGATAGTGTGATTGGAATTACAAGCCGCCCAAATCTTCGTCTTCCCCAAACAGTTCATCCGCGTCTTGATCTTGAACGTCAAGGGCAGAACCGGCGCGAACGGCGGTGCGGAGGTGCAGGGTGGCAGTTTGCGGCTTGGGGGTTGGGGTTTGTTCTTCAAGTTTATTTTCCATGGTCTGGGCTCCTTGGGTTTGATTTGCTGATGGGCAAGTCAGGGCGTCAGCACTTGGCGCACGTGTACTTGTGACCTGGGAATGCATAAGCCAGGGTCTGCGTAAATTGCTCGCACAGGGCTTTAGGCAAGCAGGTGTTCATGGCGATAGCACCCGACTCTGAGCGGACTTGGCACTTGTCGCCGGGCAGACACGGTTTAGACGGTGCGCCCGCGTGAATTTGCGTTTGCACGGGTAAGCGAGCATGCTTCATTTGGTTGCTCCGATCGTCAAAGGATTGCCGAAATCGTCAATTCAATTCAATTCACTCCAACGAGCCGCTGTGCTGGGGTGAGGTCTCCCCGCCGGGTGACTGTGACGGCTCGCTGGCGTGAACCCTTACGGGACTTTGAGGACCATGCCCGGTTTGATCAAGTTGGGATTGGGTCCGATCACGTCGCGATTGGCATAGTAAATTTGGGGCCATTTTGTGGCGTCGTTGTACGCCATGCGCGCAATGTTGATCAGCCGATCACCGCCTTCCACTTGGTACACGCGCGTGCCGTTCAGGTAAAAAAAGCGACCAGCTTGAAGGTGGGTGCGAATGTTCATTGCATTTCTCCTGTTGGATTGTCTAAGTTGGAAGCGGAGACGCGCCGCCATGGTCTTGCCTGGTTCAGCGCATCTCCACCCGCCGCGCCGAGTTTTACCACAATTCGATCGGGGTACCCGGCTTGATGTAATTTGGATTGGGTCCGATGATTTGCCGATTGTTCTTGTAGTTGTAGATCGCTTGCCAGTCCACGTTGTGATAGTACTGGCGGGCAAGATTGATCAAGGTGTCGCCCGATTTAAGCGTGTACCACCAACCACTTGTGAGATGCGTTCGGATGTGCATGTTTGCTCCTTTGAGTTTGATATTGAATCGCCGTGCTTGTTCACGGCGCATTCTGCGGTATTGCTAAAACAAATTCAGGTTGCGGAAATTCCTGGTTTCAGATAGCGATGGCATGGTTGCCGTTTGCTAACCACGGGTTGGCGGTCTGGCTCACGCGGTTTGGGTTAGCGACACCGGACCACTTTGCAAACATTGGGATCCATGCCCTTGTCTTGAGTGTCGCATTCGAGCGCGCCGCACCGCTTCCAAGTTCCGGCGCGCACCTGCGTCCGCACTGGCATCCGCGTGCGCTTGGGTTGGGCGGTTGGGGTCAATTGTTTTTTCATCGTCTCATCTCCTTGGTTTTTGCCACCCACTCACGCGGGGTGGCTTGCGGCGCATCGATCGGCGCGTCCATGGTTGTGCAAATAAAACGCAGGGTTCACGCTCGCGTGTTGCCCCATCGTTAGTTGGGAAAGAGTTGGTCGAGCAGGGCGTGGCGTTTGGCGCAACCACAATCCTTGCCGGTTTGTTGCGTATATTTTTCGGCACAGTGATCGAGTCCGGTTGCCTGGCAGAGTTTTTCGAACGCATCGCCAATGCGTTGGCCTGCTTTCAAGCCACTGCGAATTTTGAGCATAGCTACCTCACGCGCGCTTGATCAAACGCGCATACATCCAATCGGTTGGTTTCTGAAGCGCGTCGAGCAAAATGAACATGACGCGGTCGAGTGGGGTTACTGGATGATCCGTCGGTTGACCGGCGCGGATCGTCGTGCGGACTGGCACACATTGGGTTTTATCGTTCACGGCTTGCCTCGTGGTGCATACTTGTTGAATCTGGCTCTAGTGTAACACCGAGGCGTTTACAGATCGTTTACAAGTAGAGCCATCGGATTATTGCTATATCGCTAGCGCGGGGTTATAATCAGCGTAAAAGCAATTGATCGTTGGCGCATCGGCACAATTGACGTGTCGCGGATTAGACGTGATGAACCATCGCGTTTGGCATCCGTGTATGCGAATCGGCGGATCCCGCGTTGTGTCATGCGCAAGCCGACGGGCGTAACCGTGTACGGCTGGCGCGCGCAGATGATCAAACGCGCAGTTAATCCACCCAGCAAACGACAGGGGAAATCAAGCATGACCCAGCACAAGCGCAAAACTCCAATCGCCCAGCCATCTCGGCGCGCGGCAAAGCCCGCTGAGCGTATTGACTTGGGCAAACGTCAACAAACCGCCAAGGCGTTGCAGAAACAACTCCTGGGTCTAAAAATTCTCGCCATGACGCCGAGCCTGATCTATATTTTCGATCGTGCTACCCAGCAGGATGTATTTGCAAATCGCACGCTCGCGAGCGTGTTAGATTACCCGCCGGATCAAACCGCGCAGGTCGGCTCGGTGTTTTTGCCCGCTCAAGTGCATCCCGACGATGCGGCCATGCTCCAAGAAAAACTTGCCTGGGCGACCACCGCGCCTGATGGCGAAATTACCAGCCGCGAGTATCGCGTCTGCCACGCCAACGGCACCTGGCACTGGATTGGGACGCGCGAAATGGTGTTTAGCCGCGCAGACGATGGCACGCCGAAAGAGATCATGGGCATGGCGCAAGACATTACCGAGCGCAAGCAGGTCGAAGCGGCATTGCGTGAAAGCGAGGCGCGCCTTAGAACGGTGATGGACAACGCCCCCGATACCATCTTGCAAGTGGATCAGCAAGGCACAATTTGGTTCGTCAACCACTCGATACCCGGACTCACCCAGGAACAAATTTTCGGCACGAGCGTTTATGCCTGGGTACCCAAGGAACAGGCGCCGGTTCTAGATTCGACACTCAAGGTGGTCTTTGCCGGCGGCGAGCGTCAAGAGTACGAAACCCTGGGACCAGGACCGTATGGGCAAGCGCGGACGTATCGTGTCCGTGTGATGCCGGTGATTGCCGGCGGGCAAGTAACTAGCGCGGTTTACATCGCCACGGATATTTCGGAGCGCAAACGCGCGGAACAAGCCCTGAAAGACAGCGAACTCAAGTACCGTTCGCTCATCGAGGTTTCTGGCGCTTCTGTGTTTGCCGTCGATCGTAACGGTGCATTCAAGTTTGTGAGCCAGGTGTTCGCGGCGAATTTTCACCAGTCGCCTGATTATTTTCTAGGCAAAACATTCTGGGATATTTATCCGCAAGACCAAGCCGACTATCGCCAGGAAATTAACCGCCAGGTGTTTGAAACCGGCGCAAGCCAATCGACTGAAGGGATTGTGCTTCTGCCGGATAAGAACCGGTATTTTCTAGTGAAAGCAAATCCGATGAAGGATGAAACCGGCCAAGTGGTGCTGTGTCTAGTCTATGCCCTGGATATCACCGAACTCAAGCAAACGGAAGCGGCGTTGCGCGAAAACAAAGAGGCACTCTCTCTCTTCATGAAGCACTCACCCATTTTCGCGTACCTCAAAGAAGTGACGCCCACCACCAGCCGCGTTCTGCAAGCCAGTGATAATTTTCAGGAGATGATCGGCATCCCCGGTTCTCAAATGACTGGCAAGACCATGGCCGAGCTATTCCCCGCTGAATTTGCCGCAAAATTGACTGCTGATGATTGGGCGGTGGTTTCTGGTAATCAAGTGCTGGAACTGGATGAGGATCTGAATGATCGCCACTATACCAGCATCAAGTTCCCAATTAACCTGGGAGATAAAACTCTGCTGGCAGGTTACACGATTGATATCACCGAACGCAAGCAATTGGAGGAGCATTTGCGCGCCGCCAATGTGCAACTGGCGGACCAGCTTGCCGAGTTGCACATCCTGCACGCCCAGGTACGCGAGCAAGCCATCCGCGATCCATTGACGCAACTGTACAATCGGCGTTATCTCAACGAAACCTTGCCCCGCGAAATTGCGTTCGCGCTTCGCCAAAATTACGCCATCGGCATTCTCATGCTCGACATTGATCACTTTAAGAATGTTAACGATACCTATGGTCATTTGGCGGGTGATGAAACGCTCCAAGCCGTCGCGTATACATTGACCACGCATCTTCGCGCGAGCGATATGATTTGCCGCTACGGCGGCGAAGAATTCTTGTGTTTGTTATTGAACACGACCCAGGAAAACACCTTGCTTCGCGCCGAAGAATTGCGCGCGGCGATCGCCGATCTGACAATTATCTCTGCGCAGCCTGCCGCGCGCGTGACCATTTCAACCGGCGTCGCGCTCTTGCCGTCGCACGGGAGTGACATGATCGCGATTCTCAAATCGGCGGATGCCGCGTTGTATCAAGCCAAAGCCGACGGGCGCAACTGTGTGCGGCTGGCGCGCGCAGATCAATCGGCTTGATGCACAAGGCGCAATCATTGCAGGAGCATCGCCATGAAAACAAAAGACTTGGACAAACTTGTGCGTTTTATTATCTCTGTGTCGTTCCCGTTTGTAGCGTGCGTCCTACAATGGTTTTTTTGGCCCCTCTTTCAACCCTTGATCTGGTTCTTGTTTTACCCTGCCATCTTTGCCAGTTCTTGGCTGGGTGGTTTGGCGGGCGGCATTACGGCGACAAGTATTTCGGTTGTGCTCGCGATCTATTTTTTCATTCCGCCTCAATTCACTTTCCTCGGTAAGAATTTTGCCAACCTTTCGTCCGTGATCGTGTTCATGATCATGGGCGTCCTCTTTAGTTTGACCCATGATCGTTTGCAGAAAGCGAGCCGGCAAATTGCCGCCGCGTTACAAGCGACGCGGACTGCCAACGATCAGCTTCAAGCCGCCAACGCAAAAATTACTGGGTTGTATGACAAGTTGCGCGAATTGGATGAACTCAAGTCCCAGTTTTTTGCGAATGTCAGCCACGAACTCCGCACGCCTCTCACCCTGATTCTAGGACCGCTTGAGAAACACTTGCAGGCAGGCGACCTGAGCGACGACGCGCGCCATGATTTACAGGTGATGGATCGAAACGCGCGCTTGTTGTATCGCCATGTCAGCGATTTGCTCGACGTGTCCAAACTCGACTCGGGCAAAATGCAATTGCAATACACCCAAGCCGATCTGGCACACTTGACACGCTTGGTTGCCTCGCACTTTGACGTGCTGGCGGCGGAAAAACAAATTGGCTGGACGGTGAATGCGCCCAGCACCTTGCCCGCCCAATTCGATTCTGCCCAATGTGAGCGTGTCCTGCTCAATCTATTGTCGAATGCGTTCAAGTTCACGCCCAACGCGGGCGCGATTACGTTGACCTTGCGCGCGCAAGACGCCCAGGCTCTTTTTGAAATTCAAGACAGCGGCCCCGGGGTCCTCCCAGAAATGCGCGACGCGATCTTTGAGCGCTTTCGCCAAGTGGATGGCGGCGCGGCGCGCCACTTTGGCGGCACGGGGCTGGGTCTCGCGATTGTCAAGGAATTGGTAACCTTGCATGGCGGCACCATCAGCGTCGCCGATGCGCCCGGCGGCGGCGCGTTGTTTACCATGACGTTACCGCTCGCCGCGCCAACTGGCGCATTGGTCAAAACGACAGTCAACGAACTGGATCAAGAAATTGATCGGCAAATGATTGACGAATTGCGCGCCGTGCCGATTCCTGCTACGCCAACCGATGCGCCACCGAATGCACCGCTCGTCCTCGTGGTCGAAGATAATCCAGACATGAATGCGTTCATCGTCGAAATTTTGAGTGCGCATTACCGCGTGGTGACAGCGTTTGACGGCGACCAAGGGTTGGCGCGCGCGCTCGAGACGCATCCTGATTTGATTCTGAGCGATGTGATGATGCCTGGTTTGAGCGGCGATCAAATGGTCATAGCATTGCGCCGCCACGCCAATCTGCAATCCGTGCCAATTGTCATGCTGACAGCAAAAGCAGACGACACGTTGCGCGTGAACATGTTACGTCACGGTGTGCAAGATTACATCGTCAAGCCGTTTTCTGCCGACGAATTGTTGGCGCGCGTGGATGGCTTGGTTCAACGGCACAAACAAAGCGAAGGGATGCAATTGCGTCTCGCGGCGATTGTCGAATCGTCTGATGACGCGATCATCGGCAAAACGCTGGATGGGCTCATTACGAGTTGGAATCACGGCGCCGAACACTTGTTTGGTTATTCTGCCGAGCAAGCCATCGGACAAGCGATCATCATGCTGTTTCCACCTGAACGTCTCAATGAGGAAAACGAAATCCTTGCCAAGTTGATGCGCGGCGAGCGCGTCGCGCATTTTGAAACCGTGCGGATTCGCCAAGATGGTCAACGCATCGATATCTCGGCGACCATCTCGCCGATCAAGGACGAGACGGGCGCGATCATTGGCATCTCGAAAATTGCGCGCGATATCTCCGAGCGCAAACGCGTGGAACGGGCCATACTGGCGAGCGAGAAAAGATTTCGGGATATTGCCGAAAACGCGCAAGAATGGATCTGGGAGGTTGATGCAGAGGGTCATTACACGTACGCGAGTCAAATGGTCGAAAAAATCCTGGGCTATACGCCAGAGGAGATTCGGCAAAAATGTTTCTATGATCTGTTTCACCCAGACGATCGGGAAACGTTAAGGACGGCGGCGTTAACCGCTTTTGCCGCCAAACAGCCCCTTCGAGAATTTATCAACCGTAACGTGCATAAGAATGGTGAAACCATCTGGCTGACGACCAGTGCTGTGCCAATGCTCGATGAGGCGGGGAACTTGCTCGGCTATCGCGGCGCTGACGCAGATATTACCGCGCGCAAGCGCGCCGATGAAAATTTGCAGGCAAGCGAAGAGCGTTATCGCGGGTTGTTTGAGCATATGGTCGAAGGATATGCCTATTGCCAGATGATTTTTGAAAACGGCGCGCCACAAGACTGGGTCTATCTTGCCGTCAATCCTGCGTTTGAAAACCTGACGGGGTTGAAGGGTGTTGCTGGCAAACGAGTTAGCCAAGTGATCACGGGTATCCGCGAAACGGATTCCGAATTATTCAGTGTGTATGCCCGCGTGGCGACTACGGGCAAGACCGAGCGATTTGAAATGTTGGTCAAGGCGCTTGACATGTGGTTTGCGGTTTCAGTATATAGCCCGGCTTTAGGATTCTTTGTCGCCGTGTTTGATGTCATCACCGAGCGCAAGCGCGCGGAAGCGCTCCAAAACGCAGTGTATCAAATTGCTCAGGCGTCCAATCTGGTCGAGTCACTGAACGATTTATTCCCGCAAATCCAAAATATCATATCCGAGGTTATGCCAGCGGAAAATTTTTATATTGCTCTCTACGACCAGGCGCGTAATTGCCTGAGTTTTCCGTATTCCATTGATCAAGTGGACAAGACCTATGAAGGCGAAGAGATCGAACCAGGCAAAAGTTTGACTGCCTATGTCCTGCGAACCGGCAAATCGCTTCTTTGCACCGAGTCGCTTCATGAGCAACTCGTGCAACAGGGTGAGGTGGAGCGCGTTGGCATTCCATCGTTAATTTGGTTAGGTGTGCCGCTGATCGTGCGTTCCACGACGATCGGCGTCATGGTGGTTCAACATTATTCCAATCCCAACGTATTCGGCATACGGGAACAGCGCGTGCTAGAATTTGTATCCTCGCAGGTTGCGATTGCGATTGAGCGCAAACGCGCGGAAGAAGCCTTGCGCGAGAGCGAGTATTTCTTTAAAGAATCGCAACGGGCGGCTTTTATCGGCTCGTACAAAACCGATTTCCGAAAAGGTTTTTGGGAATCTTCCGAGGTCCTGGATCAGATCTTTGGCATTGACTCACACTATAATCGGAGCATACAAGGTTGGTTGGACCTCGTGCATCCCGACGATCAGGACAGGATGAACCAGTACTTGCAAAAAGAAGTGATCGCCAAGCACAAGCCGTTTGAGATGGAATACCGCATCACTCGGCGCGCGGATGGTGAGACCCGATGGGTCTTGGGATTAGGCCAAGTGGCATTCGATCCGCAAGGCGCGGTCATTTCATTGATCGGGACAATTCAAGATATTACCGAACGTAAACATGCCGAGACCAGAATCCTCCGCCTGAATCGGCTCTATGCGATGTTGAGTCAAATCAATCAAGCGATTGTGCGGACGCGTGAGGTGCAGACCTTGTTTGAGCAAGTTTGCCGCGTGATCATAGAGTACGGCAAGTATCGCATGGCGTGGATCGGTTTGATTGACGAAGCGAGCCAGATGGTCAAACCAGCCGCCTACGCGGGTGAAGAGCAGGGCTATTTGACGAATTTGCAAGTCACCTATCGTAACGAACCATCCGCGCAGGGTCCCACCGGCACTGCAATCCGCGAAGGGCGATGCGTCATTTGCCAGGACATTGCAAATAATCCCTTGATGCAACTATGGCGCGCGCAGGCACTTGAGCGCGGCTACCAGTCATCGGCGGCGGTACCGATCCGCCAACAGGGTCAGGTCATTGGTGCGCTGACGGTCTATGCGGCAGACCCGGATGGCTTTGATGCCGAAGATGCAAAACTGCTGGATGAGATTGGCAGTGACATTGCCTTTGCGCTAGAGACGATGCAGATCGAAACGCGGCGCAAGCTGGCGGAAGACCAACTGCGGGCAAGTGAATCGCGCTATCGCTTGATTTCAGAAAACTCGGCGGATGTGATCTGGGTCTTGGATCCGCTGGCAGGCAAGTTTACGTATGTGAGTCCTTCGGCGCAAAAATTGCGCGGCTATACGCCTACGGAAATCATGGCGCAACCGGTCGCCGAGTCACTCACGCCGGAATCTCTGCGGCTGGTCAATGCGTCTATCGCGGCGCGCTTGCCGGCGTTTATGGCAAAGGGCACCGAGACTGAATCGCATACCGATGAGGTTGATCAGCCGCGCAAAGATGGTTCCAGCGTGCATACTGAAGTGACGACCACCTATCTGTTCGATGCCAGTGGCCGCGTTGAAATTATTGGAGTATCCCGCGACATCACCGAGCGCAAGCAACACGAACACGAACTCGAAGCCGTTGCCAACATGAGCGCGGCAATGCGTCAGGCGCACACCCGCGTGGAAATGTTACCCATCATTGCCAACCAGGTTGCCAACTCGTTGAATGTCGCAACCGTGGCGTTGCTCTTTAGCGATAAACAGACCGACGACTATGTGATTGAATATGCTCAAGGCATTTGGGCAAGCGACACAGGCAAACATCTGCCTCGGACAGCCAAGATCTTTCGGTATGTGATCGAGCAAGGCAAACCGTATCTCACGAATGATTTGCCCAATGACCCCAATTTTTTCCTGCGTGATTCGATCCGCGATCTGCGTGCCATGGTTGAAATCCCGTTGATTACCCATGATGTGATGATTGGCTTTTTAGCGGTTGCCAGTCGGGATGTTTTTACTGAACCGGATGTCCGCGTCCTCACCGCGATTGCGGATATTGCCGCCAATGCCATTCAGCGCGCGGCATTACACGAACAAACGGAGCAGGATGCCGCGAGTTTGGCGCAGGCGTATGATACAACTTTGGAAGGTTGGGCGCATGCCTTGGAACTGCGCGATCAGGAAACCGAAGGACACACCCGCCGCGTGGCGCAACTGACCATCCAACTGGCGCGCGCGATGGGCATTCGTGAAAGCGAACTGGAACCGATTCGGCGCGGCGCGCTGTTGCATGACATTGGCAAGATGGGTATTCCCGATTCGGTCTTGCTCAAGCCCGGCACGCTGAATGAGCGCGAGTGGGAAATTATGCGCCGCCATCCGGAGTACGCTTACAAATTACTAGAGCCAATTGGCTATTTGCATCCTGCGCTTGATATTCCGTATTGCCATCACGAAAAATGGGATGGCACGGGCTATCCGCGCGGCTTGAAAGGCGATGCCATTCCGTTGCCGGCGCGCATCTTTGCGATTGTGGATGTCTGGGATGCCTTGTGTTCGGATCGCCCGTATCGCGCAGCGTGGTCAGCCGAGCAAGCCCGCGTCTATATCCGCGCCGAAACCGGCAAGCACTTTGATCCGCAAGTCGCCGAACAGTTTCTCAAGTTAGTGGAGCAGGCGTAAATCAAAAAAAACCAGACACGGGGGACGAGAAGAAATTCTCGTCCCCCGTGTTTTACTGCCAAACGCGCCATCAACTGTATAACACAACGCTCTAGGGCAATCGTGATCGCGGGCAAGCTTGATGAAACAGTTTGACTCCACCGTTGATTCTGTTCGAGCGCGATCAATTCCCGGCGGCTTGCCGCAGTCGCTCCACATCATGAATCGGCGGTACGCCGAAAAGTTTTTTGTACTCCCGGTTAAAGTATGCGGCATCGTTATAGCCCACCTGGTAGCCAGCAGTTGCCGCGTCAAAACCTTCACCGAGCATCAGGCGGCGGGCTTCTTGGAGCCGCATCTGCTTTTGAAACTGCAAAGGGCTCATCGCAGTGACGGCTTTGAAATGGTGGTGGAATCCAGAGACACTCATTCCTATTTCGCGCGCAAGGTTGTCGATTTTAAGCGGCTGGTCAAAATCTTTGCGCAGTCGCTCGATGGCTTTGGCGATGTGCGGCGTATAACCGCCCAGGATGGCAATGTGACGGAGACGCTCCCCTTGCTTGCCGATCAAAAGACGATAGATAATTTCCCGCGTAATCAAGGGCGCGAGGAAGCGCGCTTCAGCGGGCGAGTCCAAGAGTCTGACGAGCCGCACCACCGCATCCAGCAAACCCGCATCCAAATTGCTCACGCTGATGGCTTTGGTGTTGTTTTGATTTGGCGGCGCGGCCTGCCCCGAGTCAATGATAACCGAGCCAACGAGGGCAGGATCTAATTTCAAACGGAGACTTAGATACGGGCGGTCCTGCGATGCTTGGATGATGTGGCTGATGGTAGGCAGTTCGACTGTGCCGAGACAATAATGACACGCGTCGTACCGATAGCGTTCCTCGCCCAGGTAAAGTTCCTTGCTCCCC
The DNA here is from genome assembly GCA_037440365.1 of Chloroflexota bacterium. GTDB lineage: Bacteria > Chloroflexota > Anaerolineae > UBA4142 > UBA4142 > JBBIUF01. Next base: position 44,507 of record JBBIUF010000016.1, read on the forward strand.
TGAGCGATGACACTAAAAGCTGGGTCAGACAGCCCAGGAATTAACTGGGTGGGCGAGGAGGAACGATGGAGGCGAATGCCATTGAGCGGCTCGATCGTACCATCGTCGCGGATCGCCCGCGCGATGCGTTCCACCAATTCTTCTCGATTGGCTTGAACCCGCTTTGCATCGTGCTTGACTGGTTGATGCTTGCTCGAACCCATGGTTGCCTCCTCGCTTGTTTCTCTATCGCCCGTCTCAAAGATTTGCAGGATTGTCCAATCCTTCTCGCAAATCATTATATCACACTGCGCTCGAGCGATGCTATAATGGGGCCAAGCTAGTAAAACAAGAATAGGAGAGACAATGCAAAAGCGTAAACTTGGGCCTAGTAATTTGGAAGTGTCGGCTCTCGGGCTCGGTTGCATGAGAATGTCCTTTGGCGACAAGCCCACCGACAGGCAAGAAATGCTCACCTTTCTCCGCCAGGCGGTCGAGCGCGGTGTGACCTTTTTTGATACGGCAGAAGTGTACGGTCCATTCACCAACGAGGAACTGGTAGGAGAAGCCTTGGCTCCTTTCCGTAGCCAAGTTGTGATCGCCACCAAGTTCGGGTTCGAACATGCTCCCAGCAAAGGCCCCCATCCCAGCGTTGGCTTGGATAGTCGTCCAGAGCAGATCAAGCGGGTTGCCGATGCTTCGCTCAAGCGGCTCAAGGTCGAGGCGATTGATCTTTTTTATCAGCACCGGGTTGACCCGAACGTCCCCATCGAAGATGTGGCGGGCGCAGTCAAGGAGCTGTTTCAGGCAGGCAAGGTTAAACATTTTGGGCTTTCTGAAGCGAATGCCGAAACCATTCGCCGCGCCCATGCGGTTCAACCGGTTACTGCTTTGCAAAGCGAATACTCGATTTGGTGGCGAATCATCGAAGCAGAAATCTTGCCGACCTGCGAGGAACTCGGGATCGGTTTGGTGCCTTATAGCCCATTGGGCCGGGGCTATCTGACCGGCAAGATTGATGAGAATACCACTTATGATAGCACCGATATCCGCAGTCGCAATCCACGTTTTGCGCCAGCGGCCATCAAAGCAAACCGGGTGGTCATTGATCTGCTGGAGCAGATCGGAACAGAAAAAAATGCTACCCCGGCTCAGATCGCGCTCGCCTGGTTGCTGGCTCAAAAACCATGGATTGTGCCCATCCCTGGCTCGCGCAAGCTTGCGCGGCTCGAGGAGAACCTCGGCGCGGCGATCATCAAATTAACGTCAGGTGATCTCAGCGAAATTGAACAGGCCATGTCACAGATCAATGTGGTGGGCAACCGGTATTAGAGCGTTCATATCAATTGAGAAAGGCAAAAGCGATGCGCATCAGTGAGACAGCAATAAAGAACCATGAGGCATTGTTTCCCAATCGCCAATCAAAATTAATGGAGACCGATCCCGAATTGATCGAGGTCTTTGATAATTTTGCTTTTGATCAAGTGTGGGGTTATGGAAACATAGAGACCAGAACCAGGCTGATGGTTATTCTCGCTTCCATAATCGCATGTCAGGCATTGGGCGAATATCAAGTCATGCTGGAGGGCGCGCTGAATGTGGGCGTCACTCCCGTTGCCGTGAAAGAAATTGTTTACCAGGCGGTGCCGTATGTGGGCATGGCAAAAGTGTACGATTTTATCCATGCCACCAATGAAATTTTGGCAAGCCGAGGTGTTAACCTGCCGCTGGAAGGGCAATCTACCACTACGCCGGAAACCCGCTTTGAAAAAGGGTACGCCGTCCAAAAAGTAATTGTGGGCGATCGGCTTGAACAAATGTATGCGGATGCGCCTGCCAATCAAATCCACATTCAAAAATACTTGTCGGCTAATTGTTTTGGCGATTACGTTGCCAGAGCCGGGATCGACCTCCAAACCCGCGAACTGCTGACGTTTTCCATGCTGACAGCTCTGGGCGGCTGCGAACCGCAGTTAAAGGGGCATATCCAATCCAATCTACGTGTTGGAAACGACAAGGAAAAATTGTTGAATGTGGTGACCCAATTAATACCCTATGTTGGGTATCCGCGATCCTTAAATGCCATTCGCTGTATCAACGAAGTTGCGCCAGCGTCATCGGCGGAGTGAAGACAATGGAAATCAAGAAAAGTGGCTCACAGCCATCCGGCAAAGGACAGCCCGCATATTTTACCGGCACGGTACGCGTTGACCCGCTGTTCGATGCGCCTGATCCAGCCCGCGTGTCTGGTGCCAGTGTCACATTTGAGCCTGGTGCCCGAACCGCGTGGCACAGTCACCCACTGGGTCAGACTCTGATCGTAACGGCAGGTTGTGGCCGCGTGCAACACTGGGGTGGACCCATCGAGGAAATTCGACCGGGTGATGTCGTTTCGATCGCGCCGGGCGAGAAGCACTGGCACGGCGCCACGCCCACTACAGCCATGACGCACATCGCCATTGCGGAAAAAGCCAAAGGCACTGCCCCCGACTGGATGGAACAGGTCAGCGATGAACAATACCAGTCTGGACAAAGGACCGAATGAAAGGAGACGCGCTAATAAACACGTGGACGAGCGCTGAGCTTGCCCAAATTGGAACGGCGGAAGAGTTGCAGATTGCGTCACTGCGAACCGATGGCGCGTTGCGCAAGCCGGTGATCATCTGGGTTGTGCGCCTCGGCGACGACCTCTACGTCCGATCCGTTAACGGGCGCACTGCCGCCTGGTTTCGCGGCGTGCTGACACGGCACCAAGGCCGTATCCAAGCTGGCGGCGTGGACCAAGACGTCACATTCATAGAAGAACCCGCTCCCGATGTCAACGATCAAATTGACTCGGCGTATCGCATCAAGTACCGCCGCTACGCCGCGAGCATCATCAACCACATGGTAAGCCCTGATGCTCGATCCGCGACAATCAAGCTAGTGCCGCGTTCAAGCGCGGCAAGTTAATTTGTAACGAACCCTTAACGCAACGACCCTGTTGATGTTCCTCCAACCACAACGCGGACGAAGGTAACCCTCGTCCGCGTTTTTTTGAAAATTGATTTCAATAATAGTTCTGGTAGACACGGTTTACAAAAAATCGCTAGAACTTTTGCGTGCCCGTACGGAAATCGTTTCTCCGCCCACGGCTCACCGACCTCACGCGTATGGTACGGGTTTGATCGGATAGAAATTGCCAAAGCGTTGGTGCTGTGGCTACTCGAACTTGCCGCGTCAGCGCACGCTTTATAGCGCGATTGCGTGGAGTTACCGTTTGCTCGACCCGCCAACGCAAATCATCTTTTGGCAACTGGGTATCCTGGTCGGCGGATTCGTTTTGAAATCGAAACTGCATTGGCGACATTGACCGATCACAGCTTGCTCGCGCGTGATGTGCCGCGCTGGCGGATGCTCGAAATGATTCGCGAGTTTGCGCTGGAGCAATTGAGCGCGGACGAATCCGCTATGGTGCAACAGCGTCACGCAAAAAATTTCGCCGCGCACTTGCAAGCCATCAGTTCAGATGTCGCGCGGATCGAGCTGGACTAGGATAATTTTCGCGCCGCGTTACGTTAGGCGATTCGCACGCGCGATGGCGCACGCGCGGTGAAAATGGAAACGGGGCTTGCCTCAGTTGGGACGGCGTGCGGGAGTGCTGGGCGCACTGGCACTTGCAAATCAGACTAGGCTCACGCGATAGCACCAACCTTGCTAAAGATAACTGGATTGAGATTTGTTTGTATTTGCGATAAACTGCGAAAGAGGAGGCAGGTAATGTTGAACGTATTACGGTATCACAATACAAATTGTTTCTTGGTTGAGAGCGCAATCCATGGCAAGTTGCTCGCTATCGATGCCGGCTGGCCCCTCACGCTGAATGAATATCAGCGCGAGATGAAAAAGATTGGCTTGAAATATCAAGATATTGCTTGGGCAATCGTTACGCACTTTCATCTGGATCACGCCGGACTCGTCACAGATTTTATCGCGGACGGCATACGTTGTTTCATTTTTGAAACTCAAACGCAAGCCGTCGATGCGATGGAAAAAACAATCTGGAAAAACTCCAAGGACTATAAAGCGATTGACAAATCTCGCCTGGCGCAACTGCAAATCGCCGATTCCAGAGATTTCTTGCGCCAGATTGGCATTCGCGGCGAAATTCTTCGTACAGATGGTCATTCGCCCGACAGCATCAGCTTTCTCTCCGATGAACACGAAGTCATTATTGGAGACTTGCATCCAATCGACCATGTTATGCCAGAGGATGCAAAGAGCAACAAGAGTTGGGAATTGATTTTGGAGAAAGGTGGGAAAAAGATATTCCCAAGCCACGCACCTGGTTTCATTGTGTGATTTCGACTAGCGAACGCGAATCCGGTCCATTGAAAACACTCGCAGAGAAAAATTCCTGCGAGTGTTTTCTTTCGATTTAGCCATGTTCGCCAACGAGCAAGAACGAGCATTACCGCACTCGATTGGAACAAGCCGGGAACAAGGTACCCGAACCTCTCTCGTTGCGCAACGGTCCATCATCGGTCGCGCGGACGATCGAGGGCCACGAGTCCGCGCTGCAATGCCGCCGCAACCGCCTCGGCGCGGCTCTGCACGCGCAATTTGCTAAAGATGTGGCTGAGGTGCGATTTGACGGTGTTCTCCGAAAGATTGAGTTGGGCGGCGATGGCTTTGTTGCTCGCGCCTGCGACGAGCAATCGCAAAACCTCCAACTCGCGCGCGGATAATTCGTCGCCGCCTGGCTCGGCAATACTTTCCAGAACGCGCGCGGCGACACCTTCTTCCAAAGCCGCGCCGCCCGCCGCGAGTGACCGCACGGCGCGCGTCAACTCATCCGGTGTCGCGTCCTTGAGCAAATATCCTTGCGCCCCGGCTTCCAACGCCGGCCCGATGTATTCATCGGTGTCATACGTCGTAAGCACCAAGAACCGGATTTGCGGTTGCTGGGCGCGCACCTGCCGCATCACTTCAATTCCACTCATCTTCGGCAAATTCAAATCTAACAGTACGACATCGGGCAATAATTCGAGGATGCGATTCACGGCTGCGATGCCATCTTCTGCTTCGCCCACGACTTGCATATCCCGTTCGTAGCGCAGCATCGCCACCAAACCATGTCGCACGACCGGGTGATCGTCCACGACGACCAGACGAATCATTTAATGCCGCTCCTTCGTCCCAGGTACCGACGGCGTATGGCTCGCGCGTTCCCTGGGAATAATCGCTTCTA
>JBBIUF010000017.1:0-48290 GCA_037440365.1 Chloroflexota bacterium
GTTTTTTCGGATCGCATGTTGCGCCCTGGCGATCCAGTCTACTATGACATCTTGCAATCGTATATGGGCTATCGCACCTGCTACTATCGCACGTTCACGATTGGCTATGGTTCGCAAGCGATGGTTGATGCGTACAAACGTTGCCGCGACATTCTCGACGCGGGAATCGAATTGGTGCGTCCAGGTTGCACCACAGGCGAGATCGCGGCGGCGTGGCCCCAAGCGACCGATTTCGGTTTTCCGAATGAAGAAGCCGCGTTTGCGTTGCAGTACGGTCACGGCGTCGGCTTGGCGATTTGGGAACGTCCCGTCATTAGTCGCTTGGTATCTATCGAGCATCCTGTTGAGATCAAACCTGGGATGGTGTTTGCGCTCGAAACGTTCTGGCCCTCGTCGGATGGTTGGAGCGCGGCGCGCATCGAAGAAGAAATCGTCGTGACCGAAACGGGACACGAAATCATCACGCGCTTTCCCGCGAACGATCTGATGGTCGCGGGACATCATTACTATACGGCGACCGGTCCCTTGCCCACCACGCGCACGCACGAGCCAGTGATGAATGATCAAGTGGTCGAAATGGTGAAAGCGGTGCGCGGATAGTTCCATTCGTTCCCTTATTTCCCTTTGTTTATGGAATCAAGGGAACTGAAGGAAATAAGGGAACGCGGAGTTGTGAATGCCTACAAACGTCATCATGCCTGCGTTGGAAATGGCGCAGGAAACTGGAAAGATTTTGCGTTGGCTCAAAGCCGATGGCGCATCGGTGACCAAAGGCGAGCCGATTATGGAAATTGAAACAGACAAAGTCACGGTTGAGATCGAGTCGCCCGCATCTGGCATATTATCGAACATCACCGCGCGCGAAGGCGATGTGATCCCGGTCGGTCAAACGATTGCGTGGGTGCTTGGCATAGGTGAATCTGTGCCGAACGTTGCGCCCGCCGTTCAATCAGGCAGAACGATTCCCAAAGCGATTGAGATTTCCGCGTCGCCGGTAGCAAAACGGATTGCGGAAGAACACGAGATTGATCTCGCGCAGGTCAAACCCAGCGGCGGACGGATCGAAAAAGCAGATGTGCAGAGTTATATTGAGAAAACGAAAGACCTGATAGGTTTGCAAAACCTGTCAGGTCTAACACCCGCCTCGCCGAAAGCACGTCGTCTCGCATCTGAACGCGGTGTCGATATTTCCGCGTTGCGCGGCTCTGGTCCCGATGGCGCAGTGATCGCCGCAGATATTTCCGTTGCGTTGCCCACCATCCCATCTCCAATCTCTACCATCTGGCGCGTGATGGCTGAACGTATGACAACAAGCTGGACGACGGTACCGCATTTTTTTCTCGTGCGTGATGTGGATGCGAGCCGTTTGATCGCGTGGCGGACGAGCGCGCAAAAACACGCGACCGCAAAAATCACATTCACCGATTTGCTAGTCAAATTGATCGCGCACACGTTGCGTGATCACCCACAGGTGAATGCCAGTTGGTGCGCTGATACAATTCAATTGCATGATGCAATCAATCTTGGCATCGCCACGGCGCTTGACACTGGTTTGATTGTGCCGGTGATTCATGCGGCGGAAACGTTAGGCATTGCCGAGATCGCAACCCAACGCGCCGACTTGGTCGCGCGCGCGCAAACTGGCAAACTGCGTCCCGCCGATATTACCGGAGGCACGTTCACGCTGAGCAACCTAGGAATGTATGGCGTCGATGCTTTTAATGCGATCATCAACTCGCCCCAAGCCGCGATCTTGGCAGTGGGACGCATCGCGGATCGCGTCATTGCGTTCAATGGTCAGCCCGCCGTGCGTTCGATGGTGACGCTAACGCTTTCTTGCGATCATCGCGCGGTGGATGGCGCGCGCGGCGCAAAGTTTTTGAACGATCTGGCTAACCTCATCGAAGAGCCATTGGGTTTGCTCACCTAAATTTACAGATCACAAATCAATCAGTGTGCCAATGCCGCGTGCACACGCTTGCTCATAAACCCACCCGCCAAGCGCAACATCTTCCAGCGCAATGCCCAGCGATTTGAATAGCGTCACGTCGTCAACATGAACCCGACCTGGTTGCACACCCACAACCAGGTCGCTCAATTCATGGACCTGATCCCAGGTCAAGTCGCCACGCGCAATCGGTTCGATCAGGTCGCCCGCTTCGATCCGAGCTTGCTCACGCGAGTCGGCACAAACAAATGCGCATCGGCGAATAACCGCATCGTCCAACTCGCGCGCCTCGGCGCGGTTTGCGCCGGCCGCGTTAATGTGCGTCCCAGACGCAAGCCACTCGCCGCGCACAATCGGCTCGCGCGCCGAGGTCATGGTAACAAGGATCGCGGCGTCGCGGACTGCCGCTTGCGCTGAATCCACCGCGCGAATTTCGACGCCAAGTTGCGCGCTCATTTTTTCGGCGAAAGTTTGACGCCGTGGCGCGTCCCGGCTAAAACATTTCACGAGCCGAATGGTGCGCACGGCGCAAATCGCTTCGAGCTGGCTCGCCGCTTGCCAACCCGTGCCAATCACGCCGACGGTATCGGCATCCGCACGCGCTAGATATTTTGTCGCAACGCCGCTTGCCGCGCCGGTGCGCTGTTGCCCCAATCGATCGGCTTGCATCACCGCAAGCAGATCGCCCGTGCGCGCATCGAGCAAATGAAACCAAAAATGCGCCTTGGGTGGAAACGCGGCGTAATACTTGAAACCGAGATAACCGCGCACAGGCAAGCCCGCTGGCATCACCTGCAACGTGCCGTCGTGCACGCGAATGCGTTGACGCGGGCGATTACTCGCCTTGCCTTGTCCCAGATCGCGCAGAGCAGCTTCGACAACAACCAGCGCGTCAGGCATGGTACTAATCTGTTCAACTTGGGCTTCAGTCAAATACAGTGGCATGAGAATTAACCTCCACGATTGATCCCCGCTGTTATTAAAACCAATTCGCGCCATGCACAAAAATAAAAAACGCGCCCTTGAGCTAGGCGCGTTTCAATCGTATGCAATGAGTGCCCCTGGCGGGACTCGAACTCGCGCACGCGGCTCCGGAGGCCGTTGCTCTATCCACTGAGCTACAGGGGCATTACGGTAATCAGTTTAGCACAGTCAGTACATTTTGGCAAACGCATCAAACAAAAAACCACGGGCAACCCGGTTGGATCGCCCTGCATTGGTTTGTCTAGAGCAGAGGCTTGCGGCTCGTTACCCAGTCAGTTGGCGAAGGTGTGTCCAAGTAAGCGAATAGCCGCGCCGCGCGCGGGGTCGCGCGCAATTTTTCCAGCGCATCTTTTTCGATCTGGCGAATGCGTTCGCGCGTCAAGCCAAATTTTTCGCCGACTTGATCAAGCGTCTGCATATACCCATCGCGCAAGCCGAACCGCAGGATCAACACGCGCGCCTCGCGCGGCGATAGCGCGTCCAGTGCAACCGCCAGATCATCTCGCATCACCGTTTCCAGCGCGGCGCGCCACGGGGTTGGCGTTTGCAAATCCTCCAAAAAGTCGCCGAGGGTTGCGTCTTGGTCTTGGCCAAATTCCATTTCAAGCGACCAGGTTTCCGCGGACGCTTGGATCAATCGCCGCACTTGACGCACAGACACGTTCAGACGCGCGGCAATTTCGGCATCGCTGGGCGTCCGCGCTAGTTCTTGCGTCAGCACACGCGTCGCGCGATCCAAGCGGCGCAACCATTGCAAGGTATGCGCAGGCAAGCGCGGCGAATTTCCATAATTACTCAACGCCCGCGTGATCGCCTGTCGAATCCACCAGGTTGCATGAGTTGAAAATTTGTATCCACGCCGATAGTCAAATTTCTCAACGGCGCGTATCAAACCCAAGTTGCCTTCTTGGATCAGATCGAGGAGCGTCAAGCCGCGTCCAACATAATGTTTGGCAAGATTGACAACGAGGCGCAAGTTGGCTTGCATCAAGGCTTGTCGCGCGAGCGTGCCCGAGCTCATTTCTTTTTCCAGTCGCGCGCGCCGCACACCACTGAAATGTTGCGTGCATAGTTTTAACGCGGCGGCACGACCGCGCCACATCGTTCTAGTGAGTTGAATTTCCTGCTCCGCTTTGAGCAATGGCGTTTGGCTAATTTCGTGGAGGTATAAATAAACCAGATCACTGGAATTTTCATGCACCGGCTCTTGGCTCGGCGTACGGCGAACCGATTGACGATAACCAGGTTGATGTGTCGGTTTAGACTGAATTTGCGCCGTAGCCTCTTTGCTACAAACGCTCAGACGTCTCATTTGCATACCTCGGGAGGTAAAATTTTTAATTCCTGGCTCGCCCGGCTATGCATCGCGCAAGCCTGCCAGCACTAGCCTGCGGGCAAATACTGGTGCGGGCATTTGACCGCAAGCGTGGTTGCCACAAACGATCCATCTTTCGCGCGCGCGCCATCCAGAATCGCGGTAACCCCATCACGAAAGGCATCGGGCGCAACGCCGGGATATGCCACATTCACTTGCACTTGCGGATTATCGCCGCTGATTTGAAACCGCAAGGTGTGCGTGGCATTGTCCCAGCGAATTGAACCAGGCACCACTTGCCCGCCAATCCGAATGGGTGTCACGGCGGAACGCGCTACATATTGGTCCACGGTGATATAATAGTTTGCCATCGGCGATGCGACCAGCGCATAACCCAGATGCGCGAACACCGGCAAAAGCACAATCGCGCCGACGACGATCTTCATATTGAAACTCATTAACTCAACCTCGTTCAAAACCCACCCGGGCAAATCGCTCCGGCGGGTCAGATTTATTTCAGGTTACCGTGCGCGAGTCCGAATCGCGTGCGGGGTCAGTCAAAATCGCGTCAAAAAAGCCCCGCCGAGTTTTGAAAACTCGGCGGGGTGATTCAATCGCTTTGAAACGAATAGCCGAATCCGCGTTCGGTTAAAATGTGTTCGGGTTTGCGCGGGTCATCTTCAACTTTACGGCGGAGGTACCAGATATAGCGCTTGACATAGCCTGTATCTTCGCCAAATTCATAACCCCACACTTTGTTGAGCAATTGCTCGTGCGACAAAACGCGCCCCGCATTTTCGGCAAGCGTCGCCAACAAACGATATTCGGTCGGGGTGAGTTCGATCACGATAGCGCCTTTGGTCACGCGCCGCGTGTCCGTATCAATCACGAGATCGCCGCTCGAATATCGCTTGGGTTTCTGTTCCGGCGGAGATTGTCGCGACCGATGTAAAACGGCAGTGACGCGCGCAACAATTTCGGCAAAACTAAAGGGCTTGGTCACATAATCATCTACGCCCGCGGCAAAACCTTTGAGTTTGTCATTCTCTTCGTCTTTGGCAGTCAGCATAATGATCGGCACCGCGCTAACTTGACGAATCCGCGCGGCAGTTTCCCAACCATCCATGCGTGGCATCATCACATCCAGCATTATCAAATCGGGTTGCTTGGCATACAATTCTTGCAAGCCATCAATCCCGTTCGAAGCAGTGACCACATCAAACTCGGCTTTCGTCAACGCTTCGCGTAATAAGCGCGTCAGCGTCTTGTCATCGTCAATTAGCAACACGCGTCCTTTCATTGACGCCCTCCGGTCATGTGGCGTTTAGCGAAGGTAGATTCAACCTGACCATGTCCCGCCAGCGGCAACGAAAAACGGAACGTCGAACCTTCGCCGAGTACGCTTTCCACCCAAATTTGTCCGCCTTGCGCTTCGACCAGCCGACGACAAATATACAAACCCAAACCATACCCGTAACTTTCGCTCGCATCGCTTCGATCAACCCGGTGGAATTTTTCAAAAATCTTGTCAATTTCGTCGTCTGGAATTCCAATCCCGCGATCCGAAACTGAAACCGCAACCACCTTGCCTTCCGACTCCGCATCCACGCGAATCGTCGCGCCTTCAGAAGAATACTTGATCGCGTTGTCAATCAGATTGAATAGAATTTCTTCAGTGCGATCCCGGTCGCCCCACACCGAGGGTAAGTTTTGGACGCTGGGTCGCTCAAAGCGATTGGCAACACCGCGCGATTCCCACACATCAATCACGCGCTCAATCTGCGCGACGATGTTGAACGCTTGCGGTTGCAACACCAACTGCCCAGCTTCGATCCGGCTGACATTCAAGATGCCTTGCACAAGGCGCGTGAGTCGCGCGCTTTGTTCTTGCACAATCTGCAACATTTCGCGATGGCCTACGCCTGCGCCCAGTGTATCGTCTTGCAAAAGTAATTCAAGCGAACCATTGATATTAGTCAGTGGCGCGCGCAATTCGTGCGACACCATTGAAACAAATTCAGACTTTAATTCATCGAGCTTTTGCAATTCCGCGTTGGCGCGTTCCAACTCGTCATTACGGCGGCGCAATTCTTCCGTCGCCGCGCCGAGTTGCCGCGTGCGCTCGGCAACTTTGGTTTCGAGTTCCAAGTTCATTTGCTGGATCGCCTGTTCAGAACGAACGCGCGCTGTAATGTCACGCAGAATTGCCGAACTGCCAATGATTTCACCTTGCGCATTGCGGAGCGCCGAGCGCGTCAAATCCACAATAACGCGACGACCATCTTTGGCGATACGCTCCGTTTCATAATTACGGACATAGTTATTTGCGCGAATTTGTTCCGCGAGCCATTCCACTTCACCGCGCGATTGCAACTCCGGCGGGATGAGCAATTGAAAATGTTTGCCGATGACTTCCTCCGGCGCATAACCGAGCATTATTTCCGCGCCGTGATTCCATGTGCGAATAAATTCCGATTGATCCAACGTGAGAATTGCATCCATCGAATTGGAACACACCGTAGCCAGCAAGCGTTCTTGTTCGCGCGCGGCTTCAACGGCCCGTTGCTGATCCAATTCAGCTTGAGCTTTGGCGGCAAGCGCGGCTTCCCGCACTTCGACCTGGCGCGAAATCCAATTGATGGTGAACCACGAGGCAACCGGACCAATAATTCCGTAGGCGAGCAAATCAATGAGGTAATGCGAATATTCGGAGATGCCACGAATGACGAAAAAACTAAAGGTTTGGTAGAGCAAGACGCCCGCAAAGACGGCGAGTGGAAGCACTCGACGCAACCAATACAAACGGGCGCGCAAATCTCTTGTGCTTGACCAGAGCCACGACATCGTGTATCAATTCCCTTGCATCGGGACGATCCAAACGCAATAAAGTCAAATGAGATTCAATTTCCTCATCTGCCTTTGCAGTATAGCACATTTTATTTTCCATGCAAGCGAAATTCGCATCCAAGCGCCAGCGCTCAATTTAACGGTCGCCAGCAACTCAAAACGCCTTCGCGTACCACACGGCGAAGGCGTTTTGAGTTGGTTCAGTGATGAATCAAAATCGGACCAATCCGTTTATTCTGTTTTGGCGCGCGAGCCAGCCAGCCCCAAGCCTAGCACCACCAACGACACGACTAGGATCAAACCAAAACACACCAGTCCAAAAACACCGCCCAATTCACCGCCAGTGGCAGTTGGCGTCGGGGTTGGCCCGGGTTGCGCCGGTTTCTTGAGCGTACGGATAAACGCCGCCGCATCGGCAATGTCTTGATCCGTGAGCGGACCACCATTGGCTTTTGACCAAGCCGGCATTTTCGAGCCAGCCACGCCACGCGCAATCGTCGCCGTAATCAGCGCATCCACGTTGATGCCCGCCCAATCTTTTTGCAACGTCGCGCCAATGCGCCCCTGCCCTTGATCGCCATGACACACCACACAATTATCGGCAAAAATTTTTGAGCCGCGGATTGGATCGCCCGGTGGAAACGTGGGTACGGCGGGCGCGCCAGTTGGCTGGACCACCGGTGTGATCGGGTTGGGCGTGATCGGCGGCGCTTGATGCCCGAGCGATTGAATGAACGCAACGAGCGCGTCAATCTCCGCGTCGCTCATGGGGCCACCTTTGGTTTTGGACCAAGCCGGCATCACACTCCCAGCAACGCCATTCGAAATAATTTCTTTCAGTAATGCGTCCACGCGAATACCGGGGAAATCTTTAGCCAGGGTTGCGCCAACCCGGCCTTGCCCGCGATCGCCGTGGCAGACCGCACAATTTTGCGCGAATAATTGCGCGCCGCGCGCTGGATCACCACTTTGTGCGGAAGCTGTTGCAAAAATTCCGAAACTTGCGACAAATCCTATCAATGCGATGAAAAACCATTTCGAGAATTTCATCCGACCTGCTCCCTTGATTGATTTGCCACAAATATAACACACTCCACGGCTAGTTGTCGAGGGGCGGCTGTCCAATTCCGCAATCCGCGCCAACTGCCAGCGGCTTATCTGCCAGAGAATTCACTCATCACGTAATCACTGCCGCTATTCTCAAACAAGAGCGCCTTGAATTTCGCTTCCAGATCACGCGGCACTTGGCCGCCAACACGCGCCACCAGCGCATTGTCCGGATACCATGCGATATTCGGTTCATCGGTGTCGAAAAATTCAAAACCGTACTGTTTGAATAATTCGTTCAGCATGGTGCGATATTCACGAATCGTCATGCCAATCGATTCGACATCCCAACACCAGCGATAACCAGTGGCAAGCACAATGGACTTGTCAAACGATCCGTCGCCAAACATCCCGTTGAGCAACGCGCGGCTGAGACCTAGCCCGCGCCACGCGCGGCCAACTTCGATACCACCTAGTTCGTACAAATCAGGAATCCGATCACGCCCCCACCGCGTATCGCGATCGGGCAAAGCCACGGTAACATAGCCCACAATTTCGCGCGCCTCGTTCTGCGTGACCGTCACGCGCCCGTGCGGTTGCGTCGCGATCTTGATCAGCGCATCGCGTTGCAAGTCAGGACGATTATGCCAGAAAAAACCTAAACCCGCATCAATCCCCAACGGCTCTAAATCCGCAGTGGTCGCCGCTGGAATGACCTTGATCATTCCACGTTTCGTATTTAATTGTTCTGCTTTTTTGCCAAACAGCATATTGCCCCGCATTGGGTTCCGGTTACAGATAATTATTTTGTTTCGCGTACTGTTCCAATTCATCGCGGAATTGCGGCGCGGCAATGGCGATTAGTGCTTGCGCGCGTTCCCGGAGTGATTTGCCATTCAAGTCCGCCACGCCGTACTCGGTAACAACGTAATGCACATCGCCGCGCGAGGTGGTGACGCCAGCACCCGGCTTTAACTGCGTGGTGATCCGCGACAGCTTGCCCGCTTTGGCTGTGGCCGGAAGCGCGATGATGGGCTTGCCGCCGCGTGACCGCCCAGCGCCGCGCACAAAATCAACTTGCCCGCCAATACCGCTATAAATTGCAGGACCGACAGAATCCGCGCACACTTGCCCGGTCAGGTCTACTTCAATCGCAGAGTTGATCGCAATCATCAGATCGTTCTGCGCGATGATGAACGGATCGTTCACGTAATCGCTCGGATGTAATTCGATCATGGCATTGTCTTGCACAAAATCGTACAGCGGCTTGCTTCCAAATAAAAAACCTGCAACAATTTTACCGGGGTGTAACGTTTTGCGCTCGTTCGTAATGACCCCGCGCTCAACTAGATCAATCACGCCATCGGAAAATAATTCGGTGTGAATCCCCAGGTCGCGCCGGTCGCCCACTTGCGCCAAGACCGCATCCGGGATTGAGCCAATCCCCAACTGCAAGGTCGCACCATCCGGGATCATCTCGGCAATGAACTTGCCAATTTGTTTATGCACCGCGGTCCCGCCGCCTTGCGGCGCTTCGGGTAAGGCATAATCTACTTCGACGATGTAATTGAGTTTACTGACATGAATAAATGAATCGCCGAGAACGCGCGGCATTTGGCGATTGACTTCGGCGATCACGATCTTGGCGTTTTGCGCGGCGGGTTTGGTGCAACCCACTTCGCAACCGAATGAACAAAAGCCATGTTCGTCGGGCGGCGAAACCATAATGAGCGCGGCGTCCAGTGGTAAAGAGCCATCCCTAAAGAGCCGTGGGATTTCGGAGAGGAAAATTGGCACAAAGTCGGCGCGGCCAGCTTGGACTGCGCCGCGCGCGTTTTCGCCGATAAACAAGGCGCGATGCCGAAAACTAGCCGTATACTCTGGCGCGAGGTGTGGCCCATTACCGAAAATCAAAACGTGCGCCATCTCGACGTTACGTAATTCATCCGCGCGAGCGACGAGCGCATTGAGCAAGACTTGCGGCACGCCCGCGCCGCCGCCAAGGTACACTCGTTGATTGGATTGAATTACCTTAACCGCGTCCTGCGCAGAAACAACTTTGTTGCGATACATGCTCACCCACTCAACCTTGAAAATTTAAAACGCCTGTCATTGGTTATTCCGCTAATCCCACCGACATGCCGAGCGCATCAGCAATTTCCTTGTTGACGAGTTGGCCGTGCCGCACGCACACCCCGCGAGCCAGTGACGCATCTCGCGCCAGCGCTTCGTCAATGCCAAACTGCGCGATGTTGAACAAGTATGGCAAGGTTGCATTCACCATCGCGTGGCTTGCCGTGCGCGCCACACGCGAAAGAATTGTCGGCACGCAATAATGAATCACGCCCTCTTCGATAAAGGTCGGATCGCGGTGCGTCGTCGGACGGCTCGTTTCGACACAACCACCCTGGTCTATTGCAAAATCCAAAATCACCGAACGCGGGCGCATGTGTTTGACCATCTCTCGCGTGACCAAAACGGGCGCGCGATGCCCCGGCACCAACACCGCGCCCACCACCACATCCGCAAAACTCGCGACGCGATTGATATTATACGGCGTTGCCACCAGCGTGGTCACGCGCCCATCGAACAATTCATCAATGCGTTGCAGTTTTGCCATGTCCTTGTCCAACACCGCCACCTGTGCGCCCAAGCCAAGAAACGCGCGCGCCGCATTCAAGCCGAGGACGCCCGCGCCAAGCACGACGACTGCCGCCGGCGGCACTCCCGGTACGCCGCTTAACAAAAGGCCCCGTCCACCTCGAATGCTGGACAACCATTCACCCGCAATAATCGGCGCGAGCCGACCAGCAACTTCGGATGATGTAAAAAGCACCGGCAACGAGCCATCTTCGTTTTGGATCATCTCATACGCCACCGCGTTGACGTTGCAATCTTGTAGTGCCTCAACTAGATCCGGCGACGCCACCGCGAGGTGCATGAATGAGAGGATCGTCTGATCTTTGTGCAGTAATTTGTGTTCCGCCGCCGTCAAGCGCGTGACCTTGGCGATGACATCCGCGCGGCCATAGACTTCATCGGCGGAATAGACAATTTCTGCGCCAACTGCACGAAAATTTTCGTCACTAAAACCTGCACCAACGCCGGCGTTGCGTTCAATATAAACCGTATGATGCGCCTGGGTCAGTGCGTGCGTGCCCGCCGGAGTCAAGCCCACTCGATTTTCCTGCTCGCGGACTTCTTTAGGAACGCCAAAATTCATGTGCCACCTCACGTGACGACTAGATGGATTGACAAATCAGTGAAACAAAACACAATTCGCTGGCGCTAGTATATCACAATCCAACGTTGAATCAAAGACACACGCGCGCAGTTTAGGTACACAAAAAGCACACGGAAGACAATGCAATTTCTTCCGTGTGCAGGAACTAGCCCAGCCAAGCATCCCCGATTCGCTCACGCCATCGAGTATCTAAATTCGCCTTCGGTCACCCACAGCCGAAAAATATCTGACTTGGTAATAATACCTTCGACACGCGTGTCATCCAACACGACCAAGCTATTGATCTTGTGTTGGAGCATTAAACGGGCGGCGGCTTCAATCGAAGTGTTTGGAGTAACCGTAATGGGATCGGGCGTCATGATTGTGCCGACGGTCATTTGCGCAATCAAGTATACCAACTCATCAACACTCACTGCGGTTACGCCCATCGGAGCCGCTTGGCGAATGTCGCTCTGC
The DNA here is from genome assembly GCA_037440365.1 of Chloroflexota bacterium. Lineage (GTDB taxonomy): Bacteria > Chloroflexota > Anaerolineae > UBA4142 > UBA4142 > JBBIUF01. The sequence goes on from JBBIUF010000017.1 coordinate 11,842, forward strand.
GTAACAATTCCAACCAAACGCCCATTTTCGATCACCGGCAAACGATGGATGCGGCATTCGCGCATCAAACGATTCGCTTCAGGCAATGTTGTGTTGGGGCAAATCGTGATGGGGTCCGAGGTCATCCAATCTTTCACAATGTATCTGCGCGTGGTCAACTTTGCCCTTCTCCTCACCGCCTGCTAACAGGTCAAACCAAACAAACCAATACAACCAAACAACTCTCTTGCAACCAAGTTAACATCATTCTAGTGAATACAAGTCAAAACATCGTTGGGGTGCGGTCAAAATGCGGTCAAAAACCCACAGGACAATCGCGCAAAGCTTGGACGCACACCCCACGGCTGAGAAGCATTTGAATAAAAATGCGTTAGGTGTTAAACTAATGGCATTGAATTACCTTTTGCAAAGGAGAATGCTATGCCAGAAACCCGATCCCGTGGAGCGCGCATCGTTGAACGACTCCGCGAATTACGCAATGGCAGTCCCGACATTGAAGCATCCGCGATCGTCAGCGCAGACGGTTTGATCGTTGCGTCAGACTTGCCCGCCTCGGCGGAAGAAGACCGTGTATCCGCCATGTCTGCCGCGATGCTGTCTCTCGGCGACCGCATCGCGGGCGAGTTGCAACGCGGCGCCCTGCAACAAGTGTTTATTCGTGGCGCATTCGGCTATGTCTTTCTCACCTCTGCCAATGAAGACAATGTGCTAACTGTCCTCGTGCGCAAAGAAGCCAAGCTGGGTTTGATCTTTCTCGACATTCGCCATGCCGCCGACGAAATCGGCAAAATGATTTGAAATAAAAAAAGACTTGCTACTACGCAAGTCTTTTTTTATTTCTCTTTACGGAATCACTGGGACCGGTTCAACTAATGCCGCGCCCCGCCGCAGGGCGATCTTGTTCGCCTCGATCTTGTTACGATGCCGCGCACTGGTATGCGCTTCCAATACCTGGTCAATCGTTTCCAACTTGAGCACCTGGGTCGCCGCGATCAACGCGCCCAACTGTACCACATTCGCCATTTGCGATGCGCCCAGTTCAGTCGCAATTTCATTTGCCGGAACATAGATTACTCGGAGTTCGGACCCCGTCGATTTATTTTCAATCAGCGACGCATTGACAACCAGCACGCCCGCCTTGGCCACCAATGGCTCAAAGCGCATGAACGATGGCGGGTTCATCACAATCGCCGCGCTCGGATTGCGCACCAATGGCGAGCCAATCTCTTCGTCCGAAATAATCACAGTGCAATTAGCCGTGCCGCCGCGCATTTCAGGACCATACGATGGAATCCACGTTACATGCCGGCCTTCCGCCAACGCGCCATACGCTAACAATTGTCCGGCGAACAATGCGCCCTGTCCGCCAAAACCCGAGATGATTATTTCATGATGCATCGTCAACCTCACACCAACGATTTAACCGCTTCGGCAATTTTGAAATCGCCGAGCGGATAGTACGGAATCATTTGCTCTTTGACAAACTCTAACGCGGCAACCGGTGTCAGCCCCCAGTTGGTCGGGCAGGACGACAAGATTTCGACGAGCGAAAATCCGGCTTGATTGCGTTGCACATTAAACGCCGCGCGAATTGCTTTCTTGGTCTTGTTGATATTGCCTGGATCATGCGCCGAGCGCCGCACCACATAGGATGCGCCCGGCATTTGCGCGAGAATCTCAGACATGCGAATGGGCCAACCCTGCGTCTCTACATCGCGTCCGTTCGGCGACGAAGTGGTCACCATTCCCGGCAAAGTCGTCGGTGCCATCTGTCCGCCCGTCATGCCATAGATCGCATTGTTGACGAAAATCACCGAAATGTTTTCGCCGCGCGCCGCCGCGTGCATTATTTCCGCCGTGCCAATCGCCGCCAGGTCGCCATCGCCTTGATAGGTGAACACAAGCCGATCCGGATACACACGCTTGATCCCGGTCGCCATCGCCGGCGCGCGCCCGTGCGCCGCTTCGACAAAATCGGTGTTGAAATAGTTATACGCAAACACCGCGCATCCAACCGGCGCGACGCCAATCGTTTGCTCGCGCAAGCCCATCTCGTCAAGCACTTCGGCAATAAGACGATGAATGACGCCGTGCGAACAACCGGGACAATAATGCGTCGTGATCGCTTCAAGCGAATCGGGATAATCATAGACAACTTGCATATGTTCAGCTAGCATTTTATTGACCCTCCGCCATCTTTTCGATTGCTGGCAAAATATCTTCAGGGAACGGCACCACCCCGCCCATCCGCCCAAAGAAATGAATCGGGAGTGAATCGTGCGCCGACAGCCGCACATCTTCAATGAATTGCCCCGCACTCATTTCAACTACCAGAAACGCGCGCACTCGTTTCGCCAATGCTTCGATGGCTTGCTTGGGAAACGGGAATAGACTGATCGGGCGAAACAAACCCACCTTGATCCCTTTGGCGCGCGCCCACTTGATCGCCGTGAGCGAAATTCGCGCCGCTGTGCCAAACGCTACCACCGCAAACTCGGCGTCGTCCAAGTCATATTCTTGAAAACGGATTTCGTTTTGCTCAATCGCGCATTGCGTTTTTTGAAGTTGCGCATTAACGCGTTCCATTTCTTCTGACTTGAAAAACAAGGACGTAATAAACCGGCGCGGGCGTCCGATTGCACCCGTGATTTCCCAGCCCTGATCATGTTTTTCGATTTTGCGCGGCGCAGGCAATTCGACGGGTTCCATACATTGCCCAATGTTGCCATCGGCGGCAATGATCACAATATGCCGATACTTGTCCGCGATATCGAACGCTTCAAACGTCAGATTTGCCGCTTCTTGCGCGTTTGCCGGAGCCAGCACGATCGGATGATAGTCACCGTGTCCGCCGCCCTTGGTCAATTGAAAATAATCCGCCTGCGTTGGCGCAAGATTGCCCAACCCTGGTCCACCGCGCATCACATCCACCAACACCATCGGCACAAAGGACGCCGCGATGTACGACAAGCCCTCTTGCATTAACGACACGCCGGGGCTGGACGATGAGGTCATGGTGCGCACGCCCGTACACGCCGCGCCATAGACCATATTGATCGCCGCGACTTCACTTTCGGCTTGGACAAACGCGCGTTTCATCGCGGGCATTTTTTTCGCGAGGTACTCGAGCAGTTCGGTCTGCGGCGTGATCGGATAGCCAAAATACGCTTCCATTCCCGCGCGCAACGCCGATTCCGCAATGGCTTCGTTGCCTTTCCACAATTCTTTCGTCATTTTTTCTCCATGCGTCTTTGCTTGGCTTTCAACTCAACCCGATCAAGCCAGGACGGCTTGCGCCACCGTCGCTTTGGGTTTCATTTCCCGATACACGGTGATCGCCACGTCCGGGCAAATCGTCGCGCAGAGCAAGCATCCGGTACATTCGCCTTGGGGATCCACCAACGCCGCCGGACGATAGCCGAGCGCGCTAAAGTGCGTCGCCACGTGAATCAAATCTTTGGGGCAAACCGTCGTGCAGAGTTCACACCCTTTGCAACGCTTTTCATCTATCGTGATGGTACCGCGAGCCATAGTTTTTCCTCCTGGGCGCAATTGCAAATCGCGATTGCAATGCGTTAATAGATAAACTCTCGGATGTCATAGTAACTAATTTTCGGCGCACCTCTTTTTTTGTCAAATCCAAACCGCGCGCGGGTGTCGCGCATTTGCATTCCGATTTCGTCAATCGTCAACGCGCGGCTCGTTGCGCGTGCTACCAAAGCAGAATATTCCGAACCGGGAAAATCCACTAGTTCGGAAAAATAAATGAGATCGTTTTTGCCGAGCGGCATGGCATTGATAATCTCGGCGGTATGCTGAACGTGCGCGTTAGCATACACCGCGCCGCCCGCGCCCGCGAGAATAATAATGCCCACGTCAATGCCGCCGGCTTTGAGCGTCCGCACCAATTCGAGCACGTCGTCTGGCGTGTTGGGTTTGCCCAGTAATTTGAGTAGAGCTGGGTCGCCGCTCTCCAAACCAATGTACACCCGCCGTACACCGCGCGCCGCGAGTTCGGCGTAATCATCTGCGGTCTTGCGGCGCGTCGTGAATGCATCCACGAATGAATAGATGCCCTCAAATGAAACGGGGTGCACCGCCTTCCACTTTGAGCGCGCCGCTTGATCGAGATCGCGCGGCTGGATTGCATATTCGGTGTTGAGTGTATCGAGGATCGGCAAGAGCTGATCTTGAGGAATGACGAGCGCGTTGGCATCGGCAAGAAAAATCGTTTTGCGAAGATTGAGCGCGGTGCCAAAAAATTCATTGACCGCGCGAATGTGGTGTTGGAATTCGGCAAGCGGCTTGATGCGAAAACTGCGGTCGCGATACAAACTGCAAAACGCGCAATGATTGTATGAGCAACCTTCGGTGGCTTGGAGCACGAGGGCAAGATATTGATCGGGCGGGAGAATACTGATCGGTTTGTAGATTTGCTGAAAGGTGATCCGTTCAGCATCCAGACGTTCGGGGGTGCATTGCACGGCATGATCCAACGCGGCGCGCACTATCGCACAATCGTCCGCCGACGCGCCATTCGCCACGCGCGTAGCCGCGTCGTTCACACGCGCGCGGTATTCGGCGAGCCGCGCATACGCATCGGTCAAAAAAATATGCGCCGCATCCGCATCGAGTTCGCGCCGAATACGATTCGAGAGTCCTGGTTCAGAACCCGCTTGTTTTTCCAAAATGCGATTATCAAATCCGCGCCGATAATTGCGTCCTTCGAGCCACGCGCCAATCAGACGACCTTCGCGATCAAAGGTTAACGATAACCGCTCGTCCACCATGATTGAGATCGCTTGGGGGCGCGTATTCACGAGCAGATGGTAACCATCAGCAGTAACAAATTCGACTATCGGCATAGGCATCTCGTCATTGAAACGCACTCTAACATTATTACAACCATGTACAGATCTCGGTTGCCAGCGGGTCAAAATGCGGTACTAGCGCAAGCGTTGAAATAGCGCAATCAGCTGACCAACCCAGGCAAGCACCGCAAGCATCGGCGCAAGCGGCAACCAGGTCACGCTCGACCAGATCAGCGAATTGGTGTGCAAATCCGCACCAGCACGAAAATCAACTTTGGGCGTGAGCGACGATGGAAGCGCAAGTAACCACGCGAGCGCGAACACGAGCAACACGTTCACCACGACAAGCGTTAGGATTTCCAATGTAACGCGCAGACGCGACGCGCCCGCGCGCAAACGCATACGCGCGCCGACGGCGAGTAAACCGATCAGCGCAAGTCCGTGCCACGCGCCCAGCGCGCCGCCCAGCCACATCACCTCGCGCATCGTCGCTGGCATCGCAGTTGTCGCAAATTCAATCGGCACATTCACGTTGGCAGAAACGACATTCGCCAATAAAAACGCACCATCGCCACGCCAAAAGGTGTGCCATTCAATCACACGCCACGCGGCATAGGTCCCGCGCAATTCCAGCCAGGGCGCGGCAAAGGTCGCCAGCACGCCGATGGCAGTCGCAAAAATAAAAATCGTCGAGGCGCGCGCTTTCATTCTGCTAACCGTATCTCGACCATCACCTTGCCTTGCGCGGCACGCACCACCGACTCGGCATTCACACTGCGATCCGGGTCCAGCAACGCGCCATAACCCTTCACCCAATCGCGCGGAACCTGGTTCAAGAATTCGCCGAACGCTTTGACGACGCCTGCTTCATCTTCAATCACATTGCCGGTCGCCGCATAATCGCGTCCTTGCAAACGCACGGCAACCGGTGCGCCACCGCGTAAATTGCGCCACCAGGTGCGCCTGCGTAAACTGATCGTCAGTAACAGCGGTTCGACGCGCACATAACTGATTGGCACGCGATGGGTTTGTCGAGTCTTGCGTCCAGTATAGGTCAGCACTAGGAAACTGCCGCTGAGCATCTTGTGCAAGGGCGAACGCAAAAGCGCGGTAATGATCGGATTGTACCACACAAGTAAATTCCTCGGCAAGCAAACCGCGGTAGCCGGTTTCTTTATCAACGACCGCTGATTTTCCTGCGCTTATTTTTTCATCGGTTTGTTTTTTGGCGTCGGGCGCGCAATCTTTTTAATTTTCTTTGGTTTTTTCCCTGGCTTTTTTGTCGTTGGCTTGGCTGGTTTCTGCACCGATTTTTCCGCTTGCGGTTTGTCCATCGCCGGTTGAATTATTGCGGATGGCACGGTCAGCTTGACTACGGGGATGGCAATCTCTGCCTGCAATTCAGCGGCGGGCTGGCTGAGATACGTTTCCATCGGCACACCCGCATCGTGATACCCTTGCGCGTGCAACCATGCGTAGAGTTCGCCATACGCGGGTTCAATTTCTTGCGCGCCGCGATAACCCGACACCGCAACGGTATAGCCGCCGATCTCTTTCACTTGCACGTCGCCCGACGCTTGCGTCGTCGGCGCGACTGGCACACAAATTTCCGTGCGTAACTTTTGTTGCGGCACAATTTCAGGATCGTCGGGATAAAACGCCATCGGCGCACCGAGCGGCTCAACCTGGTTCGCGCGACACCACGCGAAAATTTGATCCATCCCGCGCGGAATCGCTTGCTCGAACGGGCCAATCACCGTCAGACTCGCCACGTGCATTTTCGGAAATAGTTTAAGCTCTGGCATCGTTGCCTCCTTGACCTCACTCGCAAAAAAACATTGGCTAGTCAGCACGCCTATTCCGGCAGTATCCGGCGCAACACGCGAATCCAGTTCATGCCCAGAACATTCGCAATATCCGTATCACTAAATCCAGCATCGGCAAGCGCGTCACCCATTTTTTGCAAATCAGCGACGGTATCAATTTCTTTTGGCACAGATTCCATACCAAAGCCACCGTCAAAATCGGTGCCAATGCCAACGTGCGCGGTATCGCCCGCAATCTCGCAAATATGTTGCGTATGCCGCACTATATCGGCGAGCGTCACCGCGTCTTTGCGCGCGTGAATATCCCAGTCCGGTTGAATGAATCGATTGTAAAACACCGCGCCGATCACGCCATCGCGCTGAACGATCGCGCGAATCATTTCGTCGGTCAGCTGACGATCGGTTGGCACAAACGCGCGGCAATTGGAATGGGACGCGATGACCGTGCCATGATACAGTTCCAGCGCGTCCCAGAAACTTTGCTCTGCCATATGCGACGCATCCAAAACCAGCCCGGTGCGTTCCAATTGCGGCATCAATGCGCGACCCAGACTCGTCAAGCCGCCCGGCGCGCGCGTGCCACCCGAATAGCGCGTTTGTCCCCATGCCGGACCCACAAACCGCACGCCTGCTTCGTACCATTCGGGCGCTTGCTCTGGTGTCACAATCGGGTCAGCCCCTTCCATCAAAATCACTAGCCCTACATGCGGTGACTCGGCTGACAGTACGCGCTCTAAATCGCCGCGCGTGGTAATAATAGACACGCGCGGGTCGGCGGCGCACAGCGCGTAATACGCCAATTGCTCCAGGGCTTGGTCGTGCGCTTCTTGCGGCGTGGTATACATTTTGCCCCAATCATGCCGCTCACGCGTAAATGGCACGCCAAACAAGGTTGCGAACACCACTCGTACATTGCCCGCGAGTAATTCGGCCAAGCCGGTTACCGCGCTCCCTTCGCCATGCGTCGGCGACGCGCCTTCGCGCGTGCGTTTCTGCGCGACACTTTCAAAAAAATCGCGCGCGAGCGCAAATTTATCCCAGCCAATATCTTGATGTGCGTCTACGATAATCGGTTTCTTCACTAAGCTCCTCTCAGATCGCAATTGGAATTACAGTGATTATATCCATCATTCGTACAAGCGTCAACGCGCCGCCAGCATTTCTGCCGACGACGCGTTGCGCCTCAGGGGGTAAGGAGAAGAAAAAGTTTGGGGTGAAGGATAGAGCGTGTCCCTCCAAGCAGGGAATGCTCCTGTGTCACATGATCTCACGGGCTAGGATATTCGCAGCCATTTGCTCCGCGACGTTTGGCATCCCTCATCCCGTGACTAGTATCGCATTGCCAGATTAGCCGCAGATGAGAGTGACTTGAGAAGACGATTATATTTTTTCGCCCCGCTAAATCAGTTCATTTTTCAAGAATACTATACAAATTCAAATCAGTATCCGCAAAAAATTGTTTGATCACTTGTAAACCGGCTTGCTCCGCCAATTGCATCACTTCGGCTTTGGTCACCAAATGACAATAACGATAGCCCACCCCGCCGCGCCGCCACGCCAGTAATGCGTCGCCCGGCTCTAACTCGCGCTCGTCAATGGCGACCTGGCTCCATGCCACGATGCGTTTGCGTTGACGATCATTGCGTTCAAATTGCCAATTCGTCATCAGCAATGTGCCGCCAGGCTTGAGTAAAGCCGCGAGATCGCGCATGACAGCCGCGCGCGCGGCATACCCAGGAACATGATGCAACACTGCAAGCATGACAATCACATCGAACGAAGCGGGCGCAAACGCCGCGCTCCAACCCGGTTGCGTCAGATCGCTAACGCGAAACTCGGCGGACACTTGGTGCACATGCGCATTGCGCGCAGTCGCAATGCCAATCAACTCGGACGACGCGTCCACGCCCACATACGTCACACGCCGCCACTCATGATCCAAACGTTCCGCCAAGCGTCCGTTGCCGCAACCCACATCCAACACGCGCGTCTCATCGCCAATCAACGCAACCACACGCTCCAAGCGCGTTTGCGCGCTAGAGCGCGTTTCGGAAAAGGCGTGGGCAAATTGCGAATAGAAATTTTGATTGAGTGCCGTAAGCCGCTTGACGAGGTTTTGATCCATGTTATTATTATAGCATGAATAAATCTGAATCGCCACGCGCCGCCGCCACCTGGCGCGAAAAGCATCGCGTGCCGCTTGACGTGAACGCGCATCAAGCCGAATTGCGCGCGCTCTTTGATGCCGTGCGCGCAACCCCGCATTGGTCGCAATCGCAATTGAGCCGGCTGATGATGCGCCATATTCCGAGCCCCAATACGATCACGCAAGACAAGATTATTGACGCATACCGCGTGATGACGGCACGCGGCGATTTACCATTTGACCGCCAAGTATTTGAGCGTTTGAAATTATCGCCGGTACGAACCAGCTCTGGCGTTGCGCCCGTCGCCGTTCTGACTGGACCGTATCCTTGCCCCGGCAAATGTATCTTTTGTCCCGAAGCGCAAGGTTTTCCAAAAAGTTATCTGCCGCTTGAACCTGGCGCGCAACGCGCCGCGCTCAATCGCTTTGATCCATTTTTGCAAACCGCAACGCGCTTGCAAGCGCTCGAAAACACGGGTCATTCAACCGACAAGATCGAATTGCTCGTTCTCGGCGGAACCTGGTCAGCATATCCGCAAACATACCAAACCCAGTTTGTGCAACGCTGTCTCGACGCGATGAACGGATCGGAATCGGCCACGCTGGAACAAGCGCAACACACCAACGAAACTGCCGCGCATCGCAACGTTGGCATGGTCATGGAGACACGCCCGGATCACATCACGCTAGCTGAAGTGCGCCGCTTGCGTTGGCTCGGCGCAACCAAAGTTCAACTCGGCGTGCAAGCGCTTGACGATACAATTCTTGATGCGAACCAACGCGGACATTCTGTTGCCGACACGCGCCGCGCGATGCGCTTGTTGCGTCTCGCCGGTTTCAAACTGCATGTGCATTGGATGCCCAACTTACTCGGCGCGACACCTGAATCCGACCGCGCCGACTTTGCGCGGCTGTGGGACGATGTGGCAATCCGCCCCGACGAACTAAAAATTTATCCGTGCGCGTTGATCCAGGACACCGAGTTATACACGCACTATCAACGCGGTGACTATCGCCCGTACACCGACAGCGAATTGATCGAACTACTCGTCGCGTGCAAAGCCACCGTGCCAGCGTATTGCCGCATCAACCGCGTCATCCGCGATATTCCCGCCAGCTACGTTGCCGCCGGAAGCACCGCTTCGCATCTGCGGTTGATCGTGCAACGCGAAATGAAACAACGTGGTTTGGCATGTCACTGTATCCGTTGCCGCGAAATTCGCAACGAAAAAATTTCCGCCGCTGAATTGCGGCTTGACACGCAAACCTATGCAACCGACGCCACGACAGAACATTTCATCAGTTACGTTTCACCGCATGGCAAACTCGCGGGCTTTGTGCGCCTGGCTTTACCATCGCCCAATGTACCGCGCGACGACATGCTGGACGAATTGCGCGGTCACGCCATCATCCGCGAAGTTCACGTTTATGGTCCCGCGCTTGACATCGGCGAAGCGAATGACGGACAGGCACAACACGCCGGTCTCGGCACACGCCTGATCGAACACGCCGCGACAATAGCGCGCGCCGCCGGTTTCCAGCGGCTCGCCGTCATCGCGGCAATTGGCACCCGCGCGTATTATCGCAAACTGGGATTTGAACGCGGCGAGTTGTATATGGCACGATCCATCTAAATCCACACCCAACGCGAGTGCTGATAGGTCAGCACTCGCGTTTTTATTTTTTTCTGATACTTGTCTTGTAAAAGGACGCGGCAAAGGACATTCGGCGGGACAAGCCCCTCGTATAATAACAGCAAGATTGAAACAAAATAAAAACAAGGAGAATTGAAATGGGTTGGAATGTTGATTTGGCTCACTCGCAAATTCAGGCAACGGTACGGCACATGATGATTTCGACGGTGCGCGGGCGGTTTGAAAAGTTCACCGTGGATGCGCAGATTAATGAAGAGCATCCCGAAAAATCACAATTTCTCGTCAAGATTGACACAGCGAGCGTGAATACGCAAAACGAACAACGCGATGGTCACTTGAAATCGCCCGACTTTATGGATGCCGAAAAATATCCTTTCATGACATTCAAAAGCACGCGGATTGAAAAGCTGGACGAATCCAACGGCAAGTTGTATGGCGACTTGACCATCAAAGACGTGACGAAACCAGTTGTGTTGAATGTGGAATATGCGGGGCAAGCCAAAAGTCCGTGGGGCACCATCAACGCTGGCTTTACCGCAACCGGCAAAGTCAACCGTAAAGACTGGAACCTGAACTGGAACGCCGCACTCGAAACCGGCGGCGTCCTCGTCAGCGACGAAGTGAAAATTGAAATTGACATTGAATTCACCAAGGCACCTGAAGCCGCGCCTGCCACTGCGGCAGTGGCGTAAGCTAAAAATTTTCGAGCGGCGCACTGTAAGGTGCGCCGCTCGTTTTGATAAAGGATCCCATGACAGAAAATCTTGTGCGCCCCGTTCGTCTCGTCGGAATTTCTGGCAGTCTGCGGCGCGCGTCCAATAACACGGGGCTGGTGCGTGCCGCGACTCAACTCGTCCCGGATGGCGTCACGCTCGAACTTTTCGATCTCGCCAACATTCCGCTGTACAACGGTGATGCTGAAGCCGTCGGTCTGCCCGAGAGCGTGAAAACTTTTAAAGCACACATCGCGGCGGCAGACGGCGTATTGATCGCAACACCCGAATACAATTATTCAATCCCCGGCGTGCTCAAGAACGCGCTCGATTGGGCATCGCGCCCAGCGAAAGATTCGCCGCTGAGCGGCAAGCCCGTCGCGATCATGGGCGCGGGCGGACAGTTCGGCACCGTACGCGCACAATTACACTTGCGCCAAATTATCGGGTTCAACAACATGCTTCCGCTCAACCGTCCCGAAGTGCTGGTGACGCGCGCGTGGGAAAAATTTGACGTGCAAGGCAACTTGACGGACGAGGCAACCCGTGAGCAAATCCGCGCGCTGTTAGTTGCGTTTACCGCGTGGACGCGCCGCTTGCGTGGCGATCCACACTATCCCATGGAATCCAGCCTGCCAGGACAAACGCGCATTCCGGTGAACTAGAGCCTCGGCGTTATTCGACAGACAGCACTAAAACCATATAATACGAGGCGTGAAAACGCCTCGTCTATTTTTTCTCGGCACGCCTAAATTCGAACTCGGCAACACCGCCGTCGAACCCGGTCCAGCCAAAGCCATCGCGCTCCTGGCTTGGCTTGCCAGCGCGCGCGAGCCGCAACCGCGTGAGCGCATCCTGGGTTTGTTGTGGGCGGACAGCACCGATACCGCCGCGCGCAAAAATCTCCGCAACATTTTGTGGACAATTCGCAAAGCGCTCGGCGAGGATGCCATCCGCGGCGACAACGATCATCTTGCGCTCGGCGCATCCGTGTGGGCGGACACGCGTGAATTTGAAAAAATTCCAGACGACCTGGGTTCGATTCAAATCGAACATCTGAAATCGAAAATCGAACTGTATCGCGCGCCATTGCTGGATGGCTTGACGCTTACCGACATGCCCGATTTTGAAATTTGGTTGACAACGGAACGCGAACGATTCGCGCAATTGCATTTGCGCGCGCTCGACGCGCTCGTGAAAATGCAACGCGCGAGCGGCGACTGGCGCGCGATGGCGGCAACCGCGCAACGCGCGCTGGCGCACGATAATCTGCAAGAACCCATGTCCCGCGCATTGATGGAAGCCCACGCGCGGCTCAACGAACGCGCCAATGCGTTGCGTCAGTACGATACCTTGCGCGAAACCCTCGCGCGCGAACTTGGCGTTGAGCCACTGCCGGAAACGGAAACGCTCCGCGCCGCGATCATCTCCGGCGAACTGAACGCCCAAGCCCAAGTGTCAGCGCCCGCACTCACGCTACCCCGTCCTACAACGTCCGCCCGCGCGCCCTTTGTGGGACGCACCAACGAGCGCGCCGCGCTGGACATTGAACTTGGCTTTATCACGCAAGGACACGCGCGCGTCACGCTACTGATTGGCGAACTCGGCATCGGCAAATCGCGCTTGTGGCGTGAATGGTCTGAGCAAATCGCTACGCACGTTACCGTGCTTGAAACACGCTGTTTGGAATCCACGCAAGCGTTACCCTTGGCGCCGCTAATTGAAATGTTTGACCAGACCCAATTGCGCACGCGCTTGTTTACGCCACCCTCGCCCGTCGCCTCAATCTGGCTCACTGCCATCGCGCAAATGGTCCCCAATCTTCGCGCCACACTGACAAACCTGCCGCCACCCGCAACCTTGCCTGCCGATGAAGAACGCCATCGTTTGTTCGAAGCACTAACGCAATGCCTGATCGCGCTCGGCAATGCGCCGTTGATTTTATTTATAGACGACGCGCACTGGGCCGATCGCGCAACGCTGGACTGGCTCGATTACACTCTGCATCGTTTGCATGATCGCGCGGTGCTTGTCATCCTGGCATATCGCGCGGAAGATGCGTCTGCCGCGCTCGTACATTTGATCGCGGGCTGGGGTCGCGAAGGCATGACACGCCAGATTCCGCTCGCGCGTTTGTCGCTGGATGAATCCGCCGCGCTCATTGTCTTGTTGGGCGGCGATCCTGCGCTAGCCAAAACAGTTGAAACCCAAAGCGGCGGCAATCCCTATTTTTTGATCGAATTGCATCGCGCCGCGCAGGGTGCCATTCCCGCCGCGCTCACCGATCTAGTGCGCGCGCGCCTCGCCACGCTCCCCGACACCGCGCGGCAAGTCGTCCAAGCCGCCGCGATCCTCGAACCCGATTTTGATCTCGCGACCTTACGCCGCACGAGCGGGCGCGATGAAACCGAAACGCTCGACGCGCTCGATGCGCTATTGAACGCAAACGTACTCGTCGAACATGCGTCGGCATATCAATTTTCTCACCCGCTCGTCGCCGCCATTGTGCGCGATAGCTTGAGCGGCGCGCGCCGCGCATTCTTGCACCGACGCGCGGCGGAAGCGTTGGAAACGACGCACTCGGGGCGATTGCCGCCAATCGCAGGTTTGCTCACCGCGCATTACACCCACGCGCACGATCGCCCGCGCGCCGCGCACTTTGCCCAAGTCGCGGCAGAGCACGCACTGGCATTGGCGTCGCCCAACGAAGCGCAGAATTTTTATCAGCAAGCGATTGCGCTCGAGCCCACGCCCGCGCGCCAATTGGGGCTGGGCAAAACGCTTTTGCGCCTGGGTAATCTAGCCGAAGCGCGCGCCGCATTGATCGAAGCGCTCGCTGGGTTTGAACGCGCCAACGATCACAAGAGCGCCGTCCGCGTCTGTTTGAACATCGCCGAAACATGCTACCCCGCCGGACTCTTTGACGAAGGCCGCGCCTGGATGGAAAAAGGACTCGCCTATTTGGACGATGTCAGCGATCCTGAAGCGCACGCGATCATTCATCAATTGCTCGGCGCACGCTGGCTGGATTCCGGGCAACACCTCAGTGAAGCCGAAGCGCACCTCAGCGAAGCCACCCAGATCGCGACGGCCAATCATCTGCCGACGCTGGCGGCGCGCAGTCAATTCGTCTTGGGTAACCTGCGCGCGCAACGCGGCGATCTGCCTGGCGCAATTCAAGCTTTTCAAGATACGATTACCTTGGCGCAAACAGCGGGCGACGACTATCAACAAGTCCTGGGTTACAACAACGCCGCGTATCATTCCTTGCTCAGCGGTGATCGGGTCGCCGCGCATCAGTACATTGAACAGGGCTTGGCACTCGCCGAGACGCGCGCGTTGCGTGTGCCGCAACAATATCTATATAGCACCCGCGGCGAAATTGCACTCGCCGAAAAAAACTGGGACGAAGCCACGGCGTGGTTTATGCGCGGCTTGGCCGAAGCGCAAGCGCACGGCAACACGGGGCAAGCCGCCAACTATCACGCCAATCTCGCGCTCGCGGCGCGCGGACGCGGCAAACGCGATCAAGCCCTGGCGTGGCTCGAACAAGCGTACCGCGCCGCCACCCTTACCACACCGCACCTGCAAACACAAATTGATCTTTGGCTCGCCGAGTTGTATCTGGAACGCGGCGAACGCGCCGCGGCGAATGAAGCGCTCACCCGTGCCGAAAAACGGTTGCGCGGCAGTGAACGCGGCAAGCTAATCGAATGGGCAGAAAAAATCCGCGTTCAAGTTGACGCCCATCAAGCGAAATAAAAAACTGACCAATCGCATGGACTGGTCAGTTTTTTATTTCGCTGTTGGCGCGAGTGGCAAGGTCACCGTAAACATACTCCCTTTGCCAACCTGGCTCGCCACCGTAATCGTACCGCCATGCGCATCCACAATCCATTTAACGATGGCTAACCCTAACCCCGTGCCGCCTGCGCCATTCGCCGGATCACGCACCCGCGATTTGTCCGCGCGGTAAAAGCGGTCAAATATCTTGGGCAAGTCAGACGCGGGAATACCCACGCCCGTATCGGCAATCGTCACGCGCACCAGCGCCTCATCGCGTTCCAGTGCCAATGTCACCGTTCCGCCCGCTGGCGTGTACTTGATGGCATTGTCGGCAAGATTCAAAAAGAGTTGTTTCAAGCGATCGGGATCGCCCACCACTTGAGCTTGATCTTCGCTCCCGAGCGAGACTTTGACCGTCGTCGTCATCAACCGGGCTTGACGATAAATATCGAGCAAGAGTGTATCGAGTTCGACAATTTGTTTTTCGATCGTGACCCCGGCATCGGCGCGCGCGAGCAAGAGGAGATCGGCGACGAGACGCTGCATCCGCGCCGCTTCGGATTCGATTGCCGCGAGCGCTTCTTGGCGCGCGAGCGCGTCATTCACCGCGCCGCGCCGCAAGAGATCGAGATTGCCTCGGATCGCCGTGAGGGGTGAACGCAATTCATGCGACACATCCGCGACAAAGCGTTGTTGCGCGCGGAATAATTCTTCGATGCGGGCGAGCATCTCGTTGAATGTCTCCGCGAGCCGACCCACTTCGTCTTTGGTTGGATTTTGTTCAATGCGCCGCGACAAATCATTCGAGCGCGCAATCGCATGTGCCGTCGAGGTAATGCGATCCATCGGCGCAAGCGCGCTTCCTGCCAAAAGCGTGCCAACGCCAAACGCCAGCGCCAGCCCCGCCGCAATGCCAATGATCAGCCACGTTGCCAGTTGCGCCAGCGTGGTATTGACACCTTGCAAAGATTCGGCAACCTGAATCACGCCAACAATTTGGGCATGCGCGTTGAGCGGCGCAACATACATTCGCAGTGGCACATTGTCCTTGATCAGAGTCACGAATAATGCATCGCCATTGGCGACCGCCGCCAGTGTCGTCGCGGAAGCCACGAGAGTTTGCGCGCCTAGATTTTCAGAGCGGCTGACGGCGACGCCATCCGGCGTGGAGACTTGGACGAACACACCAGGCGTGGCAAATGTTTCTGCGGCGGGCAAGATAAAGCGGCCACGCGCAATATAAATGCGCGGATCGCTTTGCACTTCGAGCGCGGCATCCGCGCCGTGTTGCACTTCGGCGGCGCGCGTTTGCAAAGTGCGGTCCGTTTCGCTCAAGAAACTATACGAGAGCACGGCATACAACACCCCGCTGATGACAACCAAAATCACCGCGAGGAGCGACACATACCAAAGGGTCAACCGTAAACGAATCGACATTTTCTAGGCGTCCGTCCCCTAGTCTTCTCTCAGCGCGTAACCCACGCCGCGCACCGTTTGGATCAAGCGCGGTTCGGCGGCGCTCTCCAATTTTGTTCTTAGGTAACGAATATAGACTTCCAAGATATTCGACTCGCCGCCAAAGTCATAGCCCCAGATCCGATCATAGATCATTTCGCGTGTCAGCACCTGACGCGGATGGCGCATAAAAAATTGAAGCAGGTCAAACTCTTTGGTCGTGAGATCGATTTTGCGTGTGCCGCGCGTGACTTCGCGCGTGTTGACATTGAGTGTGAGATCGGCAAAGCGCATGATGGTTTCTTCGGTGGTGCGGCTCCGGCGCAAGAGCGCGCGCACTCGCGCGATCAACTCTTCAAACGCAAAAGGCTTGACCACGTAATCATCCGCTCCACTCTCAAACCCCTTGACGCGATCTTGGAGCGAATCCTTCGCGGTCAGCATCAAGATAGACACGGGCCCGCCCGCGCGCAAACGTTTGCACACCTCCCAGCCATCGAGCCCAGGCAACATCACATCGAGGATCACCAGATCGGGCGGCGTATCGCGGGCGGCTTTCAAACCGGCTTCACCATCGAGCCGCACATCCACCTGAAACCCTTCGTACGTCAAACCGCGCCGCAAGAAATCGGCAATTTTTCGTTCGTCTTCAATCACCAAAATCCGTTCTGCCATAGCGTCCTCTCATTTCCACACAAATTTCCAAACGTCACTAGGCGGCGTCACTGCTTGTTCGCCGCGTTTGACCTGAACGCTCCATTGGAATTTATCATCCTGTGCTTTTTGATACAGTTCGTACCCGCCGCGTAAAATATCCGAGAGAACGAAAAAATTATTGCGCGTGCCACCGCCGGCGACCATCGGTTTGCCGGTGCGATCCGTATAGGTGATCGTCAAGACAAAGCGATCATCGGGTCCCAGGACGCATTGCGGACACGACCAATCCCACTTGAACGTGATTGCCGCATTGCCCTGACCTTCACCGATCCAAGTTCCGCCGTTAGGCAAAGGTCCCGTGAGGATGGGCGGCGGCAATGCAAAGAGTGCGGTTGCCGTAACGGGCGGCGCACTAGTTGGACGCGCGCTTCGCGTGGGGGTGGCGATAATCGGCGTGCTGGTAACAAAGGGCGTTTCAGTGGGCGGCGCAATTGTTGCTGTGGCTGTGGGCAGTGGTGTGTTCGATGGAAATACCGCGGCGGCAAGCGTCGCCGTGGGTCCACGCGGAATCACGACTTCGCTCTGGGGCGCGTTGGGCGCAAGAAAGAGGTTGATGCTCGTCACGACCATGATGATCAGGATTAAGACGACGATAAAAATGAGAGCGCGAAACGTACGTTCGGCGGCGCGTTCTTGATCTAGCGAAAAGAGGGTTGTGCGCGCGAGGCGTTGCGCGTCCAACAACACTTTCAAGCCAAACCCAATGCCGAAAAACAATAGCAGATAAATCCAAACTGCATACACTTTGACAAAGGAGGAAAGAGCAGTCAAATGGAACTCCACACCCGTGCCGCGCCATTAGCGATGGGGGACACCATGCATACGCATCTGCCGCGCGTCACCTTTTTTTCTTTTCCTGCTTGGATTGGCAGGTAATACACAGTACCGCATAGGGAATCGCTTCCATGCGTTCGTCGCCAATCGGTTTACCGCACGCCGCGCAAATGCCATAGGTGCCAGCCGCAATACGCGCAAGGGCTTGGTCAATTTGCGCCAACCGATTTTTTTGATCGGCGGCAAGCCGGTGGGCTTGTTCGCGCACTTGCGCCATCGCCGCTAGATCGGCTTCATCGCCTTTAGCTAGTTCAGGTGGCGGGATCGATCGCGCTAAAAGTTGCGCGCGTTCTTCTTCCATTTTTTGACGCACCAGCTCAAAATTCAAACTCATAGTTGACTCGTAGACAAAACGCAGAGCGGAGCGCATCGTCCGCACCCCGCTCCGTTTCATGTGCCAGAGGCAATCAGATCATGCCATAGCGTTGCATGGCGGCATCGAGAATGCCATTGATCAACGCGGCGTATGGCACGCCATCGGCTTCGCCAGCCATCACAATATCGCTGATGCCTTCTTGCAAGCCCGCGAGTGGATTAATTTCCAGGATCGTCGGCTCGCCGGTATCTTGGCGAATGCGAAAATCAACGCGCGCAAAGTCGGTACATTCAAGCGCGGCAAACGCGCCTGCCGCGTAGCGTTCCATCTTGACCCACAGAGCTTTGGAAACTGGCGCGGGGCAAAGATATTTTGGCACTTCGTACATTTGGCTTTTGATGACGGACGTATACAACATGGCTTGGTCGGCGGGACACGGCGTCAAATCCACTTCGAGCGGTGGAAAGATACGCAACGTGTCCGGCACCTTGGTCCGAGCAACAGTGACGCTTGGGTTGGCATGTCTCAGCGCCGGAATGGGGCTGAGCGGCTTGCCATCAGTGCGCGGCGCAATGGCCCAGGGCAGGTTGCCGAGGATACCCAGCGTGAATTCGCGTCCTTCGATGTACTCTTCGACCAGCGCGGGCTGATGGTACGCGCCGATGCAAAACGCCACTTGCTCGCGCAGTTCGCGTTTATGGCGAACAACTGATTTTGCGCTGACGCCAATCCCGGAACCTTCGCGGCTGGGTTTTACAAAGAGCGGAAATTTCAATTTGGGATCGAGCCGCTCTTCGCCGGTGATAAAGGTTTGAAATTTGGGCGTGGGCAAGCCATGAAATTCCATCACGCGCTTTGCCATCGGCTTGTCCAGCGCGACCGACAAGGTCATCACGCCCGAGCCGGTATACGGCACGCCGAGCGCATCAAGGATCGCCGGGACTTGGGATTCGCGCGATGCGCCCCGATGTCCTTCGCATGTGTTAAAGGCAATGTCAACTTGGTAATGCGATAATTTCTGAGCCAGATTGACGTCGCCTTCCATACCGATCACTTCGTGACCGCCAGCGCGCAAGGCGCGTTCAATGTTGCCGACAGTTTTTTCGTTATCCAGTTCGTTCCACGCATCCCACTGCTCACCCTCACGATGCGGCGCATTTTGTTTGAGATTATAGAGGAGGGCAACTGTGTATTTCTTCATTGACTATCCTTCGGTGTGCACTTTGCTATTTCCATTCCCATTGGGGCGAGCTTTGCCGTTGCGAGCGGGTACGGGCATCACCGATTCAAGCGCAAGTAGATTATCGGTCGGTTGCAAAGTTTTAACGGGGAAGCGAATTTGCGTCTTGCGGCGCGTCTTCTTTTCCGCATCCAGTTTTTTGACGCGGCGTTGTTTACGGCGCAACCCTTCCGGCTCTAACACTACCGCATCGCCTGCGAGCAATTTGGCAACGCCGTCTTTCGGCGCGGCGCGGCGGCAGTATTCGCAATGATCGTTATGATGATGTTCGTAGACTTCTGGCTCGGCATAGGTCGCAATCACGCCTTCAAAATTGCGGACGATGACTTTGCGATCACTTTGCGAGATCAGGTATTGCGGCATGACGGGAACTTTGCCGCCGCCGCCAGGCGCATCAATACAAAAAGTTGGCACGGCAAAACCGGTTGTGTGTCCGCGCAACGCTTCAATGATGGAAATGCCCACGCTGACCGGCGTGCGGAAATGTCCAATGCCTTGCGACAGGTCGCATTGATAAAGATAATAGGGACGCACCCGGTTGCGGACGAGTTCGTGCATGAGCGCTTTCATCGTATTCGCACAATCATTGATCCCTGCCATCAACACGGTTTGCGCGCCCAGTGGCACGCCCGCGTTCGCTAGCTTGGCTAACGCTTCGCGCACTTCGGGCGTAATCTCTTTGGGATGGTTGATGTGAATGTTGATCCAAATTGGGTGATATTTGCGGATCGTTTCAACCATCTTGTCCGTGATCCGTTGTGGAAGAAAGATGGGGATGCGCGAGCCAAAGCGGATGATCTCGACCGAGGGGACGGCGCGGAAGCGCGCGAGCACATATTCGAGCATTTCGTCGGAAAGGAACAAGCCGTCGCCGCCGGAAATCAAGACATCGCGGACTTCGGGATGCGCTTCAAGGTATTGTGCGATCATTTCGATGCGGCTCTTGTGCGCTGGCATCATCCCGGTGCCAACCCAGCGGCGGCGCGTGCAATGCCGGCAATAGGCAACACATTGATCCGTAATATCAACCAACACGCGGTCCGGATAACGATGCACTAACCCTGGGACAGGCATGTGCGCGTCTTCACCGAGCGGATCTTCCAAATCGGGATCGTCTAGCGTATATTCCGCCATGGTTGGGACTACCTGGCGGCGGATCGGGCAATTAGGATCGTCGGGGTCCATCAATGCGGCAAAATGCGGCGTGATCGCCATTTTCAATTCGGGCTTGAGGCGCACCGCTTGTTCTTCGTCCGGCGTCAAATGGATCAATTGGCGGAGTTGTTCTAGCGTGGTGACGCGATTCTGCATCTGCCAGCGCCAATCGCTCCATTGTTCCGGTGTTACATCAGCCCAGAGGCGGCTCCGTAAGGGAGGCTTACCCGGGGGCTCCTTTTCCATATATTCAGTTGTCAACGCTTCCATCGTTTGTGGTTACCTTCCTTTTGAAATTTTGTTGACGTGCTTTGGCACGCATTGATTATAATCGCCCGAGCTATCGGCTCGCCCGACTGGCTTTCTGGTGCGATCCCTTCCACGCTTCGCCGACGGAGAGTTCCGCCGACGTCCCTGCGCGAATTTCGACCGCGCTTGATCACGCCCCTTTCGGATCTGAATCTCGGATTGAATTTTACTTGGTTTGCGTTAAACCACCCAGCACGCGCTCTAAAACATCTTCTTGGTCTAGTGTAGTTACGGCAACTACTTCGTCGCCAACCATCAAGACCGTATCGCCATATGGCACAACGCCTTTGCCGTTGCGAATAATTAGCGGGATGACGCAGTTATCTGGAATGCCCAACTCGCGCAACGGTTTGCCCACCGCGCGCGAATTTTCTGGCACTTTGGTTTCGAGAAAGGTTGCCCCGGCTTCGCGCAACGTGAGCAGATGCACAAGCGAATGAGCTGGAATTTCGCGCTCGATTTGCGCGAGAATCAAATCGGTCACCGAAACGGTATTATCAATGCCGAGTAGTTTGAAAATGCGCTCGTTCTTGGGGTTGTTAATACGACCGATCGTGCGCTTGACGCCAAATTTTTTCTTTGCCATTTGGCAAATCATCAAATTATCTTCGTCGTCGCCCGTCACCGCAATGGTCAACTCGGCGCGCGCCATCCCGGCTTCTTCCATCACGGTTGAATCTGTGCCATCGCCGCGCATCACAATGCCGCCCAGTTCGGCGGCAATGACGTCACATTTACGTTTATCGCGTTCGACGATCAAGACTTCGTGCGCTTGGTTGAGCAACGTTTTGGCAAGATAGTAACCAACTTTACCGCCACCGACCACAATGATATACATCCAGGCCTCATTACAAAATCAATCTATTTTGGATTAACGCTACCCATCACAATGTCATGAATCTTGTCCGAGCCCATCACGGTAGGACATACCGTTTCCATCAAGCCCAGCGTGTGAAACGTGTCTTCCCGGACCGGATCGTACAGCCGCGCGACGACCCGCGGCACCTTGAACACGAGCTTGGCAATTTCCGCCGCCATCGCGTTCGTATTATCGCCGTTGCTCAACGCAATAAACGCATCGGCTTGCTCAATCCCCGCGTTACGCAACACATCTTCGTCAATCCCAGTGCCAAGAATTTTTTCGCCTTTGAAATCAATTCCAAGCCGCGCGAACGATTCATTCGTTCGATCGATCACCGTGACCGCATGACCTTCAGTATCCAAGCGGCGCGCGAGATGCGCGCCTAACCGACCACAACCCAAGATGATAATTTTCATAAATAAAATCCTCACGCACAATATACCACGAAAATTGTTACACGTAAAGGAGTTTTGGAAATTTTAAGGCAAAGTAAAACGGCTCACCTGATCTCAACCCAGAGACTAGTTGAACCGCACTAAATTGGTCGCCGAGCCGTTTGCTCAACTGCGCGCTTACCCTGGCTCGGATTTTTTTTCGTCGCTGATGGCGGAGCGACAGAGCCAGACCTGGCACGATGCGTTCCGCATAATATAACCTGTCGTTGTGCTAAGCGGTGATTCGTTGATGGGTTTGCGATATTGCAAGCCCATTACGATCAGGTCGGCGTTATTGGCCACGGCTTCATCCACCAACGCCGGACCAGCTTCCCGCGCCTGCAACATTTCAGTTTCAATGGGTTCGCCCGTTTCTTTGGCAACTTGCTCCGCGCGCTCCAACACCAATTCAGCGCGGCGCACCTGTTCGAGGTCTTCCGCATCGAGCGGCAAACTGCGCCCCACTTCAATCACATAAACGATCAGCACGCTCGCTTTGTCTTGCCGCGCGATTCGGCAAGCCAAGCGAACCGATTCATCGTCTGAAGGGATTCCACGCACCGGCACAAGGATTTTTGAAAATTTTTTCGGTTTCATAGTTCGCGCGCCGACAATTGCGCCAACACTCCTTTGATGATCGCGGTCAATTGCGGCACGGCATTTTTGCCAGCCGCCAATACTTCTTCGTGGCTCACCTTGTCATGCCCATGCGCCAACGAATTGGAAATAAGACTGAGCCCCAGCACGCGCATTCCCCCATGCCGCGCGACAATCACTTCAGGCACAGTGGACATGCCCACCGCATCTGCGCCCAACAAACGCACCAGCCGCACGTCGGCGGGCGATTCAAACGAGGGCCCCGCAAGCATCATATAGACGCCTTCATGCAACGTCACGCGCAATTCATCGGCAACCGCGCGCGCCAGAGCGCGCAAACCGGGATCATACGCATTCGTCATATCGGGGAAACGCGGACCGAGCGTGTCATCGTTAGGACCGCGCAACGGGTTCAGCCCCGCCATGCCAACCAGGTTAAGTTGATCCACAATCAGCATCAAATCGCCCGCATGATACGCGGCGTTAATCCCACCTGCCGCATTGGTTACAATCAACGTTTCAACGCCGAGCAGGCGCATGGCGCGCACTGGCAACGTCGTTTGCTGTAACGTATAGCCCTCATAGTAATGCGCACGCCCGCGCATGGCCAACACCGTTTGGCCAGCTAAATCGCCGATCACTAATTCGCCCGCATGTCCCGGCACAGTCGAAACCGGAAAGCCCGGAATATCGCCAAACGGAATCCGATCCGCGTTTGCAATTTCATCGGCGAGCGCATTGAGTCCCGATCCCAAAATCAAGCCGACAGTCGGTTGGTGTTGTGTTTGACGAGCAATGAATTGCGTGGCGCGCTCATAATCGGTGCGCGTTAAAAATGAATCAACCAAGTTTCACCTATTTCATCATCGCAAGTAACTGCGTTTTCTTTTGCTGAAATTCCGCTTCAGTCAAAACCCCTTGCTGACGCAGAACGTCCAGCTCGGCGATCATCGCGGGAATGTCGTGCGCGCCACCCGCCGCATGCGGCATGCGTTCGTCATGCCCCATCGCTTCTTTCTGATTGAGCATCTCGGTTTTGAATTTGATGGGCGCGGCGATTTTGGACAGTTTATTCAAACCGTAATCGCTACCGGTCATAATTTCCACGTCACCATAACCTAACAAACGTCCTAAAAACGATTGCGACAAACCCACATCGTTGACTTTTTCCAGCGATGAATCAAAGACCCGTTTATTGATCGTGCCTTTGGCTTGAATCACGCGGCGGTTGGTGAGCATATATTCTTCGTTCCACCAGGTCATGTAGCGCAAGCCAAACGAAAACACCGGGATAAGCGCCAAAGCAAGCAAGCTTAAAAAGAGTCCATTGCTTGACCAAATATAGCCCACGATTGCCAACGCAATGAACACGAGCACAACAAATAGCGCACTGAGCGCCGCGCTGAATAACACGATCCAGTGTTGTCGCGTTTTGAATACAATTTTCTCATCCGTCGCTAACAGCGATTCAACATAGCCCATAAGTTTCTCCTTCGCCAATTAAAGTGGTTCGGGCGTCAACTCGGTTTCGGGTTCCACTGGCGTCGTCGCCAACTGCAAGTACACCTGAGTTGTCGCAATGCTTGCGTGACCCAGCAAATGTTGCACATTCGCCAAGTCCGCGCCCTGGTTGAGTAAATGCACGGCAAACGAATGCCGTAAGGTATGCGGCGTCACCATCGTTTCGATTGCGGCTTCTTTGACATACTCTTTGATAATCAACCACATGCCTTGCCGAGTCAAGCGTTCACCGCGCGGGTTGACAAACAACGCGCGCTCGTCGCCATTCGCAGTCAGAATGGGGCGACCACGTTCCAAATAATATCCGAGCGCCTCGGCAGTATGTTCAGGAATGGGAATGACGCGTCGTTTCGAGCCATGCCCCCAACAATGGATCGTGTTGACTTGGAAATTCACATCGTCCATATTCAATGAAACCAATTCGGTGACGCGCACACCGCTGGCGCACAACAATTCTAACAGCGCGCGATCCCGGAATCCTTTCGGCGTGCTGTGCCGGGTTGGAGCAAGCAACAAACGCGCAATCTCATCCGCCGTGAGAATTTGCGGCAACCGTTTTTCAACTTTGGGCGAGCCAAGCGTCAATGCCGGATTATCATCCACCAGTTGCCGCGCCATCAAAAAATGATAAAACGATTTAATCACGGCAACCTTGCGCGCGACGGAAGCGGGTGTATATTCTCGCGCGGTCAAATGCTGAACAAACATCACCAAGAGTGTCTTATCGACACGCCCCCACTGCGTCAACGCTGGGCGCTCATTGATCACAAACAGCAAAAACTGATTGAGGTCGTTGTGATACGCCTCAATCGTATTTCGCGAATAATTTTTTTCGTGTTGCAACACATCGAGAAACGCGCGGATTTGTTCTTCCACAAACATCGTCCTACCCACATTCGGTAATTGTATTTTAGCACACTCTACAGAGTGGAACAAATAACGAATGCATCCCAGCTTGCCACATGAAAACACGGGCATTATAGGATAGAGCCAGGCGACTGTCAATGACCCGCAAATAAAATTTGCAATTTGGTGTTGGGCGTGCTATAATGCGCGACGTAACGGGCGGTTGGCTCAGTTGGTTAGAGCGCGCGGTTCACATCCGCGAGGTCATAGGTTCGACTCCTATACCGCCCACTCACCCCAACCGCGGCGGAATTTTCGCCGCGGTTCTTTAGTGGTGGCGCTCGATTGTTGCAGGTGCTATCACCCTTGGTCGTGGAGGTCGCGTGGCAGACCCGGCACAATTTTTTTCCGTGCGCGTTGATACGCTGTTATTCCGCGTTCGCTGGATGCTGTGGGTTCTCGTCCTGCCCATTGCGTGGTTCGACACGGGCGGCGTGATCCCGACCGCGTTATGGATTTGGCTGGGCGTGTTCGCTGTGGTCAATCTTGGCATTGGCGCAGTACTTTACTTGGCCCCAAGATTGATTCAACCACTCCCAGCACTCACACTGGCCTTTGACACGTTGGCTTTTGGAATCTTGCCGTACCTCATTGATTCAAATTACAACCTCCTTGCATTCATGCTGATTTTTCCAGCCCTCGTCGGCGCAGTTCGTTTTGGACCACAAGCCGGGATGATTATTGCCGCTTCGTTGTCGCTTTCGATTGGCGCGCACGCACTCGTGCCAACGACCAGCACTATTCCACGCGATTTTGTCGCAACCCTAATACCCATTGCCGCATTATTCACCGCCACCGCGATGACCGGGACGCTTTCACAACATGAAAAAGAAGCCGCGCTTAAAGGCGCAACGCTCGAACTCGTTGAATTACGTCAAGCCGTGGCAGGCGCAAAATTATTGTATCAAACAACGGATTCGATGAGTCTGACGACAAGTTATACGCCCGTCTTGGAAAACATGCTCGAAGCTGGCATCAAAGGATTACCTGCCGCGCGGCGGGACGATGGTTCTCCGGTAGGCATTGCTTTATTCTTTGACGCGCAAGAACCCTCGCCGCGTTTGCGCGTTGCCACCGCGCGCAACCTTGAGCGGCGGGATGAATTGATTCACATTCCGGGCAAATCCGGCATCGTGGCGGAAACCATGAAAACGGGCGACGCCGTGATCTTTGACAGCATCCAAAACGATCCCGAGCTGGGCGCGTTCGGCGCGTTGCAACGCTGTCGCAATGGAGTGTGCTTTCCACTGCGAGCTGGCATGGAACAATACGGCGTGGTGGTGCTCGCTAGCCCGGCGCCCCGCCGTCCCACGCCCCAATATCTAGAATTGATGCGCGCGTTTACAAGCCAAGCGGGAATTGCGTTTCAAAACGCCAAACTGTACCAGACTCTGCGTCAAGATCAAGATCGCATCATCCATAACGAAAACGAATTGCGCCACAAACTCGCCCGCGATCTGCACGATGGCCCCACGCAAAAAGTTGCTGGCTTGGTGATGCAACTCGATTATATCAAGCGCTTGATGGATCACGACCCAGCCGAAGCCAAAGCGGAAATCGAAAAAGCACGCGCGACCGCGCAACAAACGGTCAAGGAAATCCGCACGGCTTTGTTCACCCTGCGCCCACTCTCGCTCGAAACCCAGGGCTTGTCCGCCGCGCTCGTGCAATTCTGCGAACGCCTGCGTGAATCCGAAAATGTGCCGATCCAAATTGAATCCGATACGTTCGGCAATGACTTGGACAGCAATTTTGCCACCACGGTTTTCGCTATCGTCGAAGAAGCGATCGGCAATGCGCGCAAACACGCCAACCATACGCCGATCGTGCTTAGTCTCACGCGCCAAGACAATTCATTGATCGCCACAATCCAAGATCAAGGTCCAGGGTTTAATGTCGCCCAAGTGGAAAACGCATACGACAAACGCGCCAGTCTGGGTTTGCAAAATATGCGTGATCGCGCACGCTTGATTGACGGCAACCTGAATATTGACTCGGCACCCGGACAAGGCACGCGGATTACCCTGATCGCGCCAGTGCCAACTCCCAGCGCCGAAAAGAAAGCGGGAACGTGAACGATATTTTCTCCGCCATTGATCCGCGCCATGCCCTGGCAATCGTCATCGGCGCGTCAATCGCGGTTTATGGCTTGGCCGCCAATTTGGCATGGCTGAATCGGCAACGCAACACAGGACGGCTCGGCGCACTCGTGACATGGGCAAACACATCGCACCTGGCGCGCTTGATGGGCTATGCGATCCGCTGGCTCTATTACCTTGCCGTTCCGTATGCGACGCTGATGCTTGGATATAATACCACGCGCGCGCTCGGGGTGTGGGGCATGGATTGGATTGCGCCCATTCCAATTTTCACTGCGCTCGTATTAGGCGCGGGCGGCGTTGCCTTGTGGGTGTGGCGGCCCTACACCCGCCAGGAACATCCAGACGCGGGCGACGAACGCGGCTGGAGTTGGGCGCGGCGCATCATCGAAGTTATGTATCAGGAAGCCCATTGGGCATTTTATCGGAGCGGCCCAATTTTATGGCTAGGCAATTTTTACTGGGGCAGTTTGTTCGGACTCGCGCTCGCCTATCTCGCGGGCTGGAGTAATCCCCAAGTGCGCGCGAACGTCCGCGAGATTACACGCGCCGATGCGCCTTTGTGGAACGGCAGTCTCGCGATCATCAGCACGCTCATTTTTCTCTACACACAAAATCTATGGTATTGCTTGATCGCGCACACCCTGCTCGACCTGGGCTTGCGCAATGCCATTGGGTTTCCACGCGCATCTACCCCCGACCTGTTTTCGCGCGACGGATAAACAGAGACGCGATAACAGGATTGCTCCGTTACCGCGTCTCTGTTCTTGTCGGTTACTGTGAAACGTTATTTAATGACGAACGACAAGGCAATCAAAACCACGAAAAAGAAAGCCGCAAACAACGCAATGCGCTTGAGATCGTTGTAAATGTACGAATAATCAAATTCGAGCGGCGTTGAGGCACGGGTATTCGAAAACGCGGGGCGCAAACGCGCGGTCGGATCGCTCACGGGCGCACTCGGCGCGGCGGCGCTGGGCGCTGATACCGGCGCAACATCTGACACACGACGTTGTGCCGCGCGCTGTTTCATCTTGCGAGTTTTCTGGGGCATGACTTCCTCCTCAATCAATTTCGGTATGATAATACCGACGGCGATTATAAACGAAATGTCGTAAATCTCCAACTTTCATTTCACGGTGCGAGTTCACCCATGACAATGAGCCGATGCGTATCCACGCGATAGGGCGTGCAGGTAATCAGCGTAATCACCGGATTTTTCGAAGTTGCCAACACGCTCAAATCCGTAGGCAACACCACGCGCTTGGCTTTGATGACATAACGATACGATGTGCCGCCAGCATACACAAGTACTTCTTTGCCTACGTCCAATTTATCCAAATCACGAAACGGTTCTCCATACACATCATTATGCCCAGACAAAACTAGGTTGCCTCGTTCGCCTGGATTCACCGAGCCAACGCGGTGTCCAATCCCCTGTTTCAATTCATCCCAACTATCGCCCTGCACCACTGGCCAATCCAAATTGATCGCGGGAATGACAATGCGCGATGGCGAACGTGGACCCGGCGTTGGCACTGGCAACGCGGCAATCGCCTGCAGTTTCACGCCGAGCGCGGGCGGCGCGGCTTCCGGCGCGAACGAACTGCCGGGCAATTCGCTCAATGGATTCGGCGGCGGAAATGACGAACCGGGTAAATCTTGACCGTTGCCATTGGCGAGGGTTGTTGGATTAAAAGTAGGCCCATGCGCGGCTTGGGCGGCTTCCTGGTTTAACGTCTGCAAATTCGTCAGCGAGCCAACAATGATCGCGATCAATCCCAGGACCGCGATCACCTCGACCGCGAACAACACACGATCACGCCAGGTCTTGACTGAGCGTTTGGCGCGCGCCGCTGTGGGTTTGGCTGGTTCTGATTCTACGGGCAAGACGGTAACCGGGCGAAAGCGGCGTCCATTGCCATCGTCCGCAAATTGCCGCGCGCGTTCAATGCGGCGGCGTTGCTCGACTAGCGTTTCCAATTCCTCAAGCGATAAATCGTCCACCGTGCGTTTGTCTGCCATTACGCTTCCAGTTCTGCAATTGTGCGCATGGTGAGATCCACTGCCGCGCCCAGCGTTGTGGCATCAAATGCAAATTGTGCGCCCGCCGCCGCGTACAGTTGCGGCAAATTTTCCGTTCCGCCCAATGCGAGCGCACGCCGGTATGCCGCAACCGCTTGCGTTTGATTTTTGAGTGCGTTCGCCCAAACCTGGGTCGCGCCCAATTGCGCCAGTCCATACTCAACATAGTAAAATGGAAGTTCATGGATATGCAATTTGCGATGCCAGCCCGTTGCCAGCTCCACCTCCAGCCCGCTCCAATCTACGCCAACCATAAAGCGTTGCCATTGACGCGACCATTCGGCATCACACTGCGCCGCATCCATTGCGGCATCCGCATGTTCATAGACCCAATGCTGGAACGCATCCACGACCGCCATATAGGGCCAGAACAAGATATTTTTTTCGAGGTGTTCAATCCGCGCGCGCGCCGCGTCCGCATCGGAATAGACTCCGCCCTGGCTTGTCGCAAGATAGGGCGCGGCAAGCAGTTCCATGCTCATCGAAGCAACTTCGGCGAACTCCATCCCAATCGCTCGTTGGCGCGCATAGGGCAACCCATACATTTCAAAATCGTGGAACGCGTGTCCGCTTTCGTGCAAGAGCGTTTGCAGATCATCGTGCAAACCAACCGCGTTCTCAAAAATAAATGGACGCTTGGACATGGGGAACGATGTGCAATATGCGCCCGGCGCCTTGTTCTTCCGATTATCCAGATCGAGCAATGCTTCGCGGCGCATCGTCGCAAAAAATGCGGCCAGTTGCGGATCGACGCGCTCAAAAATTGCTTGACCCACAGCTTGCAGTTCGGCAACCGTATTGACGGGTTTGAGCGGCGCGCGCCCCAGTGGATCGACGTCTAAATCCCAGGGGCGCAATGTTGATACGCCCAATTGCTTGCGGCGTTTTTCGTAAATCTGTTTTGCCGCTGGCACAACCGTCTCTTCGATGGCGCGATGAAATGTATAACAATCTTCGGGTGTGTAATCAAACCGCGTGAACTGTTGCCAACGGTACGCGCGAAAATCGGATTTGTCCGCATTCCGAGCCAGCGCGCGCCGCAAAGTCAGAAACTCTTTCCACAACGCATTGAGCGTGGCGCGATCTGCCAACTGCCGCTCCGACGCGGCGCGCCACGCGCGTTCACGCACTGCCCGATCGGAATCGAGATTGATCGGGCGCAATTGCGCGATGGTCAGTTCCTGCCCCTGCCATTGCACTGTTTGCGCGCCAATGATTTGCTGGTACTGCATCGCCAATTTTTGTTCTTGCGTGAGCAACGGCAAATTTGCTTCGCGGAACAAGTCCGCCTCCGCGCGCATTTTTTTGAGCGGCAACACAAAATTATGCGGCACCAACCCACTCGCTAATAATTTCTCTTTAAGTTTTTGATCCGCCGCTTCTGCCGCGGGATAAATGTGATCCAGAAACGCATAGAACGCTTGCTCCGCCATCTTGTCCGTCGTATTTTGGGTCGTTGCCAAATTGAGCCGCGATGCTATTTCGCTAATGCGTTCATCCAACGCAGTCCAATCAGCCAGCCAGGCGTCCACATGCGCGGCATCCAAATCGCGCGCCGCGAGTTCGTGATAATACGGTTCAATGTCTGTCCACGTCCATTGCATCAACGCAGGAATGTCATTCGGCAAATTGGTCAACATTTTATTTTCCTTTCGAAAGGATGTGCTTTTTCTAATCGCTGGCAACACGCGGCGTGAAATTCATGCGCGCGTATCGTTCACTTGATCAACCGCATACCGGTACGATTATATTCTCATCGTCGCACACGCGCAAGCACAATTTGTACCAGGCGATCCACTTCGCGCACGCGCAACAGCCAGAGCAACGCAAGATAAATCACCCCCGCGATTATGGCTGGCACGATCACGCGCAAGACGTTGGAATTGGGCAATATGGCAAGCGATCCAAATGCCGCCGCGCCCATCAGGATCGAGGCAAGCAAAATTTTTGCTGTTGTCGCGAACATTGCGGATTCACCAAATCCGCCGAGCCGGGAATGCGTGAGCCACAACATAATGAGCGCGTGCCCGGTCAGTTGCGCCGAATTTGCGATCACCAAGCCGATCATGCCTAGCGGCTGAACCAGCGCCAACGCGACGACCAAATAGATCGCGACTCCGGCAAACGCGACGAGGTTGGGCAAAAACGTATTCTTGCGCGCATAAAACGCAAAGACCAGCGGCTGATCAATCGCGGCAAACGGCAACCCGATCAAATAAAACGATACCGCCGTGACCGTCGCGGCGGTATCGTTCGCGGTAAATGCGCCATGCTCAAACAGCAACACCACAATCGGACGCGCGAGGACAAACAAGCCAAGTGTTGCCGGAAGAATCAAGAGCAAGACCAGTTTGATGCCAAACGCCAGCGTATTTTGGAAATTGATCGTTGGCGACGGTTGACCAGCGGCTGACGATTGCCGACTGAGTTCCGGCAGAATTGCCATGGAGATGGCAGTGGCAACCAAGCCCAGCGGAAATTGGATCAGCACCGTGGCGTCCTGCATCCATGCCAACGATTGTGCGCCCGTGTGCGATGCCAGGTTGCGATCAATTGCCACACCGACTATACTGATCGACAAGCCCGCCACGACCGGCACATACAATTTCAAAATTTTGCGCAAGGCGGGATGCGAAAAATCGATCACGACCCGATAGCGCATATCGCGCAGACCCGGCAATTGCAACACCACCTGGGATGCCGCGCCAATTATGATGCCGATGATCAAACTCGTGATGCCAAACATCGGCGACAACGCCAGCGCAATGATCACAATCGCCGCATTGTAGGCAACCGTCGTGAACGCGGGATAGGCAAAGCGTTTGAGCGAGTAGAGTAAACCCGTGATGATGCCAGATAAACCGAGAAAGAACACCGCTGGCAGAACGAGGCGAATCATCTCAACGGCGGCAGATTGCAGATCGGCGTCATAACCGCCGCCCAGAATCCACACTAATTGCGGCGCAAAAATTTCAAGGAGGAGCACGGCAACAGCGAGCGCGAGCGCAAGCACATTCAAGACGATGCTTGCGACGCGCCACAAGTCATCGCGTTTATCCGCCGAGGCAAAATCGGAAAAGACGGGCACGAGCGCCGCGCTCACCATCCCGCCCACAAGAAAATCATACAGCGTTTGAATGATCGTGGACGCGACGCGAAACACACTCACATAGCCCGTCGCGCCAAACAGGTATGCGATCACCGTCTCGCGCACAAGACCCAGGATGCGGCTCGCGACGTTACCCAGCGAAATAATTACCGCCGCGCTGACGAGTCCCGATTGCGAACTGCGAATGGCAGATTGTGAATTGCGAATGGCGGCTCTCCCGTCTTGCCGATCTCACTGCTCGGCTACTTGACTAGCTGATCAACATCCCACATCCGACAAAACGCGCAATGCCCCGGCACACTCGTCGGCTGACCGCATTGATCACACGCATGAACCGTTTCCGCGCGATTATATCCATCGAATAAACCATCGCCGCGCGCGCGAATAAATTCGAGATAGAACGCCAACTTGGCGCCGGGTGAATTGGTTTCGAGTTGATTCAACAAGGTCTTGTAAAAATTGGTGAGATTGCCAACGGCGTGCGGACATTCTTCATAGATGTAAGCAATGCCGCGCGCGAGCGCATACGCCGCCGTTTCGCGTTCGTAAAAACGCACGAGCGGCTTGACCTTTCTCGTCAACCCTTCCTGGGAGGCTGGCAACACCGGCGCCTGACGCGCAAGATATTCCGTTTGCCACCGCAAAGTATTTTGAAACAGTACCGCCACCTCATCATCGAGGTTGTGCCCAGTGGCGAGGACCGCATACCCGTGATCGTGCGCGAGCCGATTCATCACATAACGTTTGGTTAACCCGCAGACGGAACAGGGTCGCCCCTGCCCGCGGCGTTTCTCGCGCGCGATCTGCGGAATCGTCTTGCCGAAAGTCGCTTCAATGTCCACAACGTGTAGCGTGGGAACGAATGTCATGGCGGACGATGTTTGCAAAAGCGCCGCATCAGCAACCGGAGGTTGTTCAGCTTGCAAACGCGCCGTCGTCGCTTCGCGGCTTGCAATGATAGCCGCGAGAAATGCTTGCGTCTTTTCCAGCGAGATATTCGAGTACGGCTCGGGGTCGTTGATGCCCAAACCGATGTACAACCCGTCGGCTTGATAGCCGAGTTGCAACAGCACATCCCACAACGACAGCGAATCCTTGCCGCCGCTCACCGCCACCAGAATCCGTTCATCGCGTTTGAACATTTTATATTTTTCGATGGCGCGTTCAGTCTGCGCGACAAACCATTCAATGTAATGCTCGCCGCACAACGCCAGCTTGTGATGGCGCATATTGATGATCGCGTTCGCTTGACATTTATTGCAATGCATTCAACTCTTTCAGATTGCGAGTTTCAGATTTTTCCATAAGCCGTCTAAAATCCGCAATAACCTGATCCGCCCGATACCACCGCCACAAGTTTGATCTCGTCACCTTCGCGCAGGATCGCATCATCCGTGACGAGCTTGCCATTGACGATAATCAGCACGCTTTCGAGATCAATGTTCAATTTCTTGAGCGTGTCGCGCGCGGTCGCGCCGGGTTTCAAGTCTTGCCATTTCTTGTTGCGATAATTAATTTCCATGGCGCGATTGTATATCAAAGCCAAGCATCGGTCAAACAAAAATATCGGTAGGCAAACACGCTATGCCACCGCACCAAAGCGCCGTTATGCAAATCGATCGCTCATCGCTTGTTGAACAGCGCCATTTGAGACAAACTGTTCTCAAGCTCGGACAACGCAATCAGGTTTATGTGCCGGGTATGTACAAAAAGTAACGCGGTACTATTGACCGACCAGGGTTCCAGAGTTATAGTATCAGTGTAACCTTGATGACGCGATGCGGTGAGAAAATCAAGTAACCAAAGCGCGATCAGTCTTGATTCCAAAACTCTCAAGGAGGAGAAATGAAAACGACATTCAAGTGGTTGATTCCGGTTGTGTTGCTCATTGCGTTGATGACGGTAGTTGCGATGCCAGCAATGGCGCAAGGTCCTGTCACGCCACCTGCTCCGACGGGTAAGACGGCGAACGACCCGTTGCCGCTTTCCTGCGATTGGGCACCTGTGGTAGCGGCGCCCGCCCCCGGTTACTATTCCGATGTGTTCTACAAAGTTCCGTACGCGATGAACACCCAGTTGGTTATTTACATGTGGGCGCTGACCAAAAGCAATCCCGATAATTTCCGGTTTGAGGTTTATACGCCGTATGACGCCTCGTTGCGCTATCTCTTTGACGAGCGCACCGTGACCACTTGGGACAATTGGGTCGGACAATCGGAAGGGCGGAGCATGCCGAACAAGTACGAACTCGGCGATCTCTCTTGGTCGGGCAAATTAAACAATGGCGCTCTTGACAGCTATTACATTGTGGACGTGCTGAATTTCACTCCGAGCACCGTGTGGTTCAATCTCTGCTCCCGCAACTACCCCAACTTTCGTTAATTTCGCTCTGACACCTAGCATCAAATGGCACAAGCCTAGACTAGAAAATGAGCGGGCAAATACTGCCCGCTCATTTTATTTTGCCAGCGTAAGCTAGTTCAACACGCGCGTGATCCTGTTTTGCCGCGCCGCGCCAAACACGGTATAATCCATCCAGCACGCATTCTAGCTCGCGGGATTGCGCCAATGACCGATTTCTTTATCAGTTATACGCACGCCGACCAAGCTTGGGCGGAATGGATCGCGCAACAATTAACCAACGCGGGCTATACCACGATCATTCAAGTGTGGGATTTTGTCGCGGGGTCGAATTTCGCGCTAGAGATACACCGCGCCGCGAACGAATGTGAGCGCACCATCGCCGTCCTCTCGCCGAATTATCTCGCCGCGCGATTCACGCAACCGGAATGGGCGGCGGCGTTCGCGCAAGACCCCACCGGCGCGCAAGGCAAATTGATTCCGGTGCGCGTCCGCGATTTCCAGCCCGATGGTTTATTCCGCGCCATCGTCTATATTGATCTCGTCAACCTCGCCGAGACCGCCGCGCGCGACACCTTGCTCACGCGCATTAAACGCGAGCACTCCCGACCCGCCGCGCCGCTTCAATTTCCCGGAACCGCCAGCGGCATGATTGCGGCGCAACATTTTCCCGGCGCGTTACCCACGATTTGCAATTTGAAACCGCGCAATCCCAACTTTACCGGGCGCGAAACCTTGCTTGCCGATTTGCACAAAATTCTGACCGCGCATCAAACCGCCGCGATCACGCAAGCGATTCACGGCTTGGGCGGCGTTGGCAAAACATCCGTCGCGCTCGAGTACGCTTACCGCCACGCGCACGAATATGACGCGGTGTGGTGGCTCGGCGCAGAAACCTCCACGACACTCGCCAACGATTTCACCACGCTCGCGCGCGCGTTCGATTTGCCGCAAAAGGATGAGCGCGATCAGCGTCTCATTGTGGACGCGGTGCTTGCGCAGGTGCGCCAACACACGAGCGATCCGGCGGCGCGTCCGTGCCTGCTGATTTTCGATAACGCCGAAACGCCTGCCGACCTGCGCGATTATTTGCCGAGCGGCGGCGCGCATTGTCTCGTCACCTCGCGCAATCCCGCGTGGAAAAATATCGGCGATGCGCTCCCCGTGGAACCGTTGCCGCGCGATCAAGCCATTGCGTTTTTGCTTCGCCGCACCAATACCGCTGTCATGGCGAGCAAAGCCGCAACGCAATCCCGCCTCGCAATGACACAGCCCGACGCCAACGCGCTCGCCGACGCGCTGGGCGATCTGCCGTTGGCGTTGGAGCAAGCCGCCGCGTTCATCGAAGCGACGGGCGCGACGTTTGCCAGCTACCTCCGCATGTTCAACGCGCATCGCGCCGAGCTGTTGCGCGATCCAAAATTCAAGCCGCTCGATTATCCCGACACTGTGGCGACAACGTGGAATATTGCGTTTGAAAAAATTGCGGCGGACGCGCCCGCGGCGGCGCAA
>JBBIUF010000018.1:0-42797 GCA_037440365.1 Chloroflexota bacterium
CACTGTCGCTGGGCACTGCCGCCGTATTGTTGATGTTGAGACTGTAGAACGTGGTTGCGCCAGAAATGGTTTGCGCCGCGCTTCCGTTGAACATGACCGTGCCGTTGCGCGGTGTGAGCGTGCCGCTGTTGCTCCAGTTGCCCGCGACGTTCAAAGCATAGTTGCTTGCCGAGACATTGAGCGTTGCGCCGCTGTTGATAGTTACGCTGTTGACGCTCTTGTTTCCGTCCAGCGTAATGTTCCCCGGGCTAGCGATAACAATATCATCCGCCGCCCCAGGCGAACCGCAACTCCACGTGGCGGCGCTCCAAGTGCCGACTGACGAGGTTGTGCAGGTCGCGCGCGGCGCGGCGTGCGTCTGTGGCACAATCGCTAACGCCAAAACCATCAACACCAAAACCAACATACCCTTGAGAATGTGTCCAAACCATCTGGCGTGTTTCATTTCTTCTCCTTTTTGTCTGCGATTTCTCTGATCCGCGAATCAACAGAAATTTTGTCCAATGATTTCTAGCAATTCGGGAAATGTATTCAAACTCGCCTGTTTGCCGGAAAGCAACGTCACCGTGTGCGCCTGTCCATCAAACGCCAAAACCGGCGTGTGCGGATACGCTTGGATAAACGCCAACGCCGACGATAGAACGCTATTCTTTTCCACAAAGATAATATCCGGCGGCGTGGCAAGCGCGAACGGGTCGCAAATATCGGCGGCATTCGTCACGGTCACGCCGGGTTGTTGGCTCAATTCGGACGCAATGGCGATGAGATAGAGCGAATCTTGCGCGACGAGAATGTGTTTGGCTTGCATCGGTTCTACCTTTTGTCGGAACGAGCATTTGCCCGCATCGCGTTGGAATTGCTGGCGGCGACAAGGACAACTATACGGCATAAACGCAAAACCGATGGAATAAACGAAGGATAA
The DNA here is from genome assembly GCA_037440365.1 of Chloroflexota bacterium. GTDB lineage: Bacteria > Chloroflexota > Anaerolineae > UBA4142 > UBA4142 > JBBIUF01. The sequence continues at coordinate 923 of JBBIUF010000018.1, forward strand.
ATAGAGGATAAAGGAATAGGATAAACTCAAAACACTCGGTAAATAGGGGAAAAAACGAAGGATGAAGGATGAAGGATGAAAAAGGGGACGGTCAGTCTACTGCCGACTGACTAACGACTAGGGCTTTCAAAGTCATCCTGACCTGTCATTGCGAGCCGCGTAGCGGCGAAGCAATCCCCAATTCGCCAGTTGGGGACACTTGCACCGCACGCAAGTGCAGGTGTTGCTTCGTCGGCAAAAAACGCCTCCTCGCAATGACACAACACGACTTTGACAACACCCTGGCTAACGACTATCGACTAGCGACTGCTTTCCACCCATCCGCGTTGACGCGCAATTTCCACGGCTTGATCGCGGGTGGACACGTCCAGCCGTTCGAGGATTTGGCGGACGTGGTACTTGATCGCCGCTTCGGTCAAGATAAACTCGGTCGCAATTTCCTTGTTCGTCTTGCCCTGCGCGATCAACGCGAGGATGCGTTTTTGCCGCGCGGTCAATTCAGCGTCCCGCGCCAGAGTTTCGTCGCTCATGGCGCGCGCGGCGAGGTCAGGCGCAACGAGCGTTTCGCCGCGCATGATCCGTTCGAGCATATCATAAAATTCGCGCGGGTTGATGTTCTTTAGCAAATAGCCGTTGGCGTGCGCGTTCAACGCCTCGCGCAACGATTCGGTGTCTTGACTCACCGTCAACAAAACGACCCGGATCGCTGGAAATTCGGCTTTGATCAATTTGAGCGCGGTCAAGCCGTCCATCTCCGGCATTTGCAAATCCATCAGCACCAGGTCGGGTTGCACAAGGCGCGTTTGCTCCACCGCTTGCCGCCCATTGTCCGCGATGCCGACAATATGCACGCCGCGCGCCGAGAGCAAATTTCGTAAGCCATCCCGAAAGAGCGGCTGATCATCCACGAGCAAGACGCGCAGACCGCTGGCATGATCGGCGGGCGTTGCCGCGCGCGGAACCTGAACAATGATCTGTGTGCCTTGCCCCGCGACCGAGCGCAGATCGAACGTGCCGCCGATCTCGGCGATGCGCTCGCGCATGATTTGCAAACCGAAATGCGCCTGGTTTTTGCGTCGTTCGACCGGAAGCGGCGTAAAGCCACAGCCGTTATCCGCGATGATCACTTGGGCAGTGTGATCGGTCAGCGTAAATGTTACCGTCACGGCGGTTGCCTGCGCGTGCTTGCGCGCATTCGTCAACGCTTCTTGAATCACGCGCAACAGTTGTGCTTCGACCGTGGGATCGAGCGTGGCGTCGTTCCATTCGTCCGGCTTGGAGAGCGTGACGGGCAAGCCATAGTTGGCGTTAAACTGTTCGGCGTAATGTTCGAGCGTAGGAAAAAATCCCTTGATCGGCGTTTCGCCACTGCGGACACCCAGGATGAAATCGCGCAAGTCGGCGTGCGCGTCCGCCGCGACTTCGCGCATGTGCGTGAGCGTCGCCTGTGCCGGCTCAATCTGGTTGCGCGCCAATGCTTCGAGCGCATTCCCCGTTTCCAGATTGACATAGCCCATCACTTGGGCAATGCCGTCGTGCAATTCGCGCGCCATGCGCTCGCGTTCTTCCACAGCGGCGATCACGCGTTGTTGCGCCAGCGCGGTCTGTTCAGCGGCGCGGCGCTCGGTGACATCGCGCACCATCATCACATGACCTTCTGCGCCCAGGGATGCCGTTTCGATGGCGAATACTCGGCGGACGCCGGCGCGTTCGTAGGGCACATCTTGCGTTGCCGTTGTGTCGCGCGCGAGGTAGGCGTCCAACTCGCGCCACTCGCCCGCGACTTGGCTCACGGACTTGCCCAACGCATCGCGTGATTGGAGGTTGAGCATCTCGCGCGCCGCGTGATTTATATCGGCGACGCGCCTGTTTTGATCGATCACGATCACGCCCATCGGGTTGCGATCCAATACCAAGCGGTTGGCGATGGGGCGCAGATCGAGCAAGCGATGTCGGAAAATTGCCCAGCCATACAAGAGCGCGGTGATGGCAAAAGCAGGCAGTAAAAAGTTAAAGAAACCGTACGGACGAATGCCGGCGAGATAGACCAGCGTAGCAATCATCGGCGTCGCCGTGCCAAACAACACGAGACCGGTCTGGTTGCGTTGGGCGCGCGGCGCGGCGAGGAACGTTTGGAGCATGACGCCAACGGCAATAAAAGTGTACGCCAGCGAATGGGTAATGTAGAACCAGTAGAGCGGTCCATTCGTCTTGGCGAGTTCGGGAAAGTCGGAGGAGTGGCTTAGTCCGACGGTGACATAGTGGAGGTGATGCCAATCGTTCGTGAGAAAGCCGATTTCGGAGACGACCGGCAAGAGGGCGATCAAGGCGATGCGGCGCGGCGCGAGCCATTGATCATACCCGGCGTACCACAGTGCGGCGAGCACAAATGCCGGCGCAACGATGCTGATGCCCAAGTAGCGAATTTGGACGAACAACATTTTGGTGGGTAGATCGGGTGCGATCAATTCCAAACCATAGCCCAGCATCGACACGGTACTGCCGACCAAGATCGCGGTGACCAGCCGTGCGCCATCCACCGTGCGATGCCGCCACGCGTACAGCGCGAACGCGGCGCACGGAATAGCGAAAAGGAACAGGGCGAGCGTGATTGGATACGGCGGCATAGAATTTCAAAGCGATTATACAACGATCAGGCGTGCGGTCAACAAATCATTCCTGGTTATTTCAAATCAACTGGGTATGCTCAATCCCATTGTCAAATGATACTGCCGCCGTGAACGACGCGAATCAGTGTTGATGTTTTATTTGTATTCGTGTGATCCGTGTCGTTCGCGGCTAGAACATAGATGGCGGGCGGTCTTGTGCAAGCCATTGTTCCACCTCGGCGATGGCTTGCGCCGTGTTGAAAAATTGAACGCCGCAGATGCCAACGGCTTGCGCGCCTTGGACATTCTGCGCCACGTCGTCCACAAAGATCGCTTCGGCGGGTTGCACCTGCAACCGTTCGAGCGCGATGCGATAGATCCGCGCGTCGGGTTTTGCCACGCCTTCTTCCGCCGAAGTAATGATCGTGTCGGTGAGAGCGCCCAGCCCAAATTTTTCCGTAATTGCCCAGCGCCCGGTTGTCCACGCATTGCTCAGGATTGCGGTCTTGTAGCGCGGACGCAGATCGCGGATGAATTGCGTGAGCGTCAGGTCCACGTGATCGCCCGCCCAAAAGTCACGAATCAGTTCGCGCATGTGCGTGTCGTCCAGTTTGAGTTGCGCCGCGATTTCCTGCCAGACAGCGTCTTCGGTCAGTTTGCCGATTGCGCACAATTCCGAGGCTTGGGAGGTGAACACGCGGCGCGACAATTCGCCGTCGCTCAAGCCGAGTTGTTTTTCCCACTTGCGGCGACCCGCTTGATTTTCTGTCCGCAGAATGACGCCGCCCATATCGAAAATCACCGCGCGAATTTTTTTCTGCTGATTCATTGATCTGCTTTCATGTGAAAATTTTCTATTCCCATTTGCCATCGGCGGTGAGAACGAATACGGGACCTTGTATGCCGCCAAACATTTGCCCGCGCTCAAAGCGTTGCGCGATGCCGTCGAGACCCACTTCGTTGGTGGTCGCCGCGCCAATTTTTGCGCGCACGGTGGTTTGCTCGCACCAGACTTTGCCAAAGCCGCGTTTCGGTTTGATTCCATTGCCGCTCACGCCGATGTTCAAGCAAGAATCTTCTGGCGCACCCGCGACCCAGGTATCGTCAAACTCAACCCAGGTTTTATCGTCGAACAAGACCACGATGCGCTGGGTGTCGGCGCGCCAGAACAGGGTGCCGTGTTCGAACGCTTGCTGGGCAAGCCCAATTTTGCGCTCGCCTTCAATTGGGCAACCGATGCGCGCGGCAATATCGGCGCTCCAGCGGCGCGATGCCAAGCCGGTGATCGGTTGTGTGCATTGCGGCAAAGCGGGAACGGTGGCGGCGCGCGGCGTGGCGGTGCGCGTGGGTGGCGGCAGGGTAGGATACGGTGAAAGCGTGCGGGTTGGCGTGGGCGCGGGCGGCGGCGGCAGGCTTGCATCGTCAATTAACGTGATCGAGCCGTCCTCGCGATTGGCGACATAGATCGTGTTGTCGAGCCGCGCCATGACGCCGGGTGTGTTGACATTGAGTGTCCCGACGATCCCAAATGAGGTGGTATCGAGAATCAAAATTTGATTGTCTAGCGGTGAAGGCGTGGGCCCAAATTCGCGCGAGTAACTTGTGACTAGCGATAAAAACAAGTGATGCGTTTGGGGATTGTACACCATCCCAGCGGCGCGCGCGGGCAAGGACATGGAGAATAGCTTGGCGTCGTTGGCATCAAACACGGCAAATTCATTTGTCCCGGCGAGTGGATGCGAGCCAGCGAGATACACGCGGTTGGATTCCGGATCGAGCGCAAAGAACGAGGTGTTACCCGCATAATTCAAGGTGCCGCGTTGTTGTAACGTGTCGCCGTCGAAGGTGTAGGTGACATAGCGCCCGTTCGATCCGGGGACGCCATTCCCACCGTTGGCGTATATGCGGTTTGTGTTCGGGTTGACGCGAATAAAATTTGGCTGGATGATTGAGCCAAGTGTCAAGCCGTGCGCCGAAAAATTTCCAATCGGCGCAAGCGAATCGAGATCGAGAATGATGTTGTTGGCAAAGACGCGGTTGTGCGCGCTGTCTACGGCGACGGTTTGCAATTCGCGCGTGATCGGTTGCGTGAATGTGACGCCGAGTGTCGCTTCGTCAATCACGGCGAGGGTGTTGGCGGCGGCATCGGCAACCAGGATGCGATTGTGCTTGGCGTCGCGCGCCAAATCAAAGGGATGTCTGCCCACGCTGACTTGCTGGATGACGCGCGCGTCTTGAATAACAAACACCGAATCGGTGGAAGGGTTTGCCGCGTAAATGCGGCGGGTGGTTTCGTTGGTAATCAGCATCGTTGGGCGAATGGCAAGCGAGATGGTGGTGACGACCTGGTTGGTCTGCGTGTCAATCGCGATCACGTTGTCGCTGGTGTTGTTGGCAACATAAAGCCGATGGATGTTTTCGTCGAGTGCCAGCGCAAGCGGGTAAATGTCAACCGGGATGGTCGCGAGCAAAGTCAGGTTGCGCGCATCAATCACTGACACGGTGTTGGAAAATGAATTGGCGACATAGGCGCGCGTGCCATCGGTAGTGAGAATGGCTTGCTTGGGATCACTGCCTACTGGGACTCGTCCGCGTATGGTACCGGAAACTGGGTCGAACGCGGTGAGATAGTTTGTGTTGGTATTGCTGTCGTACAATGTAGTGAGCGCGCTGTCGTTGGTTGGATTGGCGAGCAAGGTCAAGTAACTGCCTTGGGTATTGTGTGTTGCCAGAATTTTCAAATTCGTTGTGTCAATGATGGCAGTTTTGTCATAGAGCGCGGCATAGAGACGATGGTGCACCGCATCGCCGACAAGATTGATGATGCTAAACGCATTCGGAATAGTTAGCCGGGTTTGCGTTTGTAGCGTGGTGGGATCGAGTACTAGGATGTTGGCGGCAGAATCACTGCCAACATACAACCGATTGTCGAGAAACACCAGGGCGTTCGGCGTTTCACCAATGCTCGTCGTCAACGACACACGATCGTTCACGATCAGTGAAATGGTCTTGTCCTGGCTGTTGGCAACATAGAGCTGGTTGTGCGCCGGATCTGCCGCGAGCGCGCGCGGGTTTTTGCCGGTTGGAATATATTGGACGACGCGATCGTTTTGTAGAACGGCGAGATTGTCGGTAGTGTTATTGGCAACATAGACTTTGTTATTCAGCATAACCATTGCGCCTGGGTTGTGTCCCGCGCCGGGTAAATTGTCGAGCAGGAAACGTTCGCGGATGGTTGGGGCAAGCGCTAGCGGTGGTGGGGTGGGCGCGACAGGCGTAGGGACAGGCGCGCGCGTAGGTGTAATGGAGGCGTTGGGTGGGGTGATATTACTTGGGGTCGCAGTGAGAGCTGTTTTATTTTCTGTTCCGCCACATGCGCTGATCAACACAGCCAGAACGAATGTCACAAGATTCTTTTTCATAGCGCACCTCCATGGCGCTTATTGTATCTCAATAGTACCTCGGGTCAAATATTCTCAAGGGTCTGGAAAAGAATAACTGGGTGTCATTCTGAACGGAGCAGAATAATGGATGGGGCAAGTGAATGTTCACGAACCATAACCTGGTTGGGAGCGCGAAAACCCAAACACCTTCTAATCGGCGGCGGGCAACGCCCAAAAATTTGACGCACACCCTTGGCTTTTTGATTCGCTTGTCAATTTCAAACCCTTGTGGTATCATAGTTTGTGATGGAAGAATCTTTTTCCGTACGCCCGGTCGTAGGTCGTTTGATTGCGTTGGATTTGAGACCCACTCGCCCCTTGACGTATTTGGGACCTGCCTGGGCGGCGCTCTGTGGCGCCTTGGCTTCCGGACATCTCGAGTGGCAGGGCAATACGCTTCTCATCCTGATCCTGACGGTGTTGTTATGCGATCCGTTACTTGGCGCGTGGCGCAGTTTGTGGTTGCACGCTGATTGGCGTACCGCGCTCCCGCGCAACTTGGCGAATGCACACGCTTGGCTCATCCTGCCTGCCGACACACCCACTGCATTTTTCCCGCGTTTGGCGCGCGTTGCGGCGCGGCGCGTTGCGTTTCTGCGCAACGTCATTTGGCCCCTCATGGATTCTGAAATGATTGGACTAGCAATTGTGGGCACGCTCGCGCTCGCGATTGCGGTGGTCCTGGGTCTAGTTCCTTTCATGCTCACCGCTAGCGCCATGATCTTGGCGCTGGTCGAAGGTCAGTTGGGCGCAGAGCGCGGGCGCGGCTTGCGCGCAATCTATGAAATTGCTCTAACGTGGTTGATTGCCACGAGCGCCTTCGGTGCGTTTTCTTGGCTAGCGCTTCTTTTCGCCTTGTTATTCACGCTGACGTATCGCGCCTTGATTGGTTTAGCCGTTACGCGCCTTGGTCATTGGATCGTCTGGAGCAATCTCACCCAGCTGGCAGTCATCGTGATTTTGGTTGTGATCAACATGCCCATTGGCGCGGCGGTCGTAGCGCTCGGCTTGCTTGCTCAAGTATTATGGCAGTTGCGTTTTCACGCGGATCAAGACGGGCGCATGTACGCGCAACGCATCCAATCGTATGTCTTGGTGGCGATGTTGGTCGCGGGCTTGTCGTTGTGGATCAAGCCACTATGAAAATTGGCGTGCTGGCAGACACTCACGTGCCGGACGCTTTTCCGGCGCTTCCGCCCCGCGTGCTTGAAATGCTGGGCGGCGTGGATATCATTTTACACGCCGGCGATATTTGTGATCTTCAGGTGTTGCAACAACTTGAGCCAATCGCGCAGACGTTTGCGGTATCTGGCGATCAAGACGATACTCAAGTCCAGCGTTACCTAGAAGAAAAACAGCGGTTGGAATTTGAAAACCGCGCTATTGGCTTGGTGCATGGACATCGAGCGTGGCAAGGCAATTTACTGGCGCGCGCGTTCAAACGACTTGGCCGGGCGCGCCGGGAGCAAACGCTCCGCGACTTTGTCCTCGGTGAGTTTTCCCAAGTTGATGTCATTGTGTTCGGGCATAGCCATGAGCCGTACATCAAAATGCACGGCAATGTCTTGCTGTTCAATCCCGGATCCGTTGTGCCCAAACCAGGGCAATCCGGCACGCTAGGGATTTTGGAAATCAATGATCGCGCAATCAAAGGGCGAATTATTTCATTGTAGAAAGGAAACCGATGAATCACTTTATTGCAATCGCTGATCTTTCGTCCGCCGAATTCAAGTATATTTTGGCGACCGCCAAGGCATTAAAAGCCGAATGGCGCAAGCATGGCAACAAGCCCATTCTCAAAAACAAGACACTGGGCATGGTTTTTCAAAAACCATCGCTTCGCACGCGCGTCTCGTTCGACATGGCGATGTTGCACTTGGGGGGCCAAGCCCTCTATCTCTCGCCGAATGAAATTGGGCTAGGCCAGCGCGAAAGTATTGCGGACGTGTCGCGCGTCTTGTCGCGGTATGTGGATGCGGTCATGGCGCGGGTGTTTGCTCACGCGCACGTCGTCGAACTCGCGCAATACTCTAGCGTCCCCGTGATCAACGGTTTGTCGGATCATGAACATCCCTGTCAAGCCATGGCGGATGCCTTGACCATGATCGAGCATCTGGGTAGTTTGAAAAAACGCAAGGTGGCATTTTTCGGTGATGGCAATAACGTCGCCCGCTCGCTCATGTATGCGTGCGCGCTCGGCGGCGCGCAATTTGTTTGCGCTTCGCCGCACGGATATGAAATTGACCAAGCCTCGGTTGAAACCGCGCGCGCGCTCGGTGCGAAAACCGGCGCGACAGTTGAGTTGACCAATGAGCCGCAAGCCGCCGCCCGTGATGCGGATGTGCTGTATACGGACGTGTGGGCAAGCATGGGTCAGGAAGCCGAAGCCGCCGAACGCGCGAAAATTTTCCCGCCCTTTCAGATCAATTCTGCGCTCGTTGCGCTTGCCAAGCCCAGTGTGATTGTGATGCACTGTTTGCCCGCGCATCGGGGCGGCGAAATCACGGACGCGGTGATGGACGGCGCGCACTCGGTCGTCTTTGATCAAGCCGAAAACCGGATGCACGCGCAAAAAGCAATTTTGGCTGTCTTGCTGGCAAGTAAAAAAATAAAAATAAAAAAATAAAACGTAAAACAGACAAGGTTGTTTACGTTCGCGATTCACGAGTCATTATGCCAGGCAATCGATCAACCTATAACAACGCAATTAAAAAAGGACACAACGCCGCGTGGGACGGGCAGTGGACTAAAGCCGTTACCGAATACCGCCGCGCGCTCGTTGAATTTCCCGACGATCTCAGCGTGCGTTCGAGTTTGGCGCAAGCGTTAGAAGCGTTGGGGCAACACGAAGACGCCTTGACGGAATACCGCAACCTTGCGCTGGCGCAACCGCGCGATCCGTTGCTCCTTACGCGGGTTGCCGTGTTGCAAGAAAAATTGCGCCGTCCGGCAGAAGCGGCTGGCACGTATCTTGCCGCAGCGGATTTGTATTTGGCAGGCAAAGCAGTGCCGAAAGCGGTTGAAGCCTGGCTCAATGCCTCGCGGCTCGAGCCAGATCGCACCGATGTGCATCAGCGGCTCGCCGAATATTACGCGCACAGCGCGCAACATGCCCAGGCATCGCAAGAATATGTCGCGTTGGCACGCATTTATCGCAAGCGCGGCGATCAAGTCAAGACGTTGAATTTAGCGCGCCACGCTTTGGCGGTTGACGCGCACAATAATGACGCGCGCGCTCTCGTCAAAGAATTGGATCAGAGCGAACTGGCATCGCAGGTCAGCGTTCCTAGTCCGGTGGGGCAGGCGGAAAAAACTGCCTTGTCGCGGCTGGCGGAAACCTTGCTGGAAGATCCAACCGGGAGCCCCAAAGAAGGCGCGGCAGAATTGCGGCAGACGAGCGATCGCCCGCGCATCAATCAGATTGAAGTGGACGCGCTGATCGCGCGCGCGGTGGACGCGCAAATGCACCATCGAATCCCTGAAGCGATTGATTCATATCGCAAATTGATGGCGGCGGGGATCACGCGCCCCGAAGTGCAATTCAACCTGGGTCTGCTGTATTTTGAAACGATGCGGTACGACGACGCGATTCAAATGCTGACCGCTACGGTTGACGACACGAGTTATGCACTTGCCAGTCATTACGCGCTGGGTCAATGTTATCGCGCACTGGGCAAAATGGATAACGCGGTGGAGCACTTTTTGCAAGTTGTCAAGATTGTGGACTTGGGGAGCGTCAATCGCGAACAGGCGGACGATCTAATTTCGGTTTATGAAGGATTGGCGGAAAGTTACGCGGCAAAAGGCGACCGCACGCAAGCCGAATCGTTCAGCCAATCGCTCGAAGAATTTTTGACGAGCAAGGGCTGGGAAGATAAGGTGCAACAGGTGCGCCATCACCTTGAAACATTGCAAGCCGATGGCAACCAGGTTTCGCTTGCCGAAGCGATCCAAGTGCCTGAATCGGACAAGGTGCTGGAAGCGCTGGCGTTGGCGCAAGAGTATTTGCGGCGCGACAAGCTCGGCGCGGCGAGTGAAGAGTGTTACCGCGCCATTGAACTTGCGCCAAACTATTTGCCCGCGCACATCCGTCTCGCCGAAATTATGATGAGACAAGATCGCTTGACGGACGCCAATGCCAAGTATCAGATTCTATCGGAACTGTGCATCATCCGCGGCGATTTACCGCGCGCGGAAAGCTTGTATCGCAGTGCGCTCAAAATTACGCCGGACGATGTAGGCACGCGGAGCAAGCTCGTGGATTTGCTGGCTCAGCAAAATCGCACCGAAGATGCGCTGGCTGAATATCTTGCGCTCGGCGATGTGTATGCGCGCGCGGGGCAACCGGTCAAAGCGATCGAAAAATTTACCGAAGGGGTGCGGGTCGCCGCGCGCACGGGCATCACGAACGTGTATGCGACCAATTTGCGCCACCGCTTGGCGGAAATTCGCGCGCGGCAAGGCGATTTCAAAAACGCGCTCGCGCTCTATCAAGAAATTCATCACGTCTCGCCCGACGATGAGCGCGCGCATTTTTATATCGTGGATTTGGAATTTCGTTTGGGCCGACCCAACGCGGCGCTGAGTGATCTCGAAGACTTGCTGGTGAATTACCAACAACACGGTGAACCTAAAAAAGCAACCGGCGTGCTAGAGGCGCTCGCGCAAAACTATCCGACGGAATCTGGGCTCGCTATGCGCTTGGCGCAAAATTATCATGCCACCGGTATGCGCGACAAGGCGATCGCGACGCTCGACGTACTCGGCGAAGCGCAATTGAGCGCGGGGCAACGCCAAGCCGCCGCGGAGACCATTCGGCATATTGTCGAGATGAACCCGCCGCGCGTTGAGGATTATAAAAAATTATTAAAAGAAATTAGTGAGTAAAGCGTCGTGTTGAGCTCGTGGGCCGATCTCCTCTCGCATTTCACTTTCTCCAGTATTCTGGATATTCTCCTCGTAGCATTGATCTTCTACGGTCTGTTTTATTTTATCCAGGGCACGCGCGCGGTGCAACTCTTGCGCGGGATTATTCTCGTTGTGTTTCTCTCGGTGGTGGCGAGTAACGTTTTCCATCTCACGGCGTTTAGCTGGCTGATCGCCAATTCGATCCCCGCTTTGCTCGTGGCGATCCCGGTAATTTTTCAACCAGAATTGCGCCGCGCGCTCGAACGGCTGGGGCGGCCTGGGATGCTCTTGACGCGGCACAGTGCCACCGCCGCGCAAACCGTGAATACGATTGCGCGCGCCGCGAGCGAACTGGCTGAACAAGGTTTTGGCGCACTGATTATTCTGGAAGGCGCAACGGGGTTGCAGGATTACATTGACACTGGCGTCTTGCTCGATGCGCAATTGTCCGACGATTTACTACTTTCGATTTTTTATAAAAACTCGGCGCTCCATGATGGCGCAGTGATCATCCGCGAAGATCGTATTGTCGCCGCGGCGTGTATGTTGCCGCTTTCCGAAAACCTCGCGCTCGATCATGATTTGGGCACGCGCCACCGCGCGGCTCTGGGTCTCACGGAAGGCACGGATGCGATTGCGGTGATCGTTTCGGAAGAGACCAACACGATCGCGGTTTCGCACAACGGGCGGCTGGTGCGTCGCCTCGATGAAGGCGAATTGAACCGCTTGTTGTATCGGTTGTATCAGCCGATAGCGAATGTCGAACAATGGTTGCGTCGCAGTGACGTCAAGAAAATCAAAACGGGGCGTTAGCGTGATTCGGTCTGCTTTTGGACAACTATCTTCTTTGGTGATCGCGCTGGTTTTCGCGATCATTGTGTGGGGTGTGGCGACGGACAAGGAAAACCCCAGCCGCCTTGCGCTGTACCCGGATCAATTGCCGATCGAAATTGTGAACCGCGCGGATGGGCTGATGGTATTTCAGCAAACCGTTGACAAGGTGCGGGTGACGTTACGCGCACCCCAAGCGAATTGGGATGCTCTGCGCCCAACATCGTTTAGCGTAACCGCCGACTTGCAAGGACTGGATGCCGGGTCACAGCAAGTTCAATTGCAAGTGCGCGTGAGCGATCCGCGCGTCAGCGTCGTGGAGATTGATCCCAAGACGGTGGGCATTCGTTTGGAGCGCGTCAAGTCGCGCGATTTCGATATTCGCAGTGATGTGTTGGATGCCGTACCGCTAGGATATATTTATCAAGCGCCCGTGTTAACTCCGGCCCAAGTTACGATCAGCGGGCCAGCCATCTTGGTGGATCAAGTCACGGAAGTGTCAGCCGATGTGTACTTGCGCGGCACGAAAACGTTGGTCGAGCGCGAAGTGACGGTGCAAGCGCGCGACGCGCAGGGCAACCCAGTTTTAGGCGTGACGATCACGCCGCCGACGACAATGGTTAAGGTGCAAGTGGAACAGCGCGTGGGCTATAAAGACGTTTCGATCAAAACCGTGTTGAAAGGCACCGTCGCGCCGGGTTATTGGGTGAGTAATATCCTCGTCTCACCAACGACTGCGACCATCGCTGGCAATCCTGATGTGATGGCGAAGATTGCCGGCTATATTGAAACTGTGCCGATTGATGTGAATGGCGCAACGGCGGACTTGAGTAAAAAAGCGACACTGTCTTTGCCCGAAGGTGTTTCTGTATTGAACAACGAAGGCGTTACGGTCCAAGTATCGGTTACCCCGATCCTGGGTGGACAAACGATTCGGCGCAAAGTCTCGTTGCAAGGATTGCGGCGCGGCGCAACCGCCACGGTTTCGCCGGATACGGTTGAGGTGATCTTGTCTGGTCCACTTCCCAGTTTGCAAGCGCTGACGGCGGACGATATTCAAATCACGTTGGATGTGACTGGGTTAGCGAGCGGCACGCATCAACTCAAGCCGCGGGTCAGTCAAATCCCCGGCGCGTTGCGCGTCCAAAATTTGGTGCCGGATACGATTCAAGTGATCGTCGTTGATCCCACACCGACGGCAACCGCCAGTCCTTCGATCACGCCCAGCCCGATCCCAACGCTCACGGCAACGCCGACCCTAGTCGCGCCGTCAATTCCAACTGCGATACCCACACCTCGATGAATCTATTCTACCGACTCAAACAATACTTGGCGTCTCACGTAAACGATGTTCTGCCGATTGCTTTGCTCGCGGGCTTTCCGTTCATTTATTTTTGGCAAGCCACGTTACGCCAAGCTGTATTTTTTTTCGGCGATATTTTCCTGTTCTTTTATCCCACGCATCAAGCGTATGCCGATGCGCTCCGCGCTGGACGCTTGCCGCTCTGGGAACCGCGCATGCTTGCCGGGTTTCCGCTGTATGCGGAAGGACAAATTGGCGCGTTGTATCCCACGCACCCATTCCTCTATGGTTTGTTGCCAATTGATGTCGCGACGAATTATGACATTCTGATCAACCTGGCTTGGGTCGCGGTGGGCATGTATCTGTTTATGCGCGCGCTCAACTTGCGTCCCGCAAGCGCGTTTCTTGCGGGAGTGGCGTTTAGTTTTGGTGGATTTTTCATTGTGCGTTTGCAACACATGAGCGTGTTGGCGACCGCGGCGTGGTTGCCGTGGACGTTGTGGGCGTGGGAAAAGCACGAACAAGAAAAGGATGCGAAAAAACGCTGGCGCTGGCTCGCCGTATTGGCGATATTCAGTGGCATTCAACTCCTGGGGGGACATCCGCAGTTTGCGTTCATGAGCGTGATTCTGCTCGCGTTGTATGCGATGGTCAATTGGCAACGCGGCGGCACGCTTGAAAACGAGATCGCGCCGCTGGCGTGGCTCGCCAAACTCCAAGCCTCTGTCGCGCGGCGCGTGCCAATTGTGTTTGAGTATGTCACGTTGACGCGCGTGATCCTTGTCGTGTTGGCGGTTGGCGTCGGCGCGGCAATCGCGGCAATGCAACTATTGCCCACGTATGAACTCTCGACGATCAGCAACCGCGCGGCCGGGTTATTGCCAAAATTTTTCAACGCTTATTCATTGCGCTTGCCGCATTACTTGATGTTGCTCTATCCGTTCTTGCTTGGCAATCCGTACCCGCGCGTATCGGTTGAAGTGGTCGGTTACATTGGATTACTGCCGCTGGTGCTGGCGTTTGCCGCGCCGTTGGTGCGCCGTGATCGCCGCGTCGTGTTCTTTTTACTCATCGCGCTGGTTGCGCTCTTTTTGGGCTTGGGCGATCAAAACGTGTTCTATCGCGGCTTGCGTTATTTGCCGCTCTTTAATTATTTTCGCGTGCCGTCGCGTTTTTTCTTTTGGTACACGTTTGCCGCTACCATTCTCGCCGCGTATACATTCGATTATTTGCTCGCGCGCGCTCACGTTACGGCAACTGTAACGCGCGGACAAAAAATCGCGCTCGCGCTCGTCGTGCTAGTGCTAGCGGCGATCATCGGAATCATTCCAGCGGTGCCGCTCGAAACCTGGCTTGCACTCTGGGTGTGGTTGCCGCTCGCGCTCGCATTGATCGCCGCCTGGATTTTACTTGGCGCGCGGCGCGGCTTGTTCACGCGCACAACCTTGACCGCGCTTGGGGTTGGCGTGGTCATGATCGATCTGGCGCTATTTGAATCGGTCTATACGAAAACGTATGATTCCATGACGACCGTTGCGGATTTTTACACACCACCCAGCACGCTCGCTTACCTGAAAAATTTATCGCCGGAAAACGGACGTGCGCTGACGAGTCTTTGGATCTATCCCTGGATGGTCACAATGCGCGAGAGTCTGTATCCGAACGTTACGCTCGCGTATAACATTCCGAGCGCGATTGGCTACACGCCCTTGTTGCCGCAAGCCATGAGTGAATACCTCGAAGTGTTGGATGCGCCGTTGATGAACTTGCTCAACGTGCGCTATTATCTAATGCCGCAAATGTTGCCGGTGGATGCCAAAACCGAAGGCGACGATGTGAATGACGGATTTGCGCCAGATTGGAATCGGCATGACATTGCCATTCCGCCGACGCTTGCAACAAACTTGATCGTCACGTCATCGCTGGCGCAATCGGTGGATTTGCGCGACGGCGACGTGGTTGCACAAATTGGATTGCTGGCGCAAGATGGCACCTGGTTCACCGTGCCGTTGCGCGCGGGGTACGACACGGCGGAATGGGCGTATGATCGGACGGATGTGCTCAAGGTGATCAAACATGCGCGTCCGACGATTGCGACGACGTTTGATGCGCGTTCGGCGTTTCCCACTGAAGCGCACCCAGGTCACACCTATCGCGCCCAGTTTGATATTACGCGGAATGGCAAGCCGCTTGCGATTACGGACGTGATGGTCATGCCGACGCTTGCGCCAGGATTGGTGCATATCGAAACCATGGCGCTTGTGCAACCAAACGGCAGTTCGGTGTCGCTTGCCGCATTATCTGGCCACAGTGATCAGCAATTGATCTATCGCACGAACGAAGTCGCCGTATTTGAAAATCAGAACACGCTACCGCGCGCGTTCCTGGTTCATGACACCCAGATCGCTGATGACGACGCGACGATTAAAGTGATCGGCAAAGAACAATTCAAGCCCGCGCAATTATTGTTCCTGGATGGTGGGCAGGCGCTCAACGCCGGCGGCGCGCAACGCGCGGATGAATCCGTGCGAATTGTGAACTATCAACCGGAACATGTTGTATTAACGGTTGACGCCAAAGCCGATGGCTATGTATTACTCGCCGATGCGTGGGCGCCGAGTTGGGTTGCGCGCGTGGATGGCGTTGAAACGCCGATTCAGCGCGGCGACTTGATCTTTCGCGCCGTGAAGGTTAGCCCTGGCACGCATCAAATCGAATTTGATTATCGTCCGCTCTGGCTTTACGTGGGCGCGGCGATCAGCGGGCTGGCGCTGGTGCTGATCGGTGCGGCGCTTTGGTGGACGCGGAAAATTTAATTGATTCGCAGATCAAAACGCAACTGGATGCGCGCTTGAGTGAAGGAAATCGAATGACTGAAGTCACGCCGCAAACTATCAATCTCCCGTTCAAATCTCAGGTCGAAAGCTTGCTCTTTGTCGCCGAAGGCCCAGTGGCGGTTGCCGCGTTGGCAAAAGCGCTGGAAGCTGACCTGACCCAAGTTGAAGACGCGCTCGCGGAATTGAAACAGGATTACGTCGGGCGTGGTTTTCGTTTGCAACGCGCGCGCGACAAGGTGCAATTTGTGAGCGCGCCGGATGCCGCGCCGCTCATCGAAAAATTTCTCGGCGTGGATGGCACGGCGCATTTGTCTGCCGCCGCGCTTGAAACGCTCGCGATCATTGCCTATCGCCAACCGCTTACGCGCCCGGGAATCGAAGCGGTGCGCGGTGTCAATTGCGACGGGGTGATCCAAACCTTGGTATCGCGTGGACTGATTCAGGAAATGGGACGCCAGGAAACAGCAGGGCGTCCAATTTTGTACGCGACGACGTTTGAGTTTTTGCAAAACTTTGGCTTGCGGGGCGTGGACGATTTGCCGCCATTAGAGCAAGCCACAGCCAATACATTGGCCACTGCCGTCGCCGAAGCCGAAGCCGTGGCGCAACAGGTGGCGGAGAAATTGAAATAGGGATGGAGCGCCTCCACAAAATTCTCGCGCACGCGGGCGTGGCATCGCGGCGCAAATGCGAAGAACTGATTTTGGCGCGCCGCGTCCAGGTCAATGGCGTCATTGTTACAGAACTGGGAACCCAGGTTGATCCAGCGCGCGATCACATTCAAGTGGATGGCAAACCAATTCAGCTCGAAACGCCAATGTACATCGTTCTGCACAAGCCGCGCGGTTACCTCAGCGACCTGGACGCCGAACGCGGCAAACCATTGGCAATCGATCTCGTCCCAGCCGGGGAGCGGTTGTACGCGGCCGGGCGGCTCGACGTGAATAGCGAAGGATTGCTTTTGCTCACGAACGACGGCGATCTCGCGCACCGCATCACGCACCCAAGTTATCAGCATGAAAAAGAATATCTTGCGTTGGTTGAAGGATTGCCAACGGCAGAGATTTTGGCGCGGTTACACAAGGGTATTTGGTACGAAGGGGATTGCTTGCGCGCCGATTCAGTGCAACTGGCGCAAGATTTGGGCGCGCAAGGTGCACGTCAGGGTTGGGATACGCCGCGCCGCAACGAGTATTGGCTCAGAATTATTTTGCACGAGGGAAAAAAACGCGAGATTCGTCATATGTGTAGCGCGGTTGGACACCCGGTCAAGCGTTTGATTCGTGTGCGGATCGGCGCGGTTGAGTTGGGAGTGTTACCTGTCGGTCAATGGCGCGCGTTGAGCGACGGCGAAATTCGCGTGTTAAAAACTGGGGCGAGGAAAAAATAAATTGATGCCATCCACCATCGCAATTGATGGACCCGCCGCATCGGGCAAAAGCACCATCGGTGCCGCGGTTGCCGACAAGTTGGGTTATCTCTATTTTGATACCGGTGTGATGTATCGCGCGGTGACCCAGGTTGCGCTGGCGCGCGGCGTACCAATTACAGACGAGCCGTCAGTTGTCGCGCTGGCTGAAACAGTGCGGATTGATTTCTTGCCGCCGAACGTTGCGGATGGCAGGCAATATACCATTCTCGCCGATGGGGTGGATATTACCTGGGACATTCGCACGCGCGAGGTTGATGCGAATGTTTCGCCGGTGTCGGCGTACGCTGGCGTGCGCAAGGCAATGACGATGCAACAACGACGCATCGGTTTGCAAGGACGTGTGGTGATGGTGGGGCGCGACATTGGCACGGTCGTGTTGCCGGAAGCCGATCTGAAAATTTATCTCGATGCGAGCGAAGCCGAGCGGGCGAGTCGGCGTTTATGCGAGCGGCGCGCGCGCGGCGAGTTAGTGGCTTTTGAAGCTGTGTTGCGCGAAATTCGAAACCGCGATCAAATTGATTCGACGCGAGCCGTTGCGCCGCTGAAACAAGCCGCCGACGCGATCTATCTTGATTCGACGGGCAAAGCGATTGCGGATGTGATTGAACGCATCCTGGAAGTGATCGACGAAAAAGAGCAAGTGTAATGGAATGGCAATGATCGAAAAGCGTCCCCGGTTTTATCATTTTGGCAATTGGGTATTGCGCTGGGCTTTTCGCGTGATCTTGCGCGTGGAGATTCGTGGCTTGGACCACGTGCCGCGCGCAGGCGGACTCGTCGTCGCGATCAGCCACAGTAACTTTATCGACCCCTTGGTCACCGGCGCGTATTTGCCGCGCGAGGTGATCCCGATGGCAAAAATCGAAGCGTTTGATTTGCCAGTGCTGGGTTGGATTGTTCGGGCCTATGGTGCATTTCCAGTGCGGCGCGGCCAAGTTGATCTAGCCGCGTTCAAAATGGCGTTGCAAATTTTGCACAGCGGAAACGCGCTGGTGATCGCGCCGGAAGGACATCGCAGTGAAACGGGCGCTCTGCAACGCGGGCGCGAGGGCGCGATCATGCTGTCGCTTCGTTCGGGCGCGCCGATTTTGCCCGTTGCCGTGTGGGGTGGTAAAGCGTTGTGGAAAAATCTTGCGCGATTGCGTCGCACCGAAATGAAATTTTTTGTGGGTGCGCCAGTTTTGCCGACCGGGCTCGTTGACAAACCAACACGCCAACAAATTGGCGAAATGTCCGACGAGCTGATGTTGCGGATTGCGGCGATGATGCCACCGGAAATGCATGGCTATTACGCCAATTGGCAAAGTGGCGATGCGGGTTATTTGCAAACTTTGAACGCGCCACTCCCGGAGGTGACACATGTAAATTGATCGAGACAGGGAAGCTAGCGCATGATCCCGTTCTATGAGCGGGATGACGAGGTGGAGGTTCTGCGCCGCGCGGCGCAGTTAACTCGGCGGTTCAACCGCAGAGGAAAATCGAAAGATCAGCGGATGCCTCCAAGGACCAGTCACGTCCTTTTCACGATTCTTCATTTGTCCTCGAAGAATCGCGCTTCCCCTCCGAGATTCAAATGTGCGCGCAATGCCGCCAAGTAATTGGCAGGCCAAGACGCACAAGGTGACGCACTTGGCAGATCGTTGATTGTTGATCGCAAATTGGCAGAGCCGATTTGCTTGAAATCTGAAATCATCGATCTGAATTCTAAATTTCCCCACGGAGGATTCCCATGTGTGGCATTGTTGGTTATGTTGGCACGCGCGATGCGACGCCAATTTTGCTCGATGGATTGCGCCGCTTGGAATATCGCGGCTATGATTCCGCTGGCATTGCAATTTTGCAAGCCAACGGCGTAATGGCGATTCGCAAAAGTGAAGGCAAGTTGAAAAAATTAGTGGATGCGTTGAACGGCACTGCGCCAACCGGACAGCTGGGCTTGGGGCATACGCGCTGGGCGACGCACGGCGCGCCGAATGACACGAACGCGCATCCGCATACGGATTGTACCGGACGCCTTGTCGTTGTGCATAACGGCATTGTCGAAAATTATACCGCACTGCGTGACGAGTTGCGCGAAAAGGGACACCTGTTCATCACCGAAACGGATACCGAAGTCCTCGCGCATTTGATCGAAGAAGCATTGAAGGATCAGAAAGACGACACGCTGGGTTTGCTCGGCGCGGTGCAGTGTGCATTGAAGCGCGTGCACGGCGCATACGGGATTGGCGTGTTTGATCGCGCGAATCCCGATTTGCTGATCGGCGCGCGGCATTTTTCGCCGCTGGTCGTTGGACTGGGCAATGGCGAAAATTTTATCGCGTCGGATATTCCCGCGCTCTTGCCGCACACGCGCACGATGTTGCTGATCGAAGATGGCGAAATTGCCGCGCTGTCGCGGAACGCCGCGCACCTCTACACACTCGATGGTGCGCCCGTCGAACGTGATCCGTTCGAGGTGACCTGGGATGTCCAGGCGGCTGAGAAAGCGGGCTATCCACATTTCTTTCTCAAAGAGATCAACGAGCAACCCGCCGCGCTCGCGAACGCGTTGCGCGGGCGCGTGGATGAACGCGGCGTCAAGCTCGCGGAACTCGATGCGCTCGACCTGGGTCGCGTCAAGCGTGTGGTTCTGCTTGCCTGTGGCTCGTCGTACCACGCGGCGTTGGTTGGCAAGCGCGTGATCGAAGAGTGGGTGCGTGTGCCAGCGGAGGCGCACATCGCGTCCGAGTTTCGGTACGCGTCGCCTGTGATTGACGATGCAACGCTCGCGATCCTCATCACGCAATCGGGCGAAACGGCGGATACGCTAGCGAGTATGCGCTTGGCTAAAGCGACGGGCGCGCAAACGCTTGCGTTGACCAACGTCATCGGCAGTTCGATTACGCGCGGCGTGAATGCGACGATCAATCTTCATGTGGGACCTGAAGTGGGCGTGGTTGCATCGAAAACGTTCAGCGCGCAGGTGTTGCTCTTGGAATTGCTCGCGCTCGATTGGGCGCGGCGGATCGGTGGAATGGATGAAGCGCGCATTGCGGAACTCGCGCAACAATTTGCGCGTTTGCCAGATATGGTGCAAGGCGCGTTAGGCACGGATCGCCAGATGCGCGCGCTCGCCGAAAAAATTTGGGCGCGTACGAGTTGTTTCTTTTTCGGGCGCGGTTTTGGCTATCCGACTGCGCTCGAAGGTGCGCTCAAACTGAAAGAGATCAGCTACTTGCACGCTGAAGGATACCCGGCGGGCGAGTTGAAACACGGACCGATTGCAATGCTTGATCCGGATATCACGGTGATTGCTTTGGCATTGCAAAGCGCCACGCTGGATAAAGTGGTGAGCAACATCCAAGAGGTGCGCGCGCGGCAAGCCCCTGTGATCGCGCTGGCGACCGAAGGCAATCACTCAATTGCAGATCACGCGAAAGACGTAGTCTATTTACCGCGCGCGCCAGAGCAATTCATGCCGCTGGTTGCGTCGGTGCCATTACAATTGCTCGCGTACTATGTTGCCATTGCGCGAGGCTGTGATGTGGATCAGCCGCGCAACTTGGCAAAGAGTGTAACGGTTGAGTAGGCGGGACCCGGCCGCTGTTTGAGTGAGTTGGCACAGAACATTTTTTCTACTTGACAGGGCGCGCGAATCCGCTTACAATCCGATGGTAACGGTAACATGATAACGATACCATGTTACCGTTATCAAGCGCAAGCGATACAGTGTGAAATCAAATAGCGAGTGTACCTTTTTGCCAAGCATTGATGCTTGAGCGGCAGTGACGCCAAAGGTTCGGATTGCCTTTCTCGGTCATACCCGCGAAAGGCGTTTTTTATTTCGGGTGACGCGTTGGTGGGCAGGTGTCCACCGTATGCCGCTGAGCGGGCTCGATTAAAATTCTAGTTCTGGTGCGATAGGGAAGTCATGTCCATGGTCACGATTCGTGACGTAGCAAAATTAGCCGGGGTTTCGCCGATTACGGTTTCGCGCGTAGCGAATTTATTACCCGGAGTCAACGTTGTCACACGCAAGCGTGTTGAGCAAGCGATTGCCGAGTTGCACTATGTACCGAATGCAATGGCGAAGAGCTTGCGTTCTAAACGGACCCATACCTTGGCGCTTGTGCTGACTGATATTACAAACCCATTTTGGACGACCATTGCGCGCGGCGTTGAAGATACTGCGGCACAAAAAAATTATCACGTCATCTTGTGCAATACGGATGAGAACCCGGTAAAGGAAGCCAACTATATCAGCATTCTCCTGCAACGGCGAGTGGATGGAATTATCCTTGCGCCGTCGACCAAGGACAAGAAACGCCTTGAATTGCTCAAGCGCCAAAATGTGCCGTGTGTTTTGATTGATCGCAAGGTTGCTGGTTTCAAATCGGACATTGTGCGAAGCGATAGCAAAGAAGGTGCGCGGCGGTTGACCGCACATTTGATTGGGTTGGGGCATCGCGCGATTGCGATCATCAGTGGGCCGGCGGGTATTTCAACTGCGGAAGAACGGCTCGATGGTTACAAGCAGGCATTGTGCGAACAAAGTATTCCAGTGGATGGACATTTCATCAAGCAAGGGAGTTACAAGCAAGATAGCAGTGCCCAGTTTGTGAAAGAACTCTTGGCGCAACCCAATCCTCCGACGGCCATTATTGCAACGAATAATTTTATGGGGATGAGTGTGTTACAGGAATTGCGTCAATCCGGGTTGCGTGTGCCGGAAGATATGGCGCTCGTGTGTTTCGACGATATTCCGCAGGCGTCGCTGATTTATCCCTTTCTGACGGTGTGCTCGCAGGATGCTTATAAAATGGGTGTCGTCTCAGCGCAATTGTTAATTGAACGTATCACGGCGAAATCTGCCCGGCGTAAAATGCGCGAGATCGTTCTAGATACCGAACTTGTCGTGCGCAAGTCGTGTGGGCAAGAGTTGCGCAAGCGTCCGGTTTAAGCGAAACGGGATGTATGAATGGGGAGCAATGTATGGGTGATGTAATTCTCACGATGGAAGGTATTTCCAAGACTTTTCCCGGTGTGCGTGCGCTGGACAATGTAAATTTTAAACTAGAGCGAGGCGAAGTGCATGCGCTCGTTGGCGAAAACGGCGCAGGCAAATCAACCTTGATGAAAGTGTTAGCCGGCGTCTATACCAAAGACACGGGTAAAATTATCTTCAAGGGCAAAG
This sequence comes from Chloroflexota bacterium, assembly GCA_037440365.1. Taxonomy (GTDB): domain Bacteria; phylum Chloroflexota; class Anaerolineae; order UBA4142; family UBA4142; genus JBBIUF01. The sequence goes on from JBBIUF010000018.1 coordinate 23,459, forward strand.
AAGTGGAAATTTCCACTCCGCGGGCGGCGCAACACCTGGGCATTAGTATGATTCACCAGGAACTCAACTTGATGCCGCATCTCACCGTTGCGCAAAATATTTTCATCGGACGTGAGCCGCGCACGAATCTAAAATTTATTCTCGATGACAACGCGATCAATAAACAGTCCAGGGACTTGTTGGCACTCTTGCACCTGGATCTCGATCCGCGCACCAAAGTTGCAAACCTGACGGTTGCGAAACAGCAAATGGTGGAAATTGCCAAAGCGCTGTCGTTCAACTCTGAAATCTTGATCATGGACGAACCGACGGCCGCATTGACTGATTCAGAGATTGAGGAGCTGTTCCGCATCATTCGTCAATTGCGCGAAAAGGGTGTGGGCGTTGTGCACATTTCACATCGCTTGGAAGAACTCAAACAGATTTCCGATCGCGTGACGGTGATGCGAGATGGTCGCTATGTTGATACGGTCCTGACTCGTCAAGCCAGCATTGATAAAATCATCAGCATGATGGTTGGGCGTACGATTTACGAATCAACTCCCGAGTTGCCCGAAAACCCGAGTCAGGAGATTGTCCTCGAAGCCAAAAATCTCAATCGCGGGAATGCAATCAAGAATGTCAGTTTTGTTTTGAAAAAAGGCGAGATTCTCGGATTCTCTGGTTTGGTGGGCGCGGGTCGTACCGAAGTTGCGCGCGCGGTCTTTGGCGCAGATCCAATTGAATCGGGCGAAGTGTTTATCAAAGGCAAAAAAGTCCGGATCAAGACGCCGACCGACTCGGTGCGCAATGGCATTGGCTATTTGTCTGAGGATCGCAAGCGCTATGGCTTGACACTTAAAATGGATATTGAAACCAACATTGTGCTTGCCGCGTTTGAGAAATTTTTGAGCGCCTTGGGTTGGGTCAATAATACCAAGACGCGCGCGACGGCCGAGCGTTACGTTAAAGCGCTTGCGATCAAGACGCCCAGCTTGCAACAAAAAGCGATGAATCTATCCGGCGGCAATCAGCAAAAAATCGTTATCGGCAAATGGCTGAGTGCCGATACGGACATTTTGATTTTCGATGAACCCACGCGTGGCATTGACGTGGGCGCTAAAAGTGAGATTTATCGCTTGCTCAATGATCTGGCGAAACAAGGTAAATCCATCATCATGATTTCGTCCGAGTTGCCAGAAATTTTGCGCATGAGCCACCGCGTTATCGTCATGTGTGAAGGGCGAATTACGGGTGAATTAAATATCGCTGATGCGACGCAAGAAAAAATTATGAAATTTGCGACCCAGCGCACCTAACGGGTGTTGGCAAGCTTGCTTTATCTTACCTTGAATCCAGGAATGGTCACTCATGGAAAATCAAACCACCCAGAAAAAATCGTTCTTTCGCTCGGATGCGGTCCAGCGCTTGTTGGCCTTTGCCGCATTGATTCTCTTGTTTGTTGTCTTTTCAATTGCGTCGCCAAATTTTTTCAAGTTCGACAACGTCGTCGGCATCCTCATTGCAACTGCCGTGAATGGCGTCCTTGCCTTGGGAGTTACGTTTGTCGTCATCACGGGTGGCATTGATTTGTCGATCGGCACTGTCATGACCTTGTCGGCTGTGATGACTGGGGTCCTGATCACCATGTGGGGCTTGCCAGTCCCCATCGGCATCTTGGGCGGCTTGGCAACGGGTGCGTTTGCCGGTTTGATCAATGGTACTATAATCGCCAAAATGAAAGTTCCCCCCTTTATTGCTACGCTGGGCATGTTGTATATTGCTAAAGGGCTGGCCTTGGTTTTTTCGGGACTGAAACCGATTTACTTTAATGATACGCCGATCTTTAACCAATTGGCGATGGGCTCGGTTCTTGGCGCGGTGATTCCGGGATTTGATATTCCCAATGCGGTCTTGGTCATGTTTATCGCGGCGATTGTCGCGAGCTTGATTCTGACGAAAACAGTCCTGGGCCGCTATACGTTTGCGTTGGGCAGTAATGAAGAAGCGACGCGTCTTTCGGGCGTGAACGTGGATCGGTGGAAAATCGCTGTGTATACGCTGGGTGGTTTGTTCAGCGGACTAGCGGGGGTGGTGATTGCCGCGCGCCTGAATTCAGCTCAACCCGCGCTTGGTCAAGGTTATGAATTGGATGCGATCGCGGCGGCTGTGATTGGCGGCACATCGTTGAGTGGCGGTGAAGGTACGATCCTGGGAACCGTGATCGGCGCATTTATCATCAGCACCTTGTCCAATGGCTTACGCATTCTCTCCGTTCCGCAAGAATGGCAAACGGTGGTCACCGGCACGATCGTCATCCTCGCTGTATATTTGGACATTATCCGCCGCCGTCAACAATAATCCAGCCAAGTTGACCGACGGTGCACATTGCAAAATGGAAACTAGGATTCATCCGGAGGTTGCCTATACGCTGATGGTTAACGAGTTGTTTTAATTGCTCCGTGCTGAGCAGATCAAAAAATTCAAAGAGGAGAAGGATCATGAAGTTCAACAAGTTGGTATTTGTCGTTTTCGCGCTCTTGCTCGTGGCGATTGTGGTAGCGTGCGCTCCCGCGCCGACTGCCGCACCCACCGCCGCCCCAGCGACTGCCGCTCCCAAGCCCGCGGCGACAACCGGACCGGCTACTGGTACCAAGCCCTACATCCCCGTCATTTCTAAAGGTTTTCAGCACCAGTTTTGGCAAGCCGTCAAGCTTGGCGCTCAGAATGCCGCCAAGGATCTGAATGTCGATATTACGTTCGAAGGTCCCGAGACTGAAGCCATGGTTGACAAGCAGATGGAAATGCTCCAGACTGCGCTCGACAAGAAACCCGCCGCGATCTGCTTCGCCGCGCTCGACTCGAAAGCCGCTGTGCCACTGCTTCAAAAAGCCCAAGCCGCTAAGATTCCGATCATCGGTTTTGACTCGGGCGTAGACAGCGACATTCCCGTCGCCACTGCCGCAACCGATAACGTTGCCGCCGCCGCGCTCGCCGCTGATAAAATGGCCGCATTGATCGGTGACAAGGGCGAAGTTGCCGTGATCGTGCATGACCAAACCAGCCGCACGGGCATTGACCGCCGGGACGGTTTCGTCAATCAGATGAAATCCAAACACCCGAATGTCACGATTGTTGACCTTCAGTACGGCGCGGGCGATCAACTGAAATCCACCGACATTGCCAAAGCCGTCATTACAGCTCACCCGAACTTGAAGGGTTACTTTGGCGCGAACGAAGGTTCGATCATCGGCGTCATTAACGCTGTCACCGAACTCAAGAAGCAAGGTCAAATCGTTGTGATCGGTTACGATTCCGGTCAGACCCAGTTGGACGCGATCCGCAGTGGACTCGAAGCGGGCGCGATCACGCAAGACCCCATCGGCATCGGCTACAAGTGCGTGGACGCCGCCGTCAAAGCAATCAAGGGCGTTGCGCAACCCAAGACGATTGACACTGGTTTCTACTGGTTCGACAAAACCAACATTGACGATCCCAAAATCGCCGCCGTTTTGTACAAATAAGGTTTGTTCGGATGGGAGGATGGAGGCTGACTCTGTCCTCCCACATGAACCTTGGGGATCAATCGCAGGATGTATCTAGGTATTTGGTTGGCGCGTTGATAAAACGATTGGTCGTGAGACTTTCTGCTTGTGCGTTCCTCGCCAACCGGCATTTTCTTCTGGACGATCCCCTGAAAAATTTTGCTCGTCTCTAATCGCAGGATACTTTTCCCAAAGGATTTCTGTAATGGCTCTAGCATTTGCAATCGCTTCGGATACGATTGATCCGAACCTGGTTCCACAACGCACACTCTACACGGGCGCAAAAATCCCTGGCATTGGACTCGGCACGTTTGGCTCGGATCGATTTTCTGGCGCCGATATCGCGCAAGCGGTGCATGGCGCGATTGCGGTTGGCTATCGGCATATTGATTGCGCCTCCGTGTACGGCAATGAGGATTTAATCGGATCGGTTTTACGCGCAGTGATGGCGAACGGCATCCGGCGCGACGAATTATGGATCACATCAAAGTTGTGGAATGATCGACACGCCGAGCAGGACGTGATCCCGGCATGTGAAAAGACCCTCCGCGATCTGCAACTCGATTATCTCGATCTCTATCTGGTCCATTGGCCCTTTCCAAATTTTCACGCGCCCGGCGTTAACGTTGACTCTCGCGATCCTCACGCGCGTCCGTACATCCACGAAAATTTTATGCGGACGTGGCGACAGATGGAACAGTTGGTCAAGCGTGGCTTGGTGCGTCACATTGGCACATCGAATGTGTCGATCCCCAAGTTGAAATTGATTTTGCGCGACGCCACGATCAAACCTGCGTGCAACGAAATGGAATTGCATCCGCACTTTCAGCAACCGGAATTGTTCAAATTCGTCGTTGATCACGGACTTGTGCCGATTGGTTTTTCGCCGATTGGCTCGCCCACGCGCCCCGATCGCGACAAGACGGCAAGTGATACGGTTGATATCAAAGACCCCGTCATCGTCAAGATTGCCGAGCGTTTGAAAATTCATCCCGCCGTTGTTTGCATCAAATGGGCGGTGCAACGCGGCCAAGTGCCGATCCCATTTTCAATTTATCGTGAACAATACCTAGCCAACTTGCGCGCCGTCGTCACTGATCCACTCACGGAAGCCGAAATGCAAGCGCTTGCCGGCATTGATAAAAATTGTCGCTTGATCAAAGGGCAGGTGTTTTTGTGGCAAGGCGCGCGGAGCTGGGAAGATTTGTGGGACCTCGACGGGACGATTGCGCAATAACGCAGAAAGGTTAAAGGCGAGGCATTCGCACCCTCGCCTTTTTTGTGAGATTCGTGGAACATCGGTACATCCTCACTCTTGATATTGGCACATCGAGCGCCAAGACCGCGTTATGGCGCGAAGACGGCGCGCGGATTGCCGAAACATCTCAGGCGTATGCGTTGGCTCGCCCAGCGCCGTTGTGGGCAGAGATTGACGCCAATATCTGGTGGCACGCGGTTTGTGTGACCACCCGCCAAGTTCTCGCGCAGAGCGGCATCGAACCGCGCCAGATCGCTGGCATTGGCGTGGATGGCATTGGCTGGACGCTGTTACCGGTCAATGCACAGTGTGAGCCATTGTCGCCCGCGCTCATCTGGCTGGATCGCCGCGCGGAAGCCGAAACACAATGGATGCGCGCGCTTGCTAACGCGGAACAACTGATCAAGCTGGTTGCTAATCCGCTTGATTCGGCATATATCACGCCCAAACTGCTCTGGCTCAAAAATCAGCGTCCCGATATTTTTGCCGCGACCCATAAATTTCTCACCTGCTCCGGCTTTATCGTCGCACGGCTCACGGGCGCAATGACGTGTGATTATACGCAAGCGTATGGCTATCATTTTTTTGATTTGGCGCGCGAACGTTGGGATCACGACACGGCGGAATTATTACAAATTGATTTAGAAAAATTACCACGCCTTGCCGCGTGCACCGAGATTGCTGGAACAGTGACAGAACACACGGCGGCGCAACTCGGTGTGCCGGCGGACATTCCCGTTATCGTGGGCTGTCTCGATGCGGCGGTCGGCGCGCTAGGCGCTGGTGTTACGCGCGTGGGGCAAACGAACGAGCAAGGCGGTCAAGCCGGGGGGATGGCGATCAGTCTTGATCATATTGTCGTCGAGCCGCAATTGATCTTATCCCATCACGTTTTGCCAGGACAATATTTATTGCAAGGTGGCACGGTCGGTGGCGGATCGCTTGGTTGGTTCCGCGACACGTTTGGTCAGATCGAAACGAGCGCAAGTCATTTGCTCGGCACGAACCCATTTGAATTATTCAGTCAGCAAGTTGAGCAAACCTCTGCGGGCGCACATGGTTTGATTTTTGTGCCGTATATGGCGGGCGAGCGCACACCGTTGTGGAATAGTCACGCGCGCGGCGTATTCTTTGGCTTGTCCTACAAAACGACGCGCGGCGATCTCTTGCGTGCCGTCATGGAAGGTTGCGCGTTTGCCGTGTATGACAACCTGTGCATTGCGGAGCAACACGGCGCGCAGGTAAAGGAATATCTCGGCTCGGGCGGCGCAACCGCGAGTGCGGTGTGGTGCCAGATCAAAGCCGATGTGTATGGCAAGCCGTTCGTCGTTGCGCGTCGCGCGGATGGCGGCGAAGGCGGACATGCGCTTGGCTTGTTCGCGCTCACCGCGCAAGCAATCGGTTTATGCGATGATGCGGGACGTTGCGTTGAGCAATTATTACCGCAACGCCAGGTATACGAGCCATCCCTGGCAAGCCACGCGATGTACGCCGAGTTATTCCAAGTGTATCGCAAGGTTTCGCGCACGCTCCTCGGTGAATTTGATCACCTTGCCGCTATCGCAGAAAAATTTGAATTGTAGAATAGGATGCATGAATGAAAGCAGTGGTTCTTGAAAATAAAGGCGTGATCGCGCTTCGTGATGTGCCAACTCCAATGCCGCAACCAGGTCACGTGCTTTTGCGCGTTAGCGCAGTATCTATCTGTGGTTCGGATATTATGCGCTACACCAAAGGACATCGCACCTATCCAATGATTTTGGGGCACGAGTGCGCGGGAATCATCACGCAAGTTGGCGATGGCGTGAATCCAGACTTGGTTGGCAAGCCAGCCGCCGTGATTCCGCTTGTGCCGTGTTTTGAATGTGAACAATGCCAACTCGGTCATTACTCGGCGTGTCATCACTATTCCTTTATTGGCTCGCGGCAATCGGGCGGTTATGCCGACTATGTGGACATGCCCGAACGCAATGCGTTCATCCTCCCCGCCACGTTGAAATTGGAAGAAGCCGCCTTGCTTGAACCAGCCACGGTTGCGCGCCACATTATCGATCTGGGAAAATTTTCGGCGGGGCAAACCGCGATGGTGTTTGGCGCGGGCTCGGTTGGTTTGATGGCGGTACAATGGCTTCGGATTCTTGGCGCAAAACAAATCATCTGCTCCGATGTCGTGGACGAAAACCTGGCGGCGGCGCACGCCTTGGGCGCGCAGGTCACACTCAATCCGAAAAAAGATAACGTCGTTGATGAAATTAAAAAATTGACTGGCGATGGTGTTGATCTTGCGCTCGAAGTGGCGGGTGTGCCGCAGACCTTGATGCAAACGATCCAGGTTACGCGCCCGCGCGGCAATGTAGTGTGCGGTGGCAATCAGCCGCTCGATCAAACTCTGCCGCTATCATTCATCGAAGATATGATGCGCAAGGAATTGAGCATTAACGGTTGTTTCATGTCATACTCGGCACCGTTCCCCGGTCATGAATGGACGGAATCGGTGGAGGCGTTAATGTGTGGATCGCTCAAACTGCAACCGATGATTTCGCATCGCTATCCGCTGACGGACGCGCCGCAAGTTTTTCAAGCGATTGCGGCGCACCAATTGACGCACCGCAAAATAATTTTGAATCCGGAGGGAGTGTAACGTATGACCCTCGTTAATTTAACGCCCTGGTTATTGCGCGCGCAACGCGAACAGTTTGCGCTGGGTGCGTTTAACGCGAATACCTTGGAACAAGTGCAAGCGATTGCGGCGGCGGCAGAAGCGGAACGCGCTCCCGCCATTATCCAAGTGAGCCATCGCGCGCTGTTGCATGTTGGCTCGGGTAATGCGATCCTTGGTTTGCGTTACATGTCCGCCATTGGCAAACTTGCCGCTGAGAGCGTGACGGTTCCGCTTGCGTTACATCTCGATCATGCGACGGAAACTCAAGTGACCCAAGCGATTGGCTTGGGCTTTACGTCCGTCATGTTTGATGGCGGCGATTTGCCGTTCGATGAAAACATTCGCGTCACGAAAAAATTGACCACACTCGCACATTCCGTTGGCGTGAGCATCGAAGCGGAATTGGGTGAGGTCCCGCGCGCGGACAAAACCGGGCAGGTGAATGCGCCGAGCGAAATGACTGTGCCGGATGATGCGGCGAAATTCGTTGCGGCAACGGGGATTGATGTTTTGGCAATTGCGCTTGGTTCAGTGCATGCGATTCGTCAGAAATCGGTGACGATTGATTTGGGACGCTTGAAAGCGATTCGCGCGGTGGTTCAAATTCCGCTCGTTTTGCATGGCTCGTCTGGCGTTACCGATGAACACATTGCGCAAGGGATTGCGTTGGGCTTGTGCAAGGTCAACGTGGCAACGCAACTGAGCCAGGCGTTTACGCTCGGCGTGCGCAGTGTGCTGGCTGACCCCGACGAACTCGATCCGCGCAATTATCTGGGTCCGGCGCGCGGCGCGATGGTTGAGCGTGTGCGTGAGCGCATTCGATTTTTCGGCGCGGCGGGCAAAGCATAAATGATTCTCTGCGTCAACCCGAACGCCGCGATTGATAAAACGATCGTCGTCAAATCGTTTCGCTTGGGCGAGATCCATCGCCCGGAGCAAGTGATTCCGACGCCGGGTGGTAAGGGTTGCAATGTGGCGCGCGGGCTAAAATGCTTGGGCGAATCGCCGGTGGTGACCGGCTGGGTCGGCGGATTTGCGGGTCAATTCATCGAAGCCGGATTGCGCCGCGAAGCGATTGGCACTGCGTTCGTGCATACGGATTTTGAATCGCGCACGTGCATGTCGATCCTGGATTCGGAATCCAAGGTGTTGACCGAGATTTACGAAAATGGCGCTGCCGTGCCAGAGGTCCTAGTCACCGAGTTCCGCGATCATTTTCGTACGATTGTGGGTAACTATACTGCCGTTACTTTTTCCGGCAGTTTGCCACCCGGCGTGCCGAAAAAAATTTACAGCGAGCTGATTGCAATTGCGCGTGAAGCTGGTGTGCAAACTTTTTTGGACAGCAGTGGCATGGCGTTCAAACTCGGTTTGGAAATCGGCAAGCCGCATCTCATCAAGCCAAATGCAAGCGAATTTGCCGAGTTGGTTGGACATGCGGCTGAAACGTTGGCTGATATTGCGCAAGCCGCAATGGATATTTCAGAGCGCTATGGCACGATTGTGGTTGTGTCGCTTGGCGCGCAGGGTGCAATCGCGGCGCAGCAATCCCAGGTCGTCCAGGTTTGTCCGCCGCGCGTCGCGATCAAAAGCGCGGTTGGTTCCGGCGATTGTATGCTTGCTGGGATTGCATATGGTCTGACGCATCAGTTTGCGTTGGTAGACGCAATTCGATACGGGGTTGCCGCTGGCACGGCAAATGCCATGACCATCGGCGCGGGAATTTTTTCGCAAAAAGATTTTGATGCTGTGTTGGCAAAAATAACCGTTGTAAATTATGAGTCAGGTCAACCTCTAATTAAAGGAGAATAACAATGACTAAAGCAACCATGCTTTCAAATGCAGTGACCAAGCTTGAACGCAACACCCCCGCTATCGGCGTGTTTGTTCCGGGCGATCCGCGGATTGATGCCGATAGTCGTCTGCGCTGTCGTAATATTGTTGAGATGGTCGCAAATGTTTTGGCGGCGCGCGTTAAATTGCCGGATGGCTCGCCCGCGCGCGTAGTGTGGTCACCGATCCTGGTTGATGGCGAGCCGCAAGCTGACCTGGTGGCGAAACAATTTCAAGATGCGGGTGTCAAGGTATTGGTTTGCACGCCGGACACTTGGGCGTTTCCGCAACTTTCGGTGATTTCGCTGGTGCAACAATTTCCAAAAGATACCCCGATTAATTTCACGTGCGGCAATAGCGGGCCGAAACCGGGCGTCGTGTTTGCACATGCCGTCAACGGCGCGCTCGCGCAGTACGGACGCCTCTCCCATTTGAATGTTGGCACTTGGGCGGATACTGGCTTGAACCCAGAAATGACCGCGGCGACGGCGGATGCACTCGTTGATTGGTGCTTTGCCGCGTTGACAACGCAAGCGCTCAAAGGTCGGCGCGTGGTTGTGTTCGGGCATGATTCGATGGGCATGGAAACTGCGCTCGCGCATATCTTGCCCACGCGCGCGCAATTCGGGATCGAGATTACGCGGCTCGATATGAAACTGCTCGCGGATATGCTGAACAAAAAAGCGTACGATGCCGAAGAGTTGAAAGCGTTGCGCGCGTTCGTGGACAAACACATTGGCGCGCGTGTGCAATTGCGGGATGAGGCAGACTCGGCGCGGTTTAATCAAAGTCTCGCGCTGTATCTCGTCACGCGCAATTTGCTAAAAGATTTGGATGCGGCCGGCGGCGGCTTTATGAGCCAGCTCGAATGGGGTTCGGATTTGCGTGGCTTGCCTCTACCGGTTGCCGATACAATGGAATCGTTCTTTAATTCGACCTTTGATCACAATGGCAAAAAAGTGCCAATGCCATTTGCAACTGAAGCCGATGCGCAGGGCCTACTCACGATGTTGTTTTTCTCTGCGTTAACGGGCGGCAATCCGCCATTGTTTATGGACTTTCGCAAAGTATGGGAAAAGTGGGAGCTCGAAGCGTTGGCGAAAAAAGTGGGCATGGCTTTGCCGGCCAACGAAGTGTGGGCGCAAAAAGGTTTGGTTGACGGTGATAACTCGGGTAGTGCATCGTTCGATTGGGCGGGCCAACCCGGTGCGACGGTGGATGAATTGCTTGCGGGTGTAAGCATGCCCATCGCCGATAAAAATTATTTCCCAGGCCTGGGCAACTCGGTCACGTTTGTTTCGCCGGGCGGCTTGAGCGGGATCGCGGGGCGTCTGATGTACAGCAGTCTGGGTGGTTTGTTCGGCTTGTCCTGGGACGAAGCAACAACCGCAGAGGTTCCAGCGAAATTGGCAGACGCGCTCGCGCACATGACGAACTGGGAATGGCCACACACGTTTGTTGTGCCAAAGTATGCGACGATGTACGAATACAAACATTACCCGCCTGCGAATCACATGCACATGATTCAGGGTCTCACGCCTGCGCGTTTGGAATACTGGATGGACTTGAATAATGTGTTGTCGCAGGCAAACTGGGCGGCGCGTCCCAGTTTCATCGAAGGGGTGGATCGCCCCGTGCCATTGCTCTATTTGGAGAATGGCGGCGAGAATAATGCGAAATTGATGCTGGGCAAGAAACAATAATATGACGGTCCTGGATGCGCTCTCCAAAGTTTTGCCGATTATCCTATTACTGTTGCTTGGACTGTATTTGCGCAAGATTCAATTCTTGCGCGTGGAAGCCATCCAGGACATTAAAAAGCTTGTCATCAATCTCACGCTCCCTGCGCTTTTGTTTCTCGCGTTTGCGCGCGTGAGTCTTGAACCGCGCCACCTTATTATCGTGGTGCTTGTATTTGGGACCTGTCTGGCGGCGTTGCTCATTGGCAAATTGATCCAACCCGTGACGCGAATCCCGTCGCCGTATTTTCCAATGTTGTTGACGGGCTTTGAAGCGGGGATGATGGGCTATGCGATTTACGGCGCGGTGTATGGCGCGGATAATATTTTCAAGTTTGCGATCATTGACCTGGGCCAAGTGACGTTTGTGTTCTTTGTCCTCGTCAGTATATTGGATCGTCTCGCTCGCGGCGCGAAACGTTTTTCGGAAACGCTACTGGCGTTCGTCAAGACACCGGTCATCGTTGCAATCCTGTTAGGCATCGTCGTCAATCAAACCGGTATGTTTGCGCTGATCAATGCTTCGTCGGTAACTGCCAGCCTGGTGCGCGCGCTGGAATTGCTCGGCGCGCTGACGACGCCGCTCATCGTGTTGCTGATCGGTTATGAAGTGCGGTTAGCCCCGCGCCAGCTGATCCAGCCGGCGCAAGTCGTTGCGTTCCGATTATTGTTCTGGGTTCCGGTGGGCTTGATCCTCAACGCGCTGATTCTCAAACCGCTTTTGAATCTTGATCTGGGTTTTCAAGCGGCTGTGCTGACGATGTTTGTGTTGCCACCCCCGTTCATCATTCCTTTATTCGTTGATGAATCCGATCAAGCCAATCGCACATTTGTCGGCAACACGTTGTCGCTGGCGACGCTGGTCACTTTGGTGGCATTTGCGCTGATCACGGTATTTTATCTCCCGACCTAAAATCACACGCGCAAGGAAGCATAATGCTCAAATCAAAATTATTGCACCCCGAAATCCTGGCGGCGCTCGGCGGCGCGGGACACGGCACCAAGGTTTTGATCGCCGATGGCAATTACCAATTTGGCACGGCGGCAAATCCGGCCGCCACGCGCGTCTATTTGAATCTTGCGCCGGGTATGGTTACGGTAACCGATGTCCTGCGTGTGTTAGTTCAAGCCATTCCAATCGAAGCGGCGGAAGCGATGATACCAGAAACCGGGATCGCGCCAACGATTCACACTGACTTTCGCGCGATCTTGCCATCCACTGTGCCGCTCAACACCCTTGCCCGTTTCGATTTTTACGCGGCGGCATGTCACAGCGATACCGCGCTTGTGATCGCGACGGGCGAACAACGCATCTATGCCAATTTGTTGCTGACCCTTGGCGTGGTGATGCCGTGATCGATCAAACAAAATTAATTTGGAGGAACGGATGTTAAAAACGCAATTGCTTCACCCCGAAATTCTCGCGGCATTGGGCGGCGCGGGGCACGGCACCAAGGTATTGATCGCCGATGGCAATTTTCCATTTGGTACCGGCGCGAATGCCAGCGCGCGGCGGGTGTACCTCAATCTTGCGCCTGGTATGCTCAGCGTGACGGACGTGTTGCGCGTGTTGGTAAACGCAATTCCGATTGAAGCGGCGGAAGTGATGATGCCCGCGACCGGCGTCGAGCCGCCGATCTTTAGCGAATTTCGCGCGCTCCTGCCCAAGGAAATTGGGCTCAAGCCATTAGGGCGTTTCGAATTTTACGACGCGGCGCGGTTGCCAGATATTGCGCTGGTGATCGCAACTGGCGAACAACGAGTCTATGCCAATTTGATGTTGACCATTGGTGTTGTGATGCCATAAACCGGACTAGTAAAATGCGCCGCCATCTCAACGATGCGCGGCGCGTTTTATTAGCGCGGAATTAGCGCCACGAGCAATTCGTAGAGGATGAATTGATAAATGCCGCTCACGATAATGCCGAGCAAACTACTTGGGAACTTGACCTCGAACCAGGCTTCGATGAGTTGGAGTGCTAAATAATTGCCAAGGATGGCCGCGGATCCAATGACCAGGACCAGGCAAAACAAGGGCATTCCGGCAATCACGCCCAGGGTCAATGCTATTGCGAACACCCAGCGCGGCAATTGAGTCAGTGGATAAACTCGCAACGCATCGGAAAACGATATATGGCGCAAGTCGGTGATCGGCACGGCGGTGAGATACATTGCGACGAGCGGAAATTCTAACGCGGCGATCAACGGGATGAGAATTGCGCCAATTGGAAATTGCAAATGTATGAGCGCACCGACGACGATAGGTAAAATCGGCGCAAGGGCAACTGAAATTATTTGCTGAATGGACTCGCGTTGTGAAATTGGCAAAGTTTCGGCGGCGACGACCGCTTGGATGGTCGCGCGCGGCGCATTGAGCATGGCTAAAAGCCAGGTTGGTTTGTCTTCGATAAAATGCGCGGCGAATTTTTCTGCGCCATATTTTTGTTTCAATCGTGCGACAACGGTTGCCAACACGTCGTCAAAGCCGGCGAGGTCGGATGTGATGAGCATGCCGCGCCAGAGTCTCCGCGCGAAAATTAAACTGGCGAGTGCGTCGTGCCAGGGCAATCCTTGCGTGGTGCCGAGCCATACGACATAGCGCCCGTTCGCTAATTCAGTCGAGCGCACACTGCGCAGTGATGCGTACGCAACTTGGTGCGTCGTCAGCGGCGTGGTCAGCTTCAATCCATTTGCTTCAAATCGAATCTGGGGCGTGAGTAACGCGAGTATCCGCGCCGTGTAGAGTGCAACAAACAAGCCAAGGTGCGCGATGAGCAAATTGATTAAAATATTTTGATACGGCTCTAGAATTGCGATAAAGGGCAAATGGAGTGGCGCGTACAACAGCGCATAGATTGCGCGGACCCATTCGAGTACGTATTCAACCAGGTTGAAGATGAGGAGCGCCATCCAGGTGACAGTGATCAGGCGGCGAATGGAACGCGGATATTGATAACTCGTTTCGTGATTTGCGGTAACTGACATGACTTGGCCTCAAGCTGAGTGTAGCACACGCCGTATAATTTGAAAACCCTCCCATAGGGTTACTTGACACACTGCTCTCTGCAAGTAGAATAAGACTCGATCCGACTGCTTGGAGTTTCAATGAATGCTCTCGTCTTTGATGGTCAGTTGAAATTATTGCCCGACTATCCAATGCCAACGGCGACTGCCGGTGAATCGCTCGTGCGCGTGTTGCGCGCAGGTATTTGCAATACTGATCTCGAAATTGTTAAAGGCTACATGGGTTTTCACGGCATCCTGGGTCACGAATTTGTGGGCGTGGTGGCGGAGGGTGAGCAGGCAGGCACGCGCGTGGTTGGCGAGATCAATGCGGTTTGCGGCGTTTGTCCCACGTGTTTGCGCGGTGACATCACGCATTGCCCGCAACGCACGACGTTGGGCATTCTCAATCGCGATGGCGCGTTTGCCGAGTATTTGACGTTGCCGATACGAAATTTACATTCTGTTCCTGCAAATATTACTGACGCGCAAGCAACCTTCGTTGAGCCGTTGGCCGCCGCGTGTGAGATCACCGATCGTCTGCATATTCATCCGACGGATCACGTGTGCGTGATCGGCGATGGCAAATTGGGATTGCTCTGCGCCCAGGTCTTGCAATTGACCGGCTGTGATTTGCTGGCCGTTGGACGTCACGCCGCCAAGTTGGAAATTTTGCGCGCGCGTGGCATTGCAACAACTACAGATGCCGCGACAGTGCCGGGGCGCTTTGATGTCGTGGTTGAATGTACGGGGCAGGCGAGCGGATTCGCGCTTGCGCAACGTTGGCTGCGTCCGCGCGGCACGCTCGTATTGAAATCTACATTTCACGGCACGCAGGAATCGGCTTTTGCGCCAATCGTCATTGATGAAATTTCGATTGTCGGCTCGCGCTGTGGTCCATTTCCCGCCGCCCTGCGCTTGCTCGAGCAAAAACTTGTGGACGTGGATGCCTTGATGGATGCAGACTATCCAATTGCGCGCGGATTAGAGGCGTTTGAACGTGCCGCGACGAAAGGTGCGCGCAAGGTCCAAATCGTTGTAAGTACAGCGCGTTGAATGTAATCCACTTGTTCGGGTCAATGGCTTGGAGGCGACATTGCAGAAAAACTATTACGTTGCGATTGAAGGCGTCATTGGCGTTGGCAAGACAACGCTAACTCGGATCGCGCAAACCCAATTCAATGCCCAGGTGTTGCTCGAAGTTTTCGAAGAAAATCCTTTTTTGGCTAGCTTTTATCAAGATCGCAAACGTTATGGCTTTCAGACGCAGATTTTCTTTTTGTTGAGCCGCTATCAACAACAGCATGAAGCCGTTCCCGCTGCGCTCGCGCGCGGCAATTTGATTAGCGATTACACCTTTGACAAGAACCAGATTTTCGCGCGACTGAATATCCAAGGCGACGAACTGACGATGTACGAACGTGTCCATTCCATCATCGCCACACAAATTCCAACGCCTGATCTGGTGGTGTATTTGCGCGCCGCGACGGATGTGCTGATGGAACGGATTGCCCTGCGTGACCGCGCGTACGAGCGCGCGATGGAGCGCAATTACATTGCCGAGCTTGGCGTGGCCTATGATGAATTTTTCGCGCACTATACATTGGCTCCCGTGCTGACAATTGACACGAGCGAGCTCGACGTGGTGCATCGCACGGAGGATTTGAACGCGGTGCTGAACCGCGTCCGCGCCAAGTTGGAATTAGGCGCATATCAACGCTCTTTGTTCGGAAATGGAGCGCGTGCATGAAACAATTTATTGCCATTGCGGGAAACATCGGCGTTGGCAAGTCTTCGCTCGCTGAATTGTTGTGCGAACGGATGGACTGGGAACCGTTTTTTGAGGGCGTGGTTGATAACCCTTATCTCGCCGATTTCTATGGCAACATGGCGGCATGGGCGTTTCATTCGCAGATATTTTTTTTGGCGCGGCGGTTGCATGATTTGCGACGGTTGATGGATTTTCCGCGCACGGTCGTACAAGATCGGAGTGTGTATGAGGACGCTGAAATCTTTGCCAAAAATTTATATCGCCAGGGACACATTAGCGCGCGCGATTGGCAAACCTACCATGAATTGTATGGCGCATTGACGGAACTGTTGCCGGCGCCTGATCTCGTCGTGTATCTCAATGCGTCCGTTGCGACCTTGTTGCGGCGGATCGCGCAACGCGGGCGTGACTATGAAAAGCGAATTGCCCCGGATTATTTGGCGGGCTTGAACGTGTTGTACGATGAATGGATCGCCGACTTTAATTTGTGTCCGATTTTGATTGTGCCAGCCGACCGTTTGGATTTCGTTTCAAATCCCGGTCACCTGGAATTGATCGCGCAAAAAATTCAGGCAAAATTGCGCGGTGATCAACTGGTCCTATTCGATTAACCAAGACGGGCAAGTGACTAGTGCTGGCCCGTTTTTTAATGAGACCACCCTGCGTGGATCCCGGTGATTTCTTGTCGCAAGGCGCGGATGCCGCGCGTGTTGTCTGTGCCGCGCACGCGGGTTTGGTATTTTTTGAATGCCAACTCGATCAATGCTGGAGTGATCCGATCGATGTTGCGCACGGTCTGTCTTTCCCCTTTGAAACGCGCGCCAAGTTTTGCGCGCAAGCGAGCGCGGTACGATTGTGCCAGCACATACTCGCGTGGCGTAATAAATCCGGTTGCCACTTCCTCTGCCAACTCCTGGGTTACCCAGTTTTTTTCCAATTGCTTGCCGAGCCACATCACGCCACCTACAATCGCAATGCCGCCCCAGTCACTTAGAAAACTGATCCAAAGCGTCACGTAACTTGAATCGGTCAACATCGCGCCAAGATTATGGATCGCATGAAAAAAGATTGCCAGTGCGATTCCAAACAGAGCGAAAATAATGCGCGCTAAACGCGGCGTGGCAATGCGCGCCAGACCCAAGCCCAAACCGGTGAGACTGGTGAACAAGGCGTGGTTCATTCCAAAAATAATTTCGCGGAAAAACACCACCGCACTCCACGCGCCCCAGCCGCCATTAGCCCACGCGCTTAGAAAATAACCCAAATTTTCATTCAGCGCAAAACCATAACCCACGAGTGCGCCATATAACATGCCCGCAATTGGATCGTTAAACTCGCGCTGAAAAAATAAATACAGTACGAGGAGGATCATGCCTTTGGCGATTTCTTCGACAATGGGCGCGACCGCACTCGCGCTTACCATGGCCGCAAGCGAATCATTGAGCAGAGCGAGTGGGATGTCGGCAAGAATTTCGATCACTAGGGAGAACAGCGCCGCGGGGATAGCGCCCCAGATAAATACAGTGAGGACAAGCGTGCGTGGTTCATGTTCGTACCGCTCAAACCATTTCAGCGCCGAAATATAGATCAGCGTTGGAATGATGGTCGCGGTCAGTGAAGCGGCAAGGGCAATGAGTGCCACGTGCGCCTCCGCGGAAATTGGTTAGGCGTGATGCCAAACACGCAATTGATTTTTGCCGGCTTGTTGGGCAACATAGAGCGCATCGTCGGCATGTTGCAACAAAATTGCCAGGCTGGCTTCGCCTTCGTTTGGAAAATCGGCAATTCCCTGACAAATGCTGATGGATATCGCTCCGGTGGGGGTGGATAAGAGTTGCGCGGCGATCCGTGCGCGTAAGCGTTCTGCTACTTGGCGGGCGCGCAGATAGTCTGTTTCCGGAAGCAGAACAATGAATTCATCGCCACCGAAGCGCGCGGCAAGATCCATTTTGCGCAAGGTTGCGCGAATGTGATCGGCGATGGTGACGAGCGCGTGATCGCCGACATCGTGCCCGTAGGTTTCGTTAAGGAATTTTAATTTGTCTAGATCGATCAAGAGTAAGGACACGGGACGTTCATAGCGAATGGCTAATTCGGTTTGCTGTTCAGCCAAGCGCAGAAAATACGGATGGTTGATCAAATGAGTCAGGCGATCCGTGGTGGCGCTTGTGGCATGCAATTCTGTTTCTAATAGCGAAGCATACGTGCGCCAAAATTCGTCGAGCGCTTGCGCGTCAGCGTCAAGTCTTTCATGCCAGGGTAACGCACGCAGAAATTGCGTGACACGCGTGATTCGATCGTGCGGGTCGGCTTGTAAGGCGTGCAGGTGCGCGAGACTGGTTGCCAGTCCGCTGGCGTAAATGGATCCGGCGAATTCGTCGGTGCTGGCGGCGCACGCTTGGTTACACAAGGCAATGGCGCGCGCGGGATCGGTCTCGCGCAATTCCCAAGCAAGCGCGTTGAGCGTGTCGATTTTTTGGTGGGCATCGGTCACCGCTGCAAGTTGTGTCTCTAATTCAAAAAGGCGATCCATTATTCTTTTCCCCAATGGTTTCAATTTTTTCTTGCGGTACACCAAGCAAGATCAAGGCGAGTACGCCGAGCAGGACGGCGAACCACAACGTGCACAAGCGGACAATGAGTGTGGCGGCGACGGACGCTTCTCGCGCAAGCCCCACAATTTGTTGCAGGAGTAAGGCCATGCCGCCTTCCGTTGCCCCGAGTCCGCCGGGTAACATGGAGACAGCGCCCAAGAGTGATGCCGCGGCATAGATAAAGGTGGCTTGCAACAACAGCCATGCGCTGGGTTGTGCGCCAGTGCCAAGCAGAATGACGAAAAATGCGACGCATTCGCCAAACCACGCGGCGGTGGCAAGCGCAATCGAAATCAGCAATGGCTTGAGCCGCAACATCAAATAGGCGCTCGCATAAAGGTTGCGCGCCAAATTTGCGAAACGTCCGATGACAGGTACGCGCGCAAATAAATTGAGCAAGCGTTCCGCGAGCGCGCGTTGTTGCACGATGATCACAAACAATGCGATGCCAATGAGCAGAATAGCAAATGCGCCAACGCCGAGTGGATACAAGGTCAACCCGAATGCCGCAAGTAGAATCATTCCAAATACATCGGTTAGCCGTTCCGCGACGACGATAGACGCCGAGTAACTTACCGGCGTGCCGTAGCGATTTTTCAACAAGAACGATTTAAGCACCTCGCCCAGTTTGCCGGGCGTTAGCGTTAATGAAAAACCTGATAGAAAGATCAAGAGCGAATCGCGGGGTAGCACATGCTTGACGCCAATGACATCAAGGTAATAGTGCCAGCGTGCAAAGCGCAAGAGATAGTTGATCAGTGTCGCGGCAAGCGCTAGCGGCAAATAACGCCAATCGAATTTTCCCAGTGCCTCGAGCAAGCGCGGCGCATCGGCGTAAAATGTTAGCACGATAAAAACGCCGAGCGCGAAAATTAGCGAAAAGATGATTTTGTTTTTCAGATTTTGCATAGTTTGATTGTAACACAAAGTAGCGTAAAAATAAATTCAGTTTATG
>JBBIUF010000018.1:42897-47646 GCA_037440365.1 Chloroflexota bacterium
GCGTTGCGACATTATCACAAAACGCCGAGCGATGCAAATGAATTTGTCTGCATCAATTACGCCGGGTCCCTTGCACGATTGGCATTTTCTGCGTATTATCTAGTACGTCGGTGCAAGAAATTCGGCTCGATCTAAATTTTTTTCGAGGTCAACATGTCAGCTCCAATTTACAAATTAGGTCGTTGGAATCTGCGCGACATTGTGCCTGAAGCTCGCGGTGCCGCATTTGAGAAAATGGTCGGCGACCTGCAAAGCCAGGTTGCAGAATTTGAGAATGAGCGGGTCAAGCTCGCCGATGATATTTCGGCGAACGAATTTGCACGCATCTTGAAGCAATTTGAATCAATCAATGTGACGGCGCGGCGTTTGGGCGCGTATGCGTCCTTGTGGTTTTCCGAGGACACGCAATCTGCCGAGGCAATGACGTTTTTGGGGCAGATGCGTCAACTACTTGCCGAGTTGAGTAATCGCACGCTCTTTTTCACGCTCTGGTGGAAAGCGTTGGACGAGGCAACCGTAGCACCCTTGTTGGCAAGCGCGGGCGATGTGCAGTACTTTCTTGAAAGCGAGCGCCGTTTCAAACCGCACACACTCACGGAATCGGCGGAACAGATTATCAATACCAAAGATGTCAATGGCATTGAAGGTATCATCACGCTATACGACACGCTCACCAATCGTTACGAATTTACGCTGACGCTCAAGGGCAAAAAGAAAAAAATGACACGCGGCGAATTGCAAACCTATTTTCGCGATCCGTCGCCCACTTTGCGCGCCGCCGCGTTTCGCGAATTGTACCGCGTGTATGCCGAGCAAGGTAACGTGCTGGCGCAAATCTATACTTATCGCGCGCAAGACTGGGCGGCAGAGCAAATTGACTTGCGCCATTTTACGTCGCCGCTTGCTGTCCGCAACCTGATGAACGATGTGCCCGATGCCGCGGTTGAAACTCTGTTACAAGTTTGCCGCGATAATGCGTCCTTGTTCCAACGTTATTTCAAAAGCAAAGCCAAGTGGCTGGGTTTGCGAAAATTACGACGCTATGATATTTATGCGCCGCTCGCGCCAGCGAACAAGAAATATACTTACGCGCGCGCGGTCGAAATGGTGCTGGATAGCTACACTGCCTTTTCGCCGCAGGTGGCGGACTTGGTGCGGCGGGTTCTGACGGAACAGCATGTGGACTCGCAAGTGCGCCCCGGTAAGCGCGGCGGCGCGTTTTGCATGAGCGTCGAGCCGAATATTGCGCCATATGTGTTGCTGAATTTCGCTGGCGATGCGCGCGATGTCAGCACAATGGCGCATGAATTTGGACATGCGATTCACGCTTTACTTGCCCGCGATCATTCGGTCTTGACGTTTCATTCGGCGTTGCCACTCGCGGAAACCGCATCGGTCTTTGGTGAAATGATCATGACGGATCGTTTGCTAAAAAATGAAACGAATGTCAGCGTCCGCCGCAATTTGCTCGCGGCAACGCTGGACGACGCGTATGCGACGATTCTGCGTCAGGCATATTTTATCTTGTTCGAACGCGAGGCGCACGCGCTCATCGCGCAAGGCAAGCCAGTGGATGCGCTCTGCGCCGCTTATTTGCAAAACTTGCGTGAGCAATTCGGCGCTGCGGTGGAGGTGAGTGACGAATTCAAATGGGAATGGGTCAGCATTCCGCATATTTTCCATACGCCGTTTTACACCTATGCGTACAGTTTCGGCAGTCTGTTGACGCTGGCGTTGTACAAACAATATCTGGCGCAAGGCGAAGCGTTCAAGCCGCGTTATTTGAAAATTTTGGCGTATGGTGGATCGGCAAGTCCAACGCAGATTTTAAGCGAAGCGGGAATTGACATCACCGCGAAAGAATTTTGGCAAGGCGGGTTTGAGGTCATCCAGGAATGGGTGGACGAACTGGAGGCGTTGCCTGCGCCCAAGCGCGCCAAGCCACGTGTGGCGAACAAGTTGGTGTCCAAGCGCAAGTAATTTTTGGATCGCAACACAAACGGCGAGAGCATTGCTCTCGCCGTTTGTGTTGCGCGTGGAATCAATCACGAACGTTTGCGAGTTGCCATGTACGCGCCGATCAGAAATGTGAGTAACCCGGCGGCAGTACCTGCGGTTGCCGCGATGAACGGCGTGCGCGAGCCATATCCGTGATTGATCGGCAAGCCGGGGCTATACTTGTCTTTGAGCAATTGCCCCCACGCCGTTTTCAATGCGGCTTGGGCGCGTGGTTTGCCGATGAAGGGATACCAGTACGCGTTGTGATAGAAATTCGATGCGGCATACGACCAGGGGACGATCGGGGTGCGAAGCAAGAGATGCTCGAATGGTTTCAGTGGACCATGATAGATTTGGTGTTGGCCCCATGAGGCGAACGTGTCTTCGTATGCGCTGAAATGCCAATTCTCATCCGACGCATCAACATCGCCGACGAATTTGATCTCTTTCGCATCGCCGACGCCCAAGCCGCGCTCGTGCGCGTGACGAATAAAGCGCAGACTCATTGGATCGAGCCCCATGATTTTTGCCGAAGCCGCGTCAATTGCCACGGGGTCGGAACTTGCCATGATGACGTTCTTGACGTGCCAGCGCGTCGCGCGCGGGCCGGGACCCTCGCCTGCCAGTGTGCCATCCATCACGGCGAAGATGCCAGGGTGAATGTCTTGCTGGATTTGCAAGAGGTCAACCAGAGTGTCGTCAATAACACTGTGCGTCCAGTGGCGTTTCTCATCCAGCAACCCGCCAAACGCATTTTTCATCGCGCCGGTGATATGCGTAAACACATGTGTCTTCATCGTCGGCAAGTGTAAAACATTTTTGCCATAAAAAAACTTGGGGATGCGCACGCCATCGGGATATACCTGGTTGAGCGCAAGGAACGGTGCTTTGGGTTCGTAGGTGACCCACTCGACATCGCGTTGATAAGTTTCGGCAGTGCGCAAGCCATACTTGTCTTGCACAAATTTATGCCGATTGTTTCGTTGCCCTTCTTGTCCATTCACCACCACGGTATCGTTATGGGTGGCGATCAATTTGTCACGGTCATACCCGTCAGCCAGTAGCGTTTTGGTCACGGCTTCCAATTGCCATGGCGTCGTCGAGCAACTGGGATACCAAATTTGCCACGAGATATTGATTTTCAAAAGGGTTTCATTGTCTTTGGGCAAATTATCAGAATAATGCGCAAGCCGCATCAAACGTGCATAATCGTCCAACACGGTCTCTGGGCTGGTTCGCAAGATAGCGACCTGACCACGTCCTGGGAAATTTTTTGCGTCAATCATTTATGCCTCCCTCTAATTTCGCGGACAGTATAGTCGAATTTGCAAGGTTTGTCTAATTCATTTTCGTTTCTATTTGTCCGTGTGCATGGTTTGTGTTATAATTTTCCAGAGTGAATGCAGGAGGTTGCGGTGGAACCCAAAACGCTCGTCCTTCAGCGCAAGATTATTGGTGTATTGATCCGCGCGGCGCGTGAAAAAGCGCGGCGCACGCCAACCCAGGTTGCTCAGCGACTGGGCGTCACGCCGGCGCGTGTACGGCAGTATGAATCGGGCGCGCGTGAAATCTCATTGCCTGAATTAGAAATGCTTGCATTGTATTTGCAGACGCCGCTCTCATTTTTTCTCAATGGCGACGGGCAGGTCGAGGCCGAAACGCCGCGCTTGCCAAGCCAAGCCGAGTTTCGCACGCGGCGCGCGCTGATTGGCGCCAAGCTGAAACAGGCGCGGCTTGCCGAAGGCAAATCGAAAGATGCGTGCGCGCGCGCGATTGGGCATACCTCAGCCATGCTGGGACGCTATGAGCGCGGCGTAACGGACATTCCGATTACCGAGTTGGATCAACTGGCGCAATTGTTACATGTTAATTTTTACTATTTTTTGGAAAGCAACAATGAAGCGGATGTCAGCGGCTTGAATGATTTGGAAAAGCTTGCGCGCTTGCCTAAAGAGGTCCATGCGTTTATTCTCAATCCCAACAACCTGCCGTATTTGCGCATGGCGATCAAGTTCAGTGATCTGCCAACGGATAAACTAAAAGAGTTGGGTGAGATTTTGTTGGTGGTCCGGTAACGCTAAACCGGATCGGCGATTACGCGCGATGACCGATCGGGTTTTTAATTAGGAGACTTGATGGATGGAATAGCGCTGTACGCCGAAGCAAAAAAATTGTATGACGCGGGACAAACGCTCGAAGCCGTCGCCAAGTTTGAGGCGGCGCGTTCTGCTTTTGCAGACCAAGGCGATGCTGTGAACACAGCCCAAGTCACCAACGATCTCGGTGTGGTGTATTATCTCACGGGCAAGCGGGACGAGGCGCAAAAACTCTTGAGCGAGGCGTTCGCGTTGTTTGAAAAGCACGGCAACGTCCTGGGTCAGGCAAAAGCTATCGGCAACTTGGCGCAACTGATGAATCGCGGCGGCGACAAAGATGGCGCGGTGCAAAATTATCAGCGCGCGGCGGAATTGTTTCACCAAGCGGGTGAGACAACCTTCGAGTTTGATACCTACCGCGCATTGAGCCAGATGGAGTTGCAACGCGGACGCTGGTTGCAAGCGCTGGCGATGTATGATCGCGCGCTGGCGGCCAAGGGCGGTTCAAAATTTCTACGATGGTTTTTGCAAATTCCGCTGAAATTAGTCGGAATGCGCTGACCGGAAAATCAAAAGCGGCGAAGGATCATTGATCCTTCGCCACTTTTTTTATTTCTATTTCACGCTAAATGTTTTTACGGTATCAAGTATGCCG
>JBBIUF010000019.1:0-47355 GCA_037440365.1 Chloroflexota bacterium
GCTTCCGCTTCCCCCGCACGCGCCGCGTCATCCGCCAACAGCATGCCGAGGTTGTTGTGCGCGCCAGCATCCTTCGGGTCAAGCCGAATCGCTTCGCGATATGCGTTCTCAGCATCCACTAAATTATTGACTTGATGCGATTTGAGTCCTTGGGCAAAAAATGCCAACGCGCGATGCTTTTTTGCGTTTACCTGTTGTTGCTCGGTCTGTTTTTCCAGCGCGGTTGCAATCTCCGCAAGCATATCAGCGACTTTGTCTTCTTGTGGAAAACGCTTGAGTTGTTCAATCATTTCATCTTGCCGCTTGGATATGGAACCTAGCATTGTTGCAACATGAAAGCCGACCACGCCGCGAATATCTTCCATCAGCGCATCAAAGCCCTCAATCTCGACGAGGGAGCCATGTTTCTTTTTCAGTAATGCCTTGACCTGGGCGTTCAGTTCCTCGCCGCGCCGGACACACCAGTACAACTCGCGCTGGTCGGAAAGTCTTTCGTTCAGCATTTTCATCACGGACTTGTCGCCGCCGCTATAGCCCACCACAATCAAATCGTACTCGTTTAACACACCGGCAACCTGTTCCACCATATTGGGGTCTTGCGCGCGGAGCTCGCCGCCGGTATTTTTTAGTTTCGAGTAGAGGAAATCGCCATGCAGTTTGAGGATTTTTGGGCGCGTCGCGGTCAAACGCATTTCGGATGCCAGCACGCCATAGGCATACACCACCGGGCGAATGTCGGTAAAGGTCGCGCACGCGCTATACACCAAATCATCAAAGTTTGTCGTGATCATCGCGTTGAGGTACCCTGTTGCCATCAAGTTTGCCAGCATTACATAGCCCAACGATGGCTTGGCATCTCGGATAATTTTTTCCTCAATGTATTTTTGTCTGCCGCGTTCCTTGGATTCCATCCGCACAAAGAGCGAACCATACGGATTTTTCGGATCATACCAGTCTTGTTTTACGATCCACGCTTCCTTTTCCGCATCGGTCTTGTATTCAGCGGGACACTCGCGCCCCCAAATTTCCTGTTTGAAATCGCGAATCATCCAACCGGCGGTAGGAATTCTGGAATCGGCGGACGCGCCCGCGCCAAGGAAAAACGCAAAGCGCGCGCTGGGTGTGTCAGCGTAACCTTTGATCTTGTACGCTAGATCTTTGATTGCGATTTGATTGAAATTGGACATTGTGGTCTCCAAAGAACAAGAGGATTGTGCGTCTGCAAGCATTCAACGGTTGCTTTCCTACCATCCCAACGATTATTGTTCCACGTCAATTAGTCCCTTGCGAATGGCGTACTTGACCAACTCGGTGCGGCTGTGCAAATTGAGTTTCGCCATAATGTTGGCGCGATGCCGCTCGACAGTTTTCACGCTGATCGTCAACCGGTCGGCGATCTCTTGATTCAGCGAGCCATCGGCGATGAGTTTCAAGACTTGATGCTCGCGCTCGGTCAAGCCGTCAAACGTTTCACGCTCGCCGCCGCCCTGCGCCACGCGCCCCATATAATCGCGCACGAGCGATTTAGCCAGCGCGGGGTACAGGAACACGCCGCCGCCGCACACCGTGCGGATCGCCATCACCAGGTCGGTGGGCGCGGCTTTTTTCGGCACATAGCCGGACGCGCCGGCGTCAAGCATCTTGAAAAAGTATTCGTCGCTCTCGTGCATCGTCAACGCCAGGATCGCCACCTGGGGAAACGCCTTTTTGATTTGGCGCGTCGCTTCAAAGCCATCCAGGTCCGGCAAGGAAATATCCATCAGCACAATATCCGGTTGGAGTGAACGCACCTGGGTCACCGCGTCGCGCCCGTTATCCGCTTCGCCCACAATGTCAATATCGGTCTGCGCCTGCAACAGCATCCGCAAACCCGCGCGCACAATTTCGTGATCGTCCACCATCAAGAGTTTAATTTTGGTCATGGCTTGCTCCGTCACACCCTAAACGCACGAGTGTCATGGCGAGGAGCTGGTTTTGCGACGAAGCAATCCGCAACGTCGCTGGAGATTGCTTCGCCGCTTCGCGGCTCGCAATGACAAAATGGAATTTTTCACCCGTTACGCCATTGGCACTTGGACCGTTATCGTGGTGCCGCGCCCCAGCACAGACTCGACACTGAATTTGCCGCCGACGAGTTCGACGCGCTCTTGCACGCCGAGCAAGCCCCACGCCAGTTGTTTGCCCTGCTTGCCCAGAATGTCTTGGACAATAAAACCGCGCCCGTTATCTTGCACGGTGAGCGTGACGAGTTGCTCGGCGAATTCCAAACGCACCGTCGCCTGGGTTGCGCGCGCGTGCCGCCCCACATTGTTCAAGCCCTCTTGCGCGATGCGAAACAAGACCGTTTCAACGCGCAAAGGCAAGCGGCATTTGTTGCCCGTCACTTGAAACTCGACCTGGAGTTTGGTGCGCTCGGCGTACTGTTGCGCAAACCAGCGCAATGCCGAAACCAAGCCCATATCGTCGAGGACGGACGGGCGCAAGTCCGCGACGAATTGGCGCAGACTGTCAATCGAACTCATCGTCATGGTTTTGAGTTGCGCGATTTGTTTTTGCGCGAGCGGTGGATTTTGCGCAATGGTTTCCTCGATGCCGCCCAAGCCCACCGCGAGCGCGGTCAGCATTTGCCCGGTTTCGTCGTGCAGTTCGCGCGCGATGCGTTTGCGTTCTTCTTCCTGCGCGGCGACCGCGCGTTCCAGCAATTGCCCGCGCAGATATTCGCGCTGTTGCACCTCGGCATAGAGCCGCGCATTTTCCAGCGCAATGCCCAGTTGCCGCGCGAGCGTTTGAATCACGGCATAGTTTGAAAACGCGGCGCGATGCGCGAGGCACAATGCGCCGACAATGTCGCCGCGCGCGATGAGCGGAACGGCAATGAACGAGGTCGCCGTTTGGCTTGCCGAGTCATACGCGATCGCGCCCGATTCATACGCTTCATGCGCGGCGCGCTTGGCGCACTCGTCTTCTTTCAGCGCCAAGCGCAGATGCGGGTCGCGCATTTGACACGCCCGCCGGACGAGCCCGTGCGCGTCGCGATCATGCAAATACACAATGCCCGCGATCATCGGATCCAGCATCGTCACGATCTTGGCGAGTGACTCGTCAAGCAATTGTTGCATGTCCAGCGACGTGCCCAGGATGCGGCAGGTCTCGAACATGACCATCAATTCGCGCGTGGCGATTTCTTGCGCCGCAAAGCGCGCTTGGTTCGCGGCGTCCAAGCGCCGCGCGTATTCCACTTCAAAGACGCGCAACATTCGAATCACAAAAATTGCGAGGAATGCAATCGCAAGGATCCGAAAAACTTCGATGGGCAACCCGAACACGGCGAGAAACATATCGCTATTGAGCCAGGACGCCGGAAAGTACGGCGTGCGCACGTCAATGATCTGATCGAGCAACGCGTACCAGCCAATCGCCAATGCCGCGCCCACCATCTCGCGCCCAAACTGCGGCATCCCGTCGCGCAAAAACGCGCGGCGTTGCGCGAGCATCGCCAACACAGTTAGAATCGAACCGGGTAAACCGATGCTGTAATTCGTCCACTCTTCGGCAAGCGCGAGGCGGAGCGGAAACACATCGGTGGGTTGATACGCGTGTTGCAACCACAGAATCCCAGCCAGGTAAAGCATCGAAATCGCCATCGGGATCCAACGCAACCAACGTTTGTGTTGCGGCAACAGTTGGATCAGCAGGCGCACGCCAAATTCCAGCAGGCAGAAAAACGACAAGCCCTTCCAGCCGATCTTGACGATTTCCGCCCATTCCGGCTCGCGCGCCACCGTGGGAATCTGCGCCGAGATCATGGAGAGCATTTCGATCCATTCATTGATGCCGTGGGTGATGCCAAACGCGGCGAGGAACGGCAAGGCGCGGAACAGACGCAATTGGCTCGTGCGCCCGGTTTCCAGCGCGACGGCAAAGCCGGTGATGAAATGCACCAGCCCATAGACAAAATAAATCGGAATGATGTTCGCTTGGAGAAATGCGGCCAGAACAAGCATTTGTGTGGATCGGGGTCAGTGAGTGGTGGTCAGTGATTCAAAATCCGAGTACTGACAGCTGACATCTGACGCCAAACTTATTATACAAACGCGGCGCGATAAATGCAAAAACTCCCTCGCCGCAGTGAGACGGCGAGGGAGTTGGACGCCAAGCCAGACCGCTCG
Source organism: Chloroflexota bacterium (assembly GCA_037440365.1). Taxonomy (GTDB): domain Bacteria; phylum Chloroflexota; class Anaerolineae; order UBA4142; family UBA4142; genus JBBIUF01. Next base: position 4,170 of record JBBIUF010000019.1, read on the forward strand.
TCTAGGCGTGCATCGGTTCAGCTTGGTGCGTAAAGACGGGCAAGTTTTTAGCGATCAATCCAAAGCCGACGACACCGAGTGAGAGCAAGAACACGCTAATGGTGATTTCGCCGACCGATGGAATATAGTACGGGCCTGCGCCCGCATACGAAGCCCAGCCGAGCAAAGCCGTATTCAAGCGATTGAGAATCACGCCGCCCACGATCAGCCACGCCGAGGCATAGACAATGCGTGGATTGGCGCGCCCGCGCTTGGTGAGCAGAATGAGCATGGGCGCAATGACGCCCAAGCCCATTTCGATATAGTAGAGCGCGCTGTGGAAACCGGGCACGAGCAAATAGGACGTTGCGCCGCGCGCGATCAGGTCAACCACCTTGAGCGCAAAATACAGCACCAGGACAATGCCCGCCGCGCGCCCCAGGTCCGCCAGCAAATCGCTTTCCAATTCCTTGCCAAACGCGCGCGCGCTTAGATTCGATTCGACAATCGTCATGCCCAAGCCGACGATCACCGCGCTCAGGAAGAAAAAGACGGGAAGCAGAGGCGAGTACCAGAGCGGGTTGATCTTTTCTGGAAAGATCAGGAACAAGGTGCCGAGCGATGATTGATGCAACGTGGAGAGACACATGCCCAGGATCACAAGCGGGATCGTGATCGCGCGCATCACCTTGAGGGGCCAGTCGAGTTTGAAGCGTTCAAAAATGATCGGGCTAAATTCAAGCGCGAGCACCGTCGTGTAGAGAATGACACACCACGCCACTTCGAGCAAGGGCGAGTGCAAATTCCACATGAACATGGGATGCCACACATTGTACCAGCGTCCCAGGTCAAAGAGCAAACCGACGATGACCAGCAGGTAACCCAGGAGCGCGGTCAAGATCGCCGGGCGCACAATCGGCTGAAAGCGTTTAAGGTTGAACACGTGCACCGTGCCAGCCAGGACAAAGCCGCCTGCCGCCAGCGCGACGCCGCTCACCACATCAAAGCCAATCCAGATCCCCCACGGCGATGCGTCACTCATGTTCGTCATATAGCCCAAGCCGAAAAAGAAGCGCACCACCGTCAAGCCGATGCCTGCCGTCCACAAGAGCGCGACCAAACTGACCGCGACCAGCGCGCGCCCGGATAAACGCGGTAGTTGGATGCGTTGCAAAATTGGAAAGCGTTGGATCAGCGGCGTTGAAATTTCCGGCGTGAGTTCCGGGTGGAGTTTGCGCTCGAGCCACTTGCCGCCCAGCACCAATACGCCAATCGGCACCATCACGCGCAGGGCGAACAAGTACGCCAGCACCACCGCGTCGCGCGCCATGAGCAACACGGAGATGAACTGATTCGTCGCGAGCATATAGCCGATGTAGAGAATCAGCATGATCGCAATCGCGCTTCCGGCGGCAACCAACGCGGGTGGAAAACTAGAGCGCGATTGAGCGGAAACAACGACCGTCCGATTCGTCAAACGCGGCTCAAGCCAGCGCTGTAACAAGTACAACACGCCAAAGATCAAAACGAACGGCACGACGAGCCGCGCAATGAACATGAATACCAGCATAAAAAATTCGAGTGTGGGCGACATGGGATTCCTCCAGGATCAAGCTCACAGGTTACAGCCTGACAAGCAAGTTATTTTTGAAGCGTGACCGGCGCGGGTTCCGCTTTGGCTTCATTGCGATGCGTCCACCATGCGATGCCGCTGAGCAAAACAGCCACCGAGCCAAGCACCGCAGGAATTTTTTCCATCGCCGCCCAGGTCAACTTGGGCAGGGGTTCATTCGGCAAGTCCGTGCGGAAACCTAGCACATCAAAGGGCGTGGCGGTGAGATACAAGCGGGACGTGCCGCCAATCACATTTTCGCCATAGACTTGATCAATATACTGAGTCGGGTTCTGGCGGATGATCGTATGCGCGGTCGCCAACAATTCTTCGCGACTGCCATAGCTCAGCGCTTTTGCCGGACACGCGGCGACACACGCAGGCTTGTCGCGTTTGCCATCCGCCATACACGCTTGCTGACATTTATTGATCTTGGGATTCGGCGAATTCCAATCGTACTTGGGAATGCCAAACGGACACGCCGTCATGCAATAGCGGCAACCGATGCACACATTGGCGTCATACGCCACCGTGCCATCCGCTTTTTTGTACAACGCACCCACCGGACACACTGACACGCACGCAGGGTCCTGGCATTGCATACAACCGAACTTGTACGTTTTGACAATAGGTTTGTTTAGATCTGTCGAAATGTTTTTAAAGCAAACAATCGAGAGGGTCGTTGCCGAAAGACACGTGGGATTGTCGTCAGTGGGCAGGTTGTTGGCAACCTTGCACGCAGTCTGGCAACTCTTGCAACCCACGCACTTGGTCGTGTCAATCAACACGGCTGAGCCGGCGCGCGGCGAAATTGGCACGGACGCATTCGGATTCAACAACACCGGTGGTGCAATCTTGGCTCCCACCCCGGCTAACGCCGCGCTCGCCCCCACTAATTTAAGAAAATCACGTCGTGAAATATTCATCACTCGCCTCCTTGCGGCAATCATCAACGCACGTTCGCCTGGAGCTTGCCAAGCGAGCGTGGGTTACACGCCCAGCGCTTTCGGTTGATACAGCGCACAGGTAAAACATTCGGCATTCACATTGCCGCCATCGGCTTGCAGTGCCAGCCAGCACGGCAGATCAGGATGTTGCGCCGCGGCGTTCTGCGCGCGCATCGTCGCTTGATTCTGGAGCGTATCCCAGCAATGCCCTTGCGCCTCAATTGTTTTCGCCGCGCGCGCCGGGAACGGAATAATTTTTGCGGTGGGGCGCACGACGCGGCGAATTTCGGTTTGCGGTTGCAATTTCTTTTCGAGCCAGCGTCCGAACGCCAGCGTCAACACGAGCGGCACGCCCACCCGCAAGGCGAACATCACAATCAAACCCGCCAAGTCAATCAACCCATCGAGCAACATGGTACACCTCCGCAACGTTCCGGTTGAACATTACATCGTGGTCGTGTGATTCAACGCGCGTTCAAGGCGGCGACCGAGATACAGTGTGAACAACACCGGCAAGGCAACGCGCGTGACAAACAGCGTGAGGACGAACACGATTTCGTTCAACATTTTGCGCCTCCCACGGAGCGCGTCTCTGCGATCCGTCTCTGCCTATGGTATACCACGCCAGCCCGTGCAGTGACTATCCGCTATGCGGTGCATCTTGACGTGAGGGCAACACCCCATTCGTGCATGGGGTGTTTGCCCGAATCACGCGCGATTCGATATTTGACACAGCAGAAGCATCGGCATAAAATTCAATATAGATTGAACTATTTGGACGATGAAAGGATGCGAGCGTGGGCAATGCTAAACTAGCTGACATTGCGCAGATCATGAAAATCCTCGGCGACCCGTCGCGTTTGGCGATTTTCAATTTGCTCATGCAAGGTGTGCAATGCAATTGCGAGCTGGGCAACAAGCTCAACCTACCGATGAATCTCATTTCGCATCACCTCAAAGTGTTGCGCGTGGCAGGCTGGGTGAACGCCGCGCGCGATCCAACTGACGCGCGTTGGATTTATTATTCAGTGAACGATCAAGTGCTGGAGCAACTGCGCGGGCAATTAAATCAATTTCTGGACGCGCGGCGGATTCAACCGCGTCAGCCAGTGTGTGGACCACATGCACTTGCGAAAAAACCACCCCAATCCTATCGTTCAATGACTAACCGGAGGCAATCTTGAAACGTCGGGTTCTGTTTTTGTGCACCGGAAATTCAGCGCGTAGTCAGATCGCCGAAGCACTCGTGAATCATCAGCGCGGCGACCAATGGCAAGCGTTCTCGGCTGGGACACGCCCCACCGGTAGCGTGCACCCATTCGCAATTGAGGTGATGCGTGAAATTGGCGTGGACATTGCCAACGCCCACAGTAAATCCACGGATGAATTTCGCAACGCCGCGTTCGATCAAGTTGTGACGGTGTGCGATCATGCGGCGGCGGATTGTCCCGTGTGGCTGGGTCAGGGCAAACGCACGCACATCGGTTTTCCTGATCCCGCACGTGGCACGCTGGCTGATTTTCGCGCAACCCGCGACGCCATTCAAACTCGCGTCATTCCATTTTTGGATGCCCAATCAGATGAGCTGGCGCGAGCTGAGGTGGATCAATGAGTGGCGCGCAAACATTTTGGGCGGACGTAGATGACCAAGGTCGGCTTGCGTTACCCGCCGAACTCGTCGCGCAATACGGCTTGACGCCGGGCGCGCGTCTGCGAATTGATAGCGAAACGAATAGCGTGCGCCTGCATCGCCCAGTGACCCAGCTCGTCAAACTCTACATCGAACCGACCAGTCGGTGTAATCTCACCTGCCGCACCTGTATGCGCAACACATGGGATGAGCCGCTCGGTTCGATGACCATGCCAACGTTTGATCGCATTGTGCAGGGGCTAGCCCAGTTGACGACCCCGCCGACGATCATGTTTGCCGGGATTGGCGAGCCAACCGCGCATCGTCGGTTGGTCGAGATGATTCAACGCGTCAAAGCGCTGGGGTCTAGTGTCGAGCTGACCACGAATGGCACGTTGTTGACCGAGGAACGTTCGCGGCAATTGATCGCCGCGGGGTTGGATGTGTTGTGGGTTTCGCTTGACGGGGCAACGCCGGAGAGTTACGCCGATGTGCGTTTGGGCGCGCAGTTACCTCACGTGATTGAAAATCTTTCGCGCTTGCGCAAATTGCGCCGCGGGGCGCACCATCCCAAACCGGAAATCGGGATTGCGTTTGTCGCCATGAAACGGAACATTAACGATCTCCCGCGCGTGTTGGCGCTGGGTCGCTCGGTCGGCGCAAAACTTTTTTCGGTCAGCAACGTTCTGCCGTATACCGCCGAGATGCGCGATGAATTGCTCTATGCACGCACGTTGATGGACATTACCTATTTTTCATCGTCTTGGTTACCGCGTCTCAGTTTGCCCAAGATGGATATTAACGAAACAACGCGCGATGCGTTTTTTAGCGCATTGAACAGCGGCGCCAGTGTCACCTTTGCCGGCAATAAATTGAGCGGCGCGAATGATGTCTGCGGATTTATCGAAGGCGGCGCGATGGCGATTGGGTGGAATGGCAATGTGAGTCCTTGCCCACCGCTGTTGCATAATCATGTGGTTTATTTGCGCGAACGCCAGCGCGCGCTCCGCCGTCATATCATTGGCAATTTGAACGAGCGCGACCTGGTGGATTTGTGGGCGGATCCCGCTTACGTGGCTTATCGCGAGCGCGTGCAAGGGTTCGGTTTCGCGCCTTGCACATTTTGCGGCGGCTGTGACATGCTGGATTCCAACACCGAGGACTGTCTCAGCAATCAATTCCCGGTTTGTGGCGGATGTTTGTGGGCGCAAGGCGTGATCCAGTGTCCATAACATCTGCATCGAACCGGTGTGGCATAATCAACTCAAGGAGAATGGAATATGCACCAAGCAACTGCAGTGACGCAATCGCAAAGCAATGTATTTGAACAGCTCTCCTGGCTTGATCGTTTTTTGCCGCTCTGGATTTTTGCGGCTATGGCACTCGGCATCCTGCTCGGCGCGGTCGCGCCCGGCATCAAGGCTGTGTTCAACGCGCTTTCGATTGGAACCGTATCGCTCCCGATTGCAATCGGTTTATTGTGGATGATGTATCCCGTCCTGGCTAAAGTCAAGTATGAAGAACTAGGCAAGATCGCTCAAGCGTGGGAGCAATTCGGCGTCTCGTTAATCCTGAACTGGATCATTGGTCCGATCATCATGTTTGCGCTCGCGTGGATTTTTCTGCCTGACCTGCCGCACTTTCGCACTGGCTTGATCATCACCGGTTTGGCGCGGTGTATTGCGATGGTCCTGATCTGGAACATGCTCGCCGGCGGCGACAGCGAATACTGCGCGGTGCTGGTCGCGCTGAATAGCATTTTCCAAATCGTGATGTACTCACCGCTGGCATATTTCTTCCTGGTCATTGTGCCGGGATGGTTTGGCGTGCCAGGCACCGTCGTCAACATTGAGATGGGCGACATTGCCAAAAGCGTCTTGATCTTTTTAGGGATTCCACTCGCGGCAGGTATTTTCACACGCTTTTATTTTCTGCGCACCCGCGGCACGGTATGGTATGAAACGCGCCTGATGCCGCGCCTGGGTCCAACCGCCATGGTCGGTTTATTATTTACAATTGTCGTCATGTTCTCAATGCAAGGCGACAAGATTCTCGCCGCGCCGCTCGACGTAGTGCGCGTGGCGATCCCGCTATTAGCATATTTCGTCATCATGTTCTTTACATCATTCGCGTTATCACTCTGGCGCAAATTCCCGTACGAACTCGCGGCAACGCAATCGTTCACGGCGGCAAGCAACAATTTTGAATTGGCGATTGCGGTCGCGGTCGGCACCTTTACGATCGCGTCGCAAGAAGCGCTCGCGGCGGTGATTGGTCCGCTGATCGAAGTGCCGGTACTGATCGGCTTGGTCTATGTGGCGCTGTGGCTTAAACGAACCTGGTTCGCCAGCGCGCCAACACAATCGGCAAGCTAAACCCAGCGATAGAAATAAATTTTGATTAAGGAAAATCCCAATGACAAACCTGATCGCGCCCGATCAAATTCGGCAAGCGGTTCAAACGCATTACGCCGACCTGGCACGCAATGCAACCCCGTGTTGCGAACCCAGCGCGTGTGATTGCCATTCCAACTATCCCGATCCGCTGGCGAATGCCGTGCCGGCAGACATTGCCAATTTTTCGCTCGGTTGCGGCGATCCGATCACGCTTGCCGCGCTCCAGCCCGGCGAGACCGTGATCGATCTCGGATCAGGCGGCGGCTTGGATTGCTTTCTTGCCGCGCAACGGGTTGGCGCAACCGGGCACGTCATCGGCGTGGATATGACGCCGGAAATGTTAGCCAAAGCGCGTGGGAATGCGGAACGAATGGGGATCGCGAATGTCGAATTTCGTAACGGATACATTGAACATTTGCCTGTGGCTGACGGCGAAGCAGATGTCGTAATCTCAAATTGCGTGATCAATCTGTCGCCCGACAAGTCCCAAGTCTTTCGCGATATTTATCGCGCTCTGCGATCCGGCGGACGCCTCTCGGTGTCGGATATTGTCACGCATGGCGACTTGCCGGAACTCGTGCAAAAAAGTATGGAAGCCTGGGGCGCATGTGTCGCAGGCGCGTTAGATGTCAAGGACTATATCGGCGGCTTGCGAACCGCCGGGTTTGTGGATATTCACGTCGAGCCCAAAGGCAAGTTTGATGCAGGATTATCCAATTTGCCAATTCACGCGCCGTTCTCGGCAAGCATCACCGCGCGCAAACCCTGATCATCCCTGCCGAACAAATCTCCGCGTAGCAAGTCGCGCGGTTCGGCAACGCTCAAACAAAAAACAAAATCCAGCGGTCAAAAACGCAAAGACAACACGCGTGTTATCGTCCTGAGTGATGCTAATGGGATCAGTACTATTTGTCACTCGTTCGATTCGCCGTTATAATCGCGGCATGAATCCTACCGAGACCAATCCGCTACTGATTGCGCCAATGCCGCGTGGCACAATCGCCCCCTGGGGCTGGCGCGACATGCTCGCCGCAATTGCGGTTGCGGCATTCGGCGTGCTTGGGCTCAATCTCATTGTCGTCGGGGTCATGCGCCTCACCGGAATCAAACTCACCGACAATGGCAGTGTGTTGGCAATCTTTGCGATTGTCCAAGACCTCATCGTCGTCGGCACGGCGTGGCTCTTTAGCATCGCGCGGCATCGCGTGGGCTGGAGCGCACTGGGCGTGCGGCGCTATCCAGTCGCACTCGGTTGCGCGCTTAGCGTGGCGTTACTCATTGCCGCCTACTTGGTGCGAATTGTTTACGTCGCCGTTGCGCTGGCACTCGGCGTCAAGTTGCAAACACAAGACGTGTTGAATCGGCTGGATACGAACGGCGCGGCGTTTCTGCTCACCTTTCTTGCCGTAGCCATTGTGGCACCCATCGCCGAAGAAATTTTCTTTCGTGGATTTTTATACGGCGGTTTGCGTGGGCGTATAGGGGTCATCGGCGCGGTGATCGTGAGCGCCTTGTTTTTCACCATCTTGCATTTCACACTCGATCAATTCATTCCGATTTTTGTCCTCGGCGTTTTTCTCGCCGGATTATACGAAACGACCGGTTCACTCTGGCCGGGCATTTTTCTCCACGCCGCAAACAATGGCATCTCGCTAATCTTGCTAGCAGTTCTCCGCGCGGCCGGTTTCCCGCTTCAAGCCCCCTGATGAAAACGCGCCGGCTCCCCGATACCCGCCGCCAGTCAGTTGACCACACAACGCGCTGGGCCAACTTGAACGCCAAGCGGCTTGTCGTTTTTCACATTGCCAAAAGTGTTTAATTCTGGTAAAATGTCCGCGCACTAGGGGACGTGTCGAAATTGGCAGCCGAGCATGGCTTAGGACCATGTGGGCGTAAGCTCGTGAGAGTTCGAGTCTCTCCGTCCCCACCAGATCACAAATTGGAGATAAGGAAACCGACGTGAAAGTAACCACAGAACGCACTCCCGATTGTAATGCCGTCATCACCGTTGAGGTGGATGAAGACCAAATCGCACGCGCCATGCGCACGGTCGCACAAAAAGTTTCGCGCGCGCGCCCAATTCCTGGCTTTCGCCCGGGCAAAGCGCCGTACGAGCGCGTCGAACGCGCGGTCGGCAAAAACGTGTTGCGCGACGAAGCCATCGAAGACCTTGCCAAATCGTTGTACCAACAAGTTTTGGTAGACGAGAAAATTGACCTTTACGATGCAGGCTCGCTCGACATTCCGCAAAAAGAGCCGCTGATCTTGAAATTTACGGTACCTACGCGCCCCGTCGTGACGCTCGGCGATTACCGCGCCGTGCACGCGCAACCCAAGCCGGTAGACGTGACCGACGACGAAGTGACCCAGGTCATTGCCCGCTTTCAAAACGAGCAAGCGGAACTTGTGCCCGTCACCCGCCCAATCCAACTCGACGACTTGGTGACTGCAGACCTGAACGGTGGGCCAGAAGGCGAAGAGGCCACCGAGCGCACCGGCTTGCAACTCCGCATCAAAGCAGAGATCGGCGCTTTTCCATGGATCGAACAACTCGTCGGCGCAAACGCCAACGAGCCCAAGACGATCACGTACACATATCCCGCCGATGATCCGGCGACCAATTTCGCCGGCAAGACCGTCAATTACACCGTCACGATTACTGACGTTAAAGAATCGAAATTGCCGGAACTCAACGATGAATTTGCAAAATCGATCAGCGCGCTCGAAACGATGGACGCGCTCAAATCCACCGTGCGCGCCAATTTGCTGGCGCAGAAACAAACGGAAGAAAACAACCGGTTTGCCGATGAAATAGTGGACACGGTTGTGGATCAAGCGCAGATCGCGTTCCCCACATTAATGGTAGACGATGAAGTCAATCACGAATTGGCACGCTCGAAAGACATTGCCCAACAACTGAGTTTGACCTGGGACAAGTATTTGGAATTGTCCGGCAAGACCGAAGCCGAATTTCGTGAGACCGTTCGCCCGCGCGCCGAGCGCCGGATCAAACGCTTACTGACCTTGATGGAATTGGCAGAAGCGGAAAAAATTACGGTGAGCGCGAAAGATGTGGACGTAGAAATTGATTATCGCGCTATGCAAGCCGCGCAAAATGGCGAACGCGCCGATCAAACTCGCCGCGCGTTATCCACCAAAGAATCACGGCGCGACATCGAGTTCAGTGTGCGCATGGGCAAAGCCATCGACCATGTCGTCGCGATGGCAAAAGGCGAACCGACCAGCGGCTTGATCGTCACGCCAGAATCGCTCCGCGCTGAAGAGCAAGCCCGCGCCCAAGCCGCCAACGCCGCCGCGCCCGCACCCATCAGCTTGATCACCGATCCCGCGCAAGTCACCGGTGAAAATTTACCCAGCAGTCTCGGTCGCGTACTAGTGCCGGGGCAAGATCAATAAGCGCGTCAAAAATAAATCGGGCCGTGTGAGCAAAAGCCAGACAAACACGCGGCACTGAAATCAAAGGAGTCACCATGGATAACCCAATTCGTTCGCCGTATAACGTCATCCCGATGGTGGTTGAAAACACGGGACGGGGCGAGCGCGTGTTCGATATTTTCTCGTTGTTGTTGAAAGAGCGCATCATCTTTCTTGGCACACCGATTGACGCTCACGTGGCCAACCTCGTCGTCGCGCAAATGTTGTTCCTGGATCGCGAAGACCCGGAAAAAGAAATTCGCATCTATATCAACTGCCCAGGCGGCTCGATCACCGCGGGCTTGGCAATGTATGACACGATGCAAATCGTGAGCGCGCCCGTCTCGACGATCTGCGTTGGCTTGGCGGCAAGCATGGGTACGGTTCTGCTCTCCGCCGGACAAAAGGGCCGGCGCTACGCCTTACCCAATTCGACGATTCACATTCACCAACCCTGGGGCGGCGCGCAAGGTCAAGCCGTTGACATTGAGATCGAAGCGCGGCGCATCATGCGCGAACGCGAACGCCTGAATGAAATGTTATCGAAAAATACAGGCCAGCCGCTCGAACGCATCGTGCATGACACGGACCGGAACTATTACATGGATGCGTCCGAAGCCGTCGAATATGGTCTCATTGACGAAGTGTTGACCAGCCCCAAAGCCAAAGCCGCAAACGCATAGTCGAACGCTCAAGACCTGACCGGTTTTGCAAAACCGGTCAGGTCTCGCCGTTAGGAGAACCACAATGCCGAACCTCCTCAAACGAGGTGAAGAGTATTGTTCATTTTGTAGCCGCAGTTCGGATCAGGTCAATCGCTTGATCGCCGGGCCGGAATCCGTGTTTATCTGCGATGATTGCGTGGAACTCTGCCGCGAAATCTTGGAAGCCGAAACGACCATCGTCAAAGGCGAAACGATCTCCATTTCCAGTTTACCCCCGAAAGAAATTTACAAACGGCTGAATCAGTATGTGGTCGGTCAAGACCGCGCGAAAAAAGTCCTCTCGGTCGCCGTCTATAACCATTATAAACGGATTCAATCGGGTGCCTCGCCCGATGACATTGAGCTGGGCAAATCAAACATTTTGTTGATCGGTCCGACGGGATGCGGCAAGACCCTGCTCGCGCAAACGCTCGCCCGCATTCTCGATGTGCCATTTGCGATTGCCGATGCAACCACCTTGACTGAAGCCGGTTACGTGGGCGAAGACGTGGAAAACATTTTGCTATCGCTGATCAAAAACGCCGAGGGCGATCTGACACGCGCGCAACGCGGCATCATTTACATTGACGAGATTGACAAGATCGCGCGCAAAGGCGGCGACAGCCCCTCCATCACGCGCGACGTATCCGGCGAGGGCGTGCAACAAGCCTTGCTGAAAATTTTGGAAGGCACGCTCGCCAATGTGCCGCCCCAAGCCGGACGCAAACAGCCCAACCAGGAATACATTCGGCTCGACACGAAAAACATCTTGTTTATTTGCGGCGGCGCGTTTGAAGGACTCGATAAAATTATTTTAGAGCGCACCTCGGATCGCCGCGCAGTTGGCTTTAAGGGTGATCACGCGCGCGCCGCGCAGGAATTATCGCCAACCGAACTACTCCGCTTGGTCACAGCGGACGACTTGCTTTCGTTCGGCTTGATCCCGGAGTTTGTCGGGCGTATCCCGGTGATTGCCAGCGTCGATCCGTTGGACGCCGAAATGCTCGTGCAGATTTTGACCGAGCCAAAGAATTCCATCGTCAAGCAATACCAACGGCTCTTTGCGCTTGATCACGTGGAACTCGAATTCCAGCCCGAGGCGTTGCGCGCCGCCGCTGAAGAAGCTCTGCGGTATCGTACGGGCGCGCGCGGACTACGCACCATCATCGAAGGCATCCTGCTCGACGTGATGTACGAAATTCCGGGACGCCAAGACATTCACAAGTGCGTCATCACAGCCGACACCATTCACAATAAAACGCGCCCGCTCCTGCTCACCCAAACCGAACTCCCGGTCGAGTGGCTCGAAGCGCGCAAGACTGGGTAATAATTTTCCATCCCTGCTATTGGAGAACTCATGGACGTACTCCGCAACTTGCCACCCGAACCACGCTCAGTCGAAGAAACCGGCGTCAATCTCTCATTTCTCGCCGACCTTACGCTCAAGACAATGTACACGCGCGGCTTTTTGAAAGGTCACGAAATCGCCGATGCGCTTAGACTGCCCTTTGCGAATGTCGTGGATAGTGTGCTAGATTATTTGCGCCGCGAACATCTCACCGAAGTCAAAGGGTCGAGCGGCTTTGGCGAATCGTCGTACCAATATGTTATTTCCGAGAGCGGACGCGCGCGCGCGCGCGAGTTGATGGATCAAAATCAGTACGTTGGACCTGCGCCGGTCAAACTCGACGCGTACAACAAACAAGCACTCGCGCAATCCATGACCGGACAAATGCTCAAATTAGACGAACTCAAACGCGCGCTGGCGCACCTGGTTTTGAGCGACACGTTCATCAACCAACTGGGTCCCGCGATCAATTCCGGCAAATCCATTTTTCTCTTTGGCAACGCGGGGAACGGCAAGACCGCCATCGCCGAAGCCATCGGCAATCTGCTCCCCGGCGCAATTTTCATTCCGTATGCGGTCAGCGTTGATGGACACATCATTCGCGTGTTTGATGCCCTCCATCACCAACCCATTCCCGAAAAAACAGAGGATGACGATACCGCGCCGGGTTTACGCCAAGGCGAGCGGTATGATCGCCGCTGGGTGCTGATTCATCGCCCGATGATCGCCGTCGGGGGTGAATTGGTGTTGGAGAATCTCGACCTGGTTTTTGACGCGACCATGAAATACTATGAAGCCCCGTTCCAAATGAAAGCGAACGGCGGTGTATTTCTGGTAGATGACTTTGGCCGCCAACAAGTCCGTCCGCGCGAATTGTTGAATCGCTGGATTGTGCCGCTCGAAAAGCGCGTGGATTATCTCACGCTCGCCACGGGTCACAAAATTGACGTGCCCTTTGACGCGCTGATCGTCTTTTCGACCAATCTCAACCCAGATGAATTAGTGGACGAAGCATTCCTGCGCCGCATCCGCTATAAAATCCACGTTGCCGATCCAACCTGGGAAGAGTACCGCGAAATTTTTATGCGCGTCGCCGCAAAAAACGGCATCCCGTATTCGGACGACGGTTTGAAATATATAGTGATGGAGCATTACATCAAACCCAAACGCAAACCGCGCGCGGTCCATCCGCGCGACATGCTCGATGAACTCGCCGACATTGCGCGCTTTCGCGGCATCCCACCCACCCTCACGAAAGAACTGATCGATCTCGCGTGCCAAGCGTATTTTCTCAAAAACTAAACCGGCCCAGACCCCACTCACCGAGGAGGCAATGATGTTTGGATCCGATATTCTCGACGTAGCCATTGGTATGATCTTTGTATTCTTTACCGTCAGTCTGGTTTGCACGGCGATTGGCAATAAGGTTTCCGATTTTCTCAACTGGCGTTCCCAAAACCTTGAAAACGGCATTCGCACTTTGATTATGAGCGGCGACAGCAAAATGGTCGAGCAACTCTACGCGAGTTCCCTGGTCAAATCAATTGTGCCCGACGGCAAGAAACCCATTTGGATTCCGGACAAGACGCTGATGCTCGCGGTGTTTGACACCTTTGTGCCAGGCGCAGCGGGGTTGACCAAGATTGACGAATTGCGCGATGCGATCAAGCAAATGAACGACAGCTCGCCGCTCAAGGGCAAATTGCTCGCGCTTGTCACTGCCGCGGGTGATAACGTCGACGGTTTGTACAAGAATTTCGCGCAATGGTACGATTCAGTTGAAGCTCAAATGACGGCCGTGTATAAGCAAAAAATGTGGCTCTTTTCCATGGGCGTGGGCGTCGTCGTGAGCATCGTCTTGAATGTGGATACCATTGCGGTGGGTCAAAGTTTGTGGCGCGATTCGGCGGTGCGCGCGCAAGTAGTTTCCGCCGCTAATCAATATACCGTGCAGGCCGTCCAAAGCGTAAACGCCCAAGCCGCGCAAGAGAATACACAAAAAGCCATCCAGACCTTGAATCGGCTCAACCTGCCCATTGGCTGGAATGTCACCGTCAAACCCGCCATGTCTATCGCGCCAACCGATTTCGTAGCCGCCACCGTTCCGATCGGCGGTCTCGCCTGGTTACTCAAACTTGCAGGATGGTTGGTTACCGGCGCGGCGGGCGCGCTGGGTGCACCGTTCTGGTTCGACATTTTGAAAAAAGTGACCAATCGCGGATAACCTCGAACGCCTTGCAGAAAAATCTGCAAGGCGTTTTTTGATACGGCGCATTGGTTCAGAGGATGTGCGTCAAACTTTTGGGCGTTGCCCGCCGCCGATTAGAAATATTCGGCGTCTCAATAAAGTGGAAACTCGATAAGTTTGTAACAACGGTTTCCAATTGATTTTCACCTCGCTGAGCCACCGAATACATTCGGTGGCGTTCATCCAAAAACGTGACGCACACCTCGGTTCAAATTCAAGGTTGACAGCAAGTAGAGGTTACGTTAAAATACCGTAAGAAATTCTCCGCGCGATATTTCATTTCGATGCAACTTGCCGGAGTTGCTTGGAATGACGAACGGTTCCAACGCAGTTGTTAGGCAAAAACAATTTCCTAGGAGGGAAACATGAACGGATTTGCCAATCGGGTTGCCCATGTCGATTTATCGACAGGGAAAGTTGCGTACGAGCCAATCCCAGAAGAATGGGCGCGCAAGTATATTGGCGCGCGCGGGCTCGGCGTCAAGTACGTGTTTGAGAACGGACCCCAGGTTGATCCCCTTAGCCCCGAAAACATCCTCTGCTTTATGAACGGTCCGCTGACTGGCTCGGAAGCCAACATGAGCGGGCGCATGGCAATTGTGACCAAGTCACCTTTGACTGGCACCGTCACCGATAGTCATCATGGCGGTTGGTCGGCGGCGCGCTTGCGCTGGGCTGGATTGGATGGTTTGATCTTCAAGGGCAAGTCGGCTAAACCGGTTTATGCCTATGTGCATGATAACACGGTCGAGTTGCTCGATGCATCTGAACTTTGGGGCAAGGGTGTCCACGCCACAGTCAAATTTTTCCAAGCCAAGTACGGCGAAAAAGATTTGAGCGTGATCGCCATCGGCCCTGCCGGTGAAAACCTGGTGCGCTATGGCGCATGGGTCAACGAAAACGATCGCGCGAGCGGTCGCGGCGGCACGGGTTGCGTAGGCGGCAGTAAAATGCTCAAAGCCGTCGTCATCAAATCCGAACGCAGAATTCCACGCGCGGCGGATCGTGAAAAATGGGACGCGGCGCATAAACGCGCGCTCGCAACCATCATGGACGAAAAGAACATTACCAGCCCACGCAAAGGCGGCTTGTCGGTCTATGGCACGAACGTATTGACGAACATCACAAGCAACATGGGCGCATATCCAGTCCGCAACGGTCAGTCCACCTCGTTTGGCGATCGCGCCGAATTTCTGAGCGGCGAGTACGTCAAAGCGAACATCCTGGTCAACGATCCCACGTGCCATGCTTGCCCGGTCGCGTGCAAAAAAGAAGTTGAGATTAAAGATGGTCCATTCAAAGGCCTGCGCATGGAAAGCATCGAGTACGAACCCGCGTGGTGCCTCGGCGGCAACTGCGGCAACGATAACATTGCCGCGGTCGCCAAGATGATCGATCAAGCCAACGACTATGGCATGGACGCCATCGAAATCGGCGATGTGCTGGCAACCTTCATGGAAGCCACCCAGCGCGGCTATGTCAAAGACGACGCCGGCTTGCAATGGGGCGATTACATGAGCATGGTTGCCACCGTGGATCAAGTCGCGTTCCGCAAGGGCATCGGCGATGTGCTGGCAAACGGCGTGGATGCAACGGCAGACCATTACGGTCATCACGAACTTGCGATGAGCGTCAAGGGTCAAGGCATCCCGGCATACGATCCGCGCGGCATCAAAGGCATGGGCATTGCGTATGCCACCAGCAACCGCGGCGCCTGTCACCTCCGCGCCTACACGCCCGCCGTCGAGCTTTCGCTTATTTCGCTCACCGCCGATCCGCTCCTGTGGAAAGGCAAAGGCGAACTGACGAAACTATTGCAAGACCTGCACGCATTCTCTGATAGTCTCGACCTGTGCAAATTTAGCGCGTTCGCCGAAGGCGGCGATGAGTACGCGCAACAGTATGCCGCAACGATGGGCGTCGAGTATACCGCGAACGATGTGCTGAAAGCCGGCGAGCGCATCTACAATCTCGAACGCTACTACAACAACCTGGCTGGTTTCCGCGAAGGCAGTGATTACCTGCCCAAGCGTTTCACGGACGAACCCTCAACCGAAAAAGGTTCCAAGGGTCACGTCTCGGAATTGCCGCAAATGCTGGACGAGTATTACACGGCACGCGGCTGGGTCAATGGCGTGGTGCCGGAAGCCAAGTTGAAGGAACTGGAAATTTTGTAAGCCGGGCAAGAGTGTGTCTGCATAATTGTACAAAAATTCGGGGCGACTGAAAACAGTCGCCCCGAACTATTTCAAATTGTTCATCCCCCGGCGCGAATTGTTTTCAATTCAAACGCCGCCAACATAATCGGAAGCGTTTTCTCATCGCCCTCAAAATCTACGTGAATTGTGCCGATACGGAGCGAGCCCACCGGCAAAAATTCGCCGTCACGGATCGTCGCCGACCAATCCGCGCCGCGCACCACATAATCTTCGGTCACGCCGCCGCCGACTTCGATCAAATAATCACGCGCAAGCCACATGGGAATACCGCGATACATTCGCTCAATTCGCACAGCCACCTCCAACAGGCGGAAAAATATCCAGCGCGTCTTGTTCCGTGATCGGCGTGTCGAGTCCTTGCGGCAGGTATTCCGATTGTCGTCCGTTGACAAAGACGTGAATATAATCGGTTAATTGCCCTGCCGCATCCCATACTTTTTCCGCCAACTTGGGACGAATATCCGTGACCGCTTTTAACGCCGTTCGCGCGGTCACCGGCGTCGCGGGATCAACCACAACCGTTTTCCCGCCTGCCAATTCGCGCAATGTCGCATAAAAATTCACCCGCATAAAAGCTCCCTTGTGATAATAGTCATAGCCGAAACCGACCCATCCGTTTATACTACGAACCAGGTAAATCGCAAAGGTTGCGACAATCAACGAATGACAGGTGCACTATGATTATAACACAAGCCGATCCAAAGCTACAACCACTCGTCGTGCCAATGCTTGAAGTGAGCGGACTGATGCCAACACCCGGCGATGAATGGACGCGCTTGCGCCGCTTTGTCGGTTTTGATCACGCTGACGAGATGGCAATGGTGCAAACGATCGAGCCGCTGTTCGCGCGCGGACTAGATATCGTCACAGCGAATTACGATTACTTGCAACGGGTGCCAGAGACCGCGGCGATCCTGGGTTGGGAAAATGGCGCAGACCCAACACATCTCGCCGAGCGCCGCCGCTTTTTAACCGTGTGGCTTGCGCGCACCTTCGGGCTCGACCTGGGTACAGACTTTGCCGAGTATTTATTTTATGCGGGCAAAGCACACGCCGCGCACGGACCGCGTCACATTCACACGCCAGAAACCTGGATCACGGGCGGCATTAGTTTGACGCAGACCACCTTCGCGCGCATCATTGCCGAAAACGTGCGTGATGCCGCGCTTGCCGCGAATGCGATTGCCGGATGGAACAAGTATCTAATGATCCAACTCGATCTGATGCTGATGGGCTATCGCGCCGCGCGCGCGCTTGACGACGGAACCCTGCCGGTGCCGGTGGCATTCTTTGGACGCTTACGCGACAAAGCCAATACCTCCGCACTCGTCGCACACGCCAATCCCGATGCCACCGTTAGCGAGGTGTTGCGCAAATTGCTCAACTATTTTCCCGCCGTGCGCAATGAAGCGATGGAAATTGTGTGGCGTGAAAACGCTGAACCCGATTCACTGTGGTCGCACGTGGAACCCGTCTATACGCCCAAACCCGCATGGCGTTTGCTTTTGAATGGCAAAGACTTGCGGTATCACGGTGGATTTGATGTACGCTTGAGCGCCAACGATCAACTCGATTTTTTTCCGCCCGGACGCTAACTTGACACACGCCAATTTTATCACGGCGCGTTTGCCTTGTCGCAAACGCGCCGTTTTTTCGTTTTTCAATCGAATCGTTTTGATGTATAATGCGCTCGTTCTCACCGAGGAGGATCACGATGGCGGAACGACCGATTCGCGTGTTGATTGCAAAACCAGGTTTGGACGGCCACGATCGCGGCGCCAAGGTTGTCGCACGCGCATTGCGCGACGCGGGCATGGAAGTCATTTATACCGGCATTCGGCAAACGCCGGAAATGATCGCCGAAGCCGCACTGCAAGAAGACGTGGATGTCGTCGGGCTGTCGATCTTGTCCGGCGCGCACCTTGATCTCTTCCCGCGCATTGTTGCGCAACTCAAACAAAAACAATTGGATGATGTTCTGCTCGTCTGCGGCGGCATCATCCCCGATGAAGATATCCCGTCGCTCAAACAGATGGGCTTTGCAGGCGCATTCGGTCCCGGCACATCCACGCAAGACTTGGCGCAGTTCATTCAAACTGAAATTGGCAAACGCCGCGCCGGAGCAGTCGCCGCGTGAAAGTAGAATTGATCGAAGCGATCCGCGCCGGCCATCCTCGCGCCGTTGCGCGCGCCATCAGCGCGGTTGAACGCGGCGGCGCGGAAGCACGCGAGGTCATCGCCGGTATTTTTCGCTATACCGGACGCGCACACATTATCGGGGTGACGGGTGCGCCCGGCACCGGCAAAAGCACGCTCGTCAACGAACTAGCCAAGCACTATCGCCGACGCGGAAATCGCGTCGGTATTGTTGCCATCGACCCAACCAGCCCATTCAGCGGCGGCGCAATTCTCGGCGACCGCGTGCGAATGCAAGATTTGTCCGGCGATGCGGGGGTCTTTATTCGTTCGATGGCGACGCGCGGCAACTTGGGCGGGCTCGCGTCGGCAACTGCCGATACCGTCCAAGTGTTGGATGCCGCCGGATTTGAAATTGTTCTCGTCGAAACGGTTGGCGCGGGACAAAACGAAGTAGACGTTGCAAAGAACGCACACACCACGCTCGTCGTCGAAGCGCCGGGCATGGGCGACGACATTCAAGCGATCAAAGCCGGGATTCTCGAAATTGCCGATGTGCTGGTGGTGAACAAAGCCGATCATGCCCAAGTCAGCGCAACCGTCGCCGCGCTCGAAATGAATTTAAACTTAAAGCCGCGCGTGGAAAATGATTGGCGCCCGCCTGTGCTGAAAACTGTTGCGCTCAATGGCGAAGGCATTGCAGATGTAGCAGACTGGATTGACAAGCATCGCGCTTTTTTACACGCGCATGATTTGCTCGTGACGCGCAACCAAGCGCGCATGCGCGCTGAACTGGAGCGCGTCGTTCAGCGTGAATTGATGCGGCGGTTGAGATATGGCGTCAACGGCGTGAACGTTGAAACACTTGTTGCACAAATTGCCGCGCGCGAATTAGATGTATATACCGCGGCGGAACAGCTAATTGGATCGGAATAATTCTCAATGCACCTGCTTTTGATTCGCCACGGCGAAACCGATTGGAATATTGACGGACGCTTGCAAGGTCACACGGACATTGCGCTGAACGCCACCGGCATCACGCAAGCCGAAAACCTTGCCACACGGATGGCGCTGGAAGAAAAAATTGATGCGTTGTACACGAGTCCGCTTGCCCGCGCGCGCGTCACTGCCGAGATCGTCGCGCGGCACACCCGCACGACCGCGCAATGCGACGACCGCTTGAAAGAAAAACGGCTGGGCGATTTGGAAGGGCTGACGCGCGCTGATTTTCAGCAACGCTATCCCGAACTTTATACCGCGTGGCACACGAGCCAGGTACACTATCCGCTCCCCGGCGAAGAAACGCCAATCGAATTGCAGACGCGCATTCAAACCTTTCTCGCGGACGTGCGCGCACAAAACGCACACGCAAATCGCATCGTCATTGTCTCGCACGGCGGCACCATCGGCATGATGCTCGCCACACTGATCGGACTCGACATTGATCGCCGCTCGCCGTTCTGGTTCGACAACGCCTCGGTCAGCCGCGTGGATTTGAGCAACGCGCGCCCGCGCATTCGTTTCTTAAACGATACCTGTCACCTGCGAAATGGAAGTTCAAATGAGCAATGAACCACCCAACCCAGTCGATAAAATTTTGCACGATGCCGATGTCGCCACCGCCGCGGAGGACTGGGATGCGGTGATCGCGTTATATCGGCAAGCGCTCGCGTTTGATCGCGCCCTGCAAGGCGCAGAAGCCAAATTACAGTGGGCGCTCCGCATGAAAGAGATTGATACCAACTATCAGCAAGGCAAAGCGCACCTGGCGGCGCAACACTACCCTGAGGCACTTGGCGCGCTCCGCAAAGCGCGTCTAATGTATGCCAGTCATTACAAAGATACCGATGCTTTAATCGTGGAGGCACAAACCGCAATGCAAAAAGAAAATTGGCAAGCGCGATCACAAACGGTCGCAAGTAAAAAAGGTTGCTTTCTCACCGGCACACTTGCGCTGATCGCCGTGCTGGCGATCGCGTTGTTGAGCGCGTGCGCCGCGCCGTCAACGCCCGCGCCCGCGGCAACCATCGCCGTGCCAACCGCTGGCGCGAGGCCAACGGTGAACGCGCCGGCGTCAGCCAACCCTGCTGGCACGGCAGACAAAATTCCACCCCAACAAAGGAGTGACATGTACAAATCCGCACCACCGATGACGATTGACGTGAACAAAACCTACAACGCTACCATCACTACGGCGAAAGGCGTCATCGTCGCCGAGTTGTACCCCAAAGACGCGCCGCAACACGTGAACAATTTTGTGTTTCTCGCGCGCGATGGTTTCTTTAACAACCTGACTTTTCATCGCGTCGTCGCCGGTTTTGTGATCCAGGGCGGCGATCCGCGTGGCGATGGTACCGGTGGACCGGGGTACAACATTCCACCGGAAATCAAGGGCAAGCACACCAAGGGCGCACTCGCGATGGCGCGGCAAGGTGGACCCGCACAAACCACGCCGAGTAGTGGCAGTCAATTCTACATCACGCTCGAAGCGCAACCGAGCTTGGACGGACAGTACACCGTGTTTGGTCAGGTCACGCAAGGCATGGATGTCGTCGGCAAAATTGCCGTTGGCGATAAAATCCAATCGGTTACCATCGAAGAAAAATAGAACAACCGCGTCCCTGCGGGTTGATCGAAACCCGCAGGGACTGCTGGTGTGGAGGTCTGCATGGCGAGAATGTACGGCGATCTAGCGATCGTCAGTGGACGCAGTAATCGTCCGCTCGCGGAAGCGATTTGCAAACATCTCGGCGCGCCACTGGAAGAAATCGATATTATTGATTTTCCGAATGAAAATATCTTTGTGCAACTGCAATGCAGTGTGCGCGGCCAAGATGTCTTTTTCGTCCAAAGTCTCTCGTCACCCGTCAATCGGAATATCGTCGAAATGCTGATCATCCTGGATGCCTTGAAACGCTCATCCGCTGGACGCATCACCGTCGTGATTCCATTTTACGCCTATGGACGCAGTGACAAGAAAGATCAGCCGCGGGTACCGATTACCGCGCGTTTGCTTGCCGACTTGATCGTCGTGGCGGGCGCGGATCGCTACATGACATTTGATTTGCACGCGGGACAAATTCAGGGATTTTTCAGTGTGCCGGGCGACGAATTTTCTGCGTTTCCGGTACAGATCGAATATCTGGCAAACAAACAAGTGCCTGACGCGGTGGTGGTTTCCGCCGACCTGGGTTTTGCGAAAAAAGCGCGCAACTTTGCGCGGCGCTTGAACACGCCGCTGGCATTCATCGAAAAGCGACGCATTGGCAATGATCCCAAAGCACAAGCACTCACCATCATCGGCGACGTGCAAGGCAAAAACGCCATCATCGTGGACGATGAAGTGGACACGGCCGGCACGCTTGTCTCGGCGGTCGGTTTGCTCAAACGCAACGGCGCGCGCGACGTGTATACCGCATGCACGCACGCCACACTTTCAAATCCGGCGGTTGAACGACTCAACGGCGCGCCGATCACCGAATTCATTTGCACGGATACCGTGCCGGTGCCGCCGGAAAAACGTTTACCGAATATGACGATTCTGTCTGTCGCGCCACTCCTCGCCGAAACGATCCTGCGGACGCACGAAGGACGCAGTGTGGGCGATTATTTACACGATACGCAATAATTATTTCCGATTGAAGATTGCTGAGGTTGTAACTTTTAATGTTGAAAAATTTGTATACCAAAATCACAGGCGACCCGAACGAAAAAGAAGTCAAACGCCTGCGCGCACTCGTCGAAACGGAACTCAATCCGCTCGAAGCGCAATTGCAAAAACTCTCCGACGCGGAACTGCGCGCCAAGACCGATACATTCAAAACGCGCATCACGGAAGCGACAGAGGCCGCGCGCGCGCGCGTCGCCGAATTGCGCGACCAGCTGACGACGGCGATAGACGATGACGAGCGGCGCGTGATCGACGAGCAAGTCAAGCAAGCCGACACGGAATTGGTAAACGCCGAGCGCGCGGTGTTGGACGAAATTCTGCCCGAAGCATTCGCGTGTGTGCGGGAAGCCAGCGTGCGCACGATTGGGTTGCGCCATTTCGACGTGCAAATGATCGGCGGCATTGTCCTGCATGAAGGCAAGGTCGCCGAAATGAAAACCGGCGAAGGCAAGACACTGGTCGCCACATTGCCGTTATACTTGAACGCGCTCACCGGTCACGGCGCGCACCTAGTCACCGTGAACGATTATCTGGCGCGTTTGCACACGCAATTGATGGGCCCCGTCTATCACGCACTCGGCTTGACCGTTGGCGCGCTCCAGCAAGGCGAAGAGAAAAAAGCGTTGCTGTTCGATCCAACCATTACCGCGGCAACGCAAGAGATGAATTATTTGCGCGCCTGCACGCGGCAAGAAGCATACCGCGCCGACATTACCTATGGCACCAATAGCGAGTTTGGGTTTGATTACTTGCGCGATAACATGGCGTGGCGGTTGGAAGACCGCGTGCAACGCGAATTGTACTTCGCCATTGTGGACGAAGTGGACAATATCTTGATTGACGAAGCGCGCACCCCGCTTATCATTTCCGGTCCCGCGGGCGAAGCCTCCGACGAATACTATCGGCTGGCAGAACTCGTCCGCAAATTGTCGCCGGATCATTACACGGTTGATCAGCGCACGCGCGGGATCACGCTCACGGAAGCCGGGTATGATCGCGTCGAAGAATTACTCGGCACACAACTGACAAACCCCGATCGCCCCGAAGAGACGGATACCCAGCAAGCCAAGATCATGCACCACCTCGAAGCCGCAATGAAAGCGCAATACCTGTTCCAACGCGACAAGGATTATATCATTCGCAAAGGTCAGGTCATTATTGTTGACGAATTTACCGGACGCTTGATGCCGGGTCGTCGCTGGTCGGATGGTTTGCACCAAGCCGTCGAAGCGAAAGAGCACGTCGCGATCCAACAAGAGTCGGTGACGTATGCAACGATCACCTTGCAAAATTATTTCCGCCTCTATAAAAAAATCGGTGGGATGACCGGCACGGCAAAAACCGAAGAGGATGAACTCTACAAAGTCTATGGCTTGAACGTCGTCGTCATTCCGACCAATCGTCCGATGATTCGCAACGATCAACCCGACCTGGTCTATCGCAACGAAGAAGCCAAATGGCGCGCGGTGGCGGCGCAGATCGCACAGATCTATGCCAGCGGGCAACCGGTGCTGATCGGCACCACATCCGTCGAACAATCCGAGCGGCTCAGCGCGCGTTTTTCCGCCGCCCAACTTGAGCTCTACGCGCGCGCGCGTTTGCTCGCCAACGCCGTTGAAAACATTAAGGACTTGAACGACAAGCAACGCGCTACGCTCAAACTGATGCTGTCGCGCTCGCTCGATCAAGCACCAGAAAATTATGACGAAGTCCTGGCATCGCGTTTGTTTCACGAATTCAATCTCGGCGCAATCAGCAAAGCGACGATCAAGATGCCGGTGCGCGATTTGCTTGCGACGAAAAAACGTCTCGCGCAGAAAAGCGGCAAAGACAAGCCAACGTTAAGCGACAAGGATGCGCGCGAAATCGAAAATTTGCCTGAGCGCGATTTGAAATTTGCCGTCAAGCTGGAAGAGCGCAACCTGCGGCTCGATACCACGCAAACGCTGTGCGAAGAAATTGCCGCGCACCCCGACGACCTTGCCAAGATCGCGCCCAAATTCAACCTGTCGCTTGAAACCGTTACTGAAGTGTACACCGAATTGCATTTATCACGCGACGAGATGCGCGAAATCAATCGCGCGCTGATTGATTCGCTCGGCAATGTGGCGCAGGTGACCGCCGACTATCGCGTGCGCGCCGAAGATATGGACACCATCGTCAAGCGCATGTATTTGCGCGCGGCAGACGTAATCCAGTTGGCCAAGAAACTGGATGTCAATGCAGATCCGCTTGCCGCTGACAATGCCGCAACCGTGAGCGAAATTTTTAGCATTAGCGACAACGCGCTGCTCACGCGCCTTTTGCGCGAAGGCGTGCCGCACAATGTCTTGAATGCCAAGGAACATGAAAAAGAAGGCGGCATTATCGCGCGCGCGGGCGAACTGCACGCGGTCACGCTCGCAACCAATATGGCGGGACGCGGCGTAGACATTAAACTCGGCGGCGAGTTGAGCGAAGAAACGCTGAATGAGGTCGGGCGCATTTTGCACCGCAACGGGACCGATCCGTACAATCTCACGTTTGATCAGATCGCCGATGCGCTCACCAAAATTCCAAAAGAAAATTACGCGCTCGATGCGGAACACGTCGAAGCCTTTTTGAACTATATGCGCGACCGCGCGCGCGTGCGTGAACTGGGCGGCTTGTGCATCATCGGCACAGAACGCCACGAGGCGCGCCGCATTGACAATCAGTTGCGCGGACGATCGGGGCGTCAAGGCGATGCCGGGTCGTCGCGCTTTTACGTTTCGCTCGAAGACGAAATCATGCGCCGCATGGGCGGCAAAGGACTCGTGGATCGTGTTTGGATCGAGGACATTCCGATTGAACACGATTGGGTGACGCGCGCGATTGGGCAAGCGCAGATCAAGATGGAAGGGTACAACTTTGACATCCGCAAGCACCTGCTCGACTATGATGATGTGCTGAACAAACAACGCGAAATCATTTATGGGCAACGCTATCGCATTTTGACCAAAGCCGATCTCCGCGATGATGTGCGCGGCTGGCTCAAAGCAGAAATCGCGCGCATCCTCGCCGAAGATTTGAAAGCGAATGATCACGCAGAATCGCGGTTGCTCTTGCATCTCGATTCGCTTGTGCCTGGTTTTTTCATCAGCGAGACTGAAATGTGGCCCCCGTATTCGTTGGCGCTGGTGCAACGCGAACTCGGCGAGTTGAGCGATCTCGCATCTGCGCCCAAGAAAATTTTGGCGGCGGCACAGCGCGCCATGGAACAGCACCGCGAGTTTATTACAAACGCGCTGGTGCCGGAAGTCATCGCGCAATTTGAACAGCAAGCCAAATCCACCTGGGACGAGATCGAAGACCTGGCAAAGAATACGCTCAGCACCTTGCGGCAGGAATCCGAAGAACAGCAACGTTCGTTCGACGCACGCACAATTACGCAATCGGTTGGGCAAGCCGTGGGCATGACGCTCGACGTGCGCGCTGAACGCGGCACGGAAATCACCGAGCGCACGATCCTGGATGCGGTGCGCCGCGCGTTTGATGTGCGCGTCGCCGACCAGGTCGCGCGGCGCGTCGAAAAGCGCACGGGGCAACAATTCGATTTTCGCTGGACACCCGAAGGCGAATTACATTTTGATGAATTGCGCGCGGCCCTCGTCGCCGCGATTGATACCACGTATACCCAGCAAGCGAATAAACATCTCGCCGAGATCGAGCGTGAACTCGGCGAACGGATCAAATCGGCGGACGATGTGCGCGGCACACGGCTCTCGTTCCTGCTGTTCACCCTTGCGCACACGCGCCACGCCGCGTTCGATCAGCGCACGCATCGCCGGTTTGAAGTACTGATGCCGCGCTTTCCCTGGGTGCATTTCGCCGCCGCGCAAATCGAGAAAATCGGCACGGATGAACTGCGCGACGAAATTTTCGCGTACTGGAATCAATCGCTCGATCAACTCGAACCATTGCGTGGCGGCGCGGCGGCGTTCAACGATCTCTTGCGCGAGTTGATGCTCAGCACCGTTTCGACGTTGTGGGTGGATTATCTCACCGCGATTGAAGGTTTGCGCGAAGGCATTGGCTTGCAAGCATTTGGTCAGCGCGATCCGCTCGTCGAATACAAACGCCGCGCGTTTGAAATGTTCCAGGATTTGTACGCGCGCATTCGCTCCCAGGTCGTAACGTACGTATTCACGTACCAGTATCGCGGCTTTGCAAAACTGGAAAGCGAAGATCGCGATCGCGCGTCGCGGCAAGCGGTGGAAGCCGTGGTGAGCCAAACCGCCGGCGTGAATCAAACAACGGTAAGCAGTCCACCCGCGCAAGTTGCCAGCGCGCAAAAAACCGACAGCAAAGCGCACAAGCCCGAGCCAGCGCGCAAACCGGTGAACGCGGCGGTCGGAGCCAAAATCGGACGCAACGATCCGTGCTGGTGCGGGAGCGGCAAGAAATATAAAAACTGTCACATGCAAAGCGATTCGCGATAATTGCGATGAGAGATCGAGGACGAAAGACGAAGGGCGGTCTGCACCAACAACCTTTTGTTTTTCGTCCTCTGCTATTTTGAGGTGTAACATGCAATTGGGTCAGCTTGAAATTTTTCTGGTGAGCGATGGCGTGATGCACAGCGACGCGGGCGGGGTCTATGGACTGGTGCCACGCGCGTTGTGGTCCAAGGTCACGCCACCCGACGATCAAAATCGCGTGCCAGCGACGTTGAATTGCCTGCTGGTTATTTCGCGCGAACAAAAAATTTTGATCGATACCGGATTGGGGAACAAGCTCGATGCCAAAGCCGAATCCAATTTCGGACGTACCGGTGGATCCCAGTTGCTTGCCGAATTGCAGAAACTCGGCGTCGCGCCAAACGCGATTGACCTGGTAATCAACACACACTTGCACGCCGATCATTGCGGCGGCAACACAGTGGGCGAGCGCAATCAATTTGCGCCGACATTTCCGCGCGCGCAGTACGCGATCCAACGTTTGGAACTAGCCGACGCCATGTATCCGAACGAGCGCACCCGCGCAACGTACCTTGCCGAAAATTTTGCGCCGCTCGGTGAGCGCGTGCGCCTGCTCGATGGCGATACGCGCATCAATGATACGGTGCGGTGCATGATTACGCGCGGTCATACGCGCGCGCACCAAAGCGTGCTGATCGAATCAGACGGCCAGCGCGCGCTTTTTCTCGGCGATGCAATTGGGCGCGCGGTGTATTTTGAGCGGATGGCATGGATTCCGGCATTCGATGTCGAGCCGCTCGAAACGCTGGAAACCAAGCGGCGTTTGCGCGACTGGGTGATCGAAGACAAAGTGCTGTTGATTTTTCAACACGATCATCTGACCACGATGGGGTACTTGAAAAAAGATGGCGACAAGTATCGCGTGGAAAAAGTGAGCTAGTTCGTCTCGATTAAGCATAATAAAAAACGCATTCGGAAATCCGAGTGCGTTTTGATTTTATGCTTATTTATCCACGACTTGCGAATCCGCACTAAATTTTGCTTGATTCGCGTTATGCGTGGACCAGGGGGCATTGAGTGTGGACCAGGACAGCTCAGCCGCGCGCGTGGCGAAAAGCCAGCTTAGCCCGTAATCGCCGCAACACCGAGCGTTGCCATTTCAATGTCTTCGGCTTCTGGCAAGCCGCTCACCGCAACTGCGCCCACTGTCTCACCATTGATGATAACGGGCAAGCCGCCGCCCCAGCCGATATAACGCGCGTCGCCGTGATACGCAATATCATAACCACGTTCCGGGTCGCGCACACGCTGACCCACATCACGCGATGGCTTGTGTTCGCGCGCGGCGGTGAATGCTTTATGCGACGCAATGGTGACGGACTGCAACGGCGCGCCGTCCATGCGCAACAACGCGATCAACTCGCCATGCGGATCGGCCACCGCGATCACTGCCGCTTTGCCGCGCTTGATCAATTCAACTTGAATTGCCGCCAGCGCGCGTTGCGCTTCGGTTGCGCCTAAACTGTAAAGCTGAAGCACGAGGCATCCTCCGTAATTATTTTTCGTCCAAGGGTAATTGATAAAAATAAATCCATGCCTGCCATAAAAAGAAAACACAGGCCGCGAATAGATCAAGCGCATAATCGCCGAGTGGCAAACGCCAGCCGCTGAGATGGATCGCCACGCCCATTGCCACGCTGTCCACGAGCGCGACAAGCAGAGCGAGATCAAACGTAATTGTCCAGAGTTTGCCCAGCGGCGGCACACTGGTCGTGCGCCAATGAAACGCTTTTTCGAGTGAGGGATAATGCGCGAGATAAAAATCCTTGATCTGATTCATCGCCAGCACACTATCATGCCATGCTTGACGCAAACGAATGAGTTTGAGCAAAGTGAACAAGCCGACGACGCCAAGCAAGCCGAACAAAAGCGCATACGCGCCGCGCGGGACATCCCGCGAAGGCAGAGCCAGCATCGCCGAGCCAATTGCGCCGACGATGAGCAAATACAAATTGAGGATCGTCGTGCGATCATTTTGCGCTTGCGCCGCCGTCTCGCGCGCGTAATGAAATTCCCATTCCAAAATTTCGTTCGACTCTAAATTCAAATCTGCCATGCCCATTCCTCGTGCGTTATAAATACTTGAGCTTGTGATTTTGCTTGAGCGCTTCGACAATGTGTTTCACTTCTTGCGCGCGGCTCTTGGGACAAACCAGGATCGCATCGTCCGTGTCCACTACGATCACATCCGTCAAGCCCACCGTGGCGATCAATCGGTTGGGACTGTAGAGCAATGACGAGGTGGTATCTACGCCGACATGTTCGCCGACGATGACGTTATTTTCGCTGTTGCTCGGCAAAAGATCGAGCAGGGTTGCCCAACTGCCCACGTCGCTCCATCCCACGCTAATCGGCAAGACCGTGACGCGCTGAGATTTTTCCATAATGCCCACGTCAATCGTTTCGTTCTTGATCTTGTCCCACACGCGCTTCATCGTCGAACGTTCGCGCGGCGTGCCGATGCTTTTGCCGATGGACTGCAATTGTTTGTAGAGCGCGGGTTGATAACGCGCGTATTCTTCCCACAGCGTCGTTAGTTTCCAGGCGAAGATACCGCTGTTCCAATAATACTCGCCGCTTGCCACAAACTGCGCCGCGATTTCCTCACTGGGCTTTTCCATAAATTGCGCGACGCGATACACCGGTTGCTGATCCAGCGTTTCGACGAGTTCACCGCGATGGATATAACCATAGCCGGTTTCGGGGTTGCGCGGCTTGATGCCGAGCGTGACCAGATGTCCTTCACACGCGACGGTTGCCGCGCACACCAAGGCATCGCGGAACGCGCCGGCGCGTTCGATGTAATGATCGGCGTGCAGTGAAATCATCACAGCATCGGGATCAAGCGTTTGCATATACAACGCCGCCAAGCCGATGGAGGGCGCGGTGCCATGCCCTACCGGCTCGCCGATGATGTTGCGCGCGGGTAGATCGGGGAGCTGTTCGCGCACGGTGTCCACATAGCCCTCATTCGTCATAACGAAAATATGATCTGCCGGTATGATCGGCGCGATGCGGTCGCAAGTTTCTTGGAGCATGGTTCGTTTGGAAAAGAGCGGCAAGAGTTGCTTGGGACTTTCGCGGCGACTGCGGGGCCAGAGCCGGGTCCCGGTTCCGCCTGCGAGGATGAGCGCAAAAATTGAGGATGTTTTTTTCTGCTTGGGCATGGAATTCTTCTCACCTAAATTTTTTTGTGCTTAACGCGCCACAATGTAATTCATGCCGCCCACTTGCTTGACGAGACCTTTCAATTCCATCAACGCAAGCGTGGACGACACGGTGGCAATCGGCAATCCGGTTTCACGACCCAGTTCGTCAATGTGCAATGGTTCGGCGGACAAGTGCTTGAGCAAGGTGGCTTCGGTGGCATTCTCTGGCACGAGCGCGGAGATTTGTTGCTGTTCCGCGACCATCGTCAAATTTAATTCTTCGAGAATGTCATTCGCGCACGTGACCAGTTTGGCTTCGCCGCGTTGAATCAACGCATTCGGACTGCGGGTCACGGTGTTGAAAACGTTGCCCGGCACGGCGAAGGTTTCGCGTCCCTGCTCCAACGCATCTTCAATCGTGATGCGCGCGCCCGTGCTAGTGTCGCCTTCAACGATGACCGAGCCGAGCGCCAAGCCGCTGATGATGCGGTTGCGCGGTGGAAAATTAACGGCGTCCGGTTTGGTGCCGAGGGCGTATTCGCTGATGACCGCGCCGTGCGCGCTGATTTCCTGCGCGAGCGCACTATGTTCCGGCGGATAGATCACATCCACCCCGCTCCCTAACACGGCAATCGTACGCCCGCCCGCCTCTAACGCAGTACGATGCGCTTCGGCGTCAATGCCACGCGCGAGTCCGCTCACAATCGTGACGCGGTTGCGAACCAAGTCGGTGGTGATTTGCCGCGTGACTTGGCGTCCATACGCGCTGGCGCGGCGCGTGCCGACGATGGCAACCGCCCATTCATCGTCGGGAATAATTTCGCCTTTGACGTATAACACAAACGGCGGATTGGGAATGTTAGCCAAGAGGCGCGGGTACGCGGGATCGGCAAGCGTTAGAATGCGCACCTGCGCCCGCGCGATTTTTTCAAGTTCAGCGTCGAGGTTAATTTTTTTGCGCGTGTCCAGCAAGTTGCTAATTGCGCGCTGATCCAATCCGGCGGCGGCAAGATCAAAATGACTGGCGTGCCACGCGGTTTCCAAATTGCCAAAGTGATCGAGGAGGCGACGCACTTTGACCGGACCAATTTGAGGGAC
The DNA here is from genome assembly GCA_037440365.1 of Chloroflexota bacterium. Taxonomy (GTDB): domain Bacteria; phylum Chloroflexota; class Anaerolineae; order UBA4142; family UBA4142; genus JBBIUF01. The sequence continues at coordinate 35,240 of JBBIUF010000019.1, forward strand.
GAGATTAAACGCGATCCAATAACGCATTTGCGTCACGGCATTGTGACTCCTCTGAAAGTTGCCAAAAGATACCACGTTGAGAACGGATTGTCAAACAAAAAACGCCCGTCTCGGCAATGAGACCGGCGTTGGGTTCAGCTCAGCTTGCGGTCGTGACGACGACCGAATCTTCTGTGCCGAAGCGATTGGACGCATAGCGATCCGCGTTCCAATCGTTTTCCCAGCGCTCGCCGTCGAGCCAGTAGCGAAAGCGAAATTCCTGGTTCGCTTCCAAGTTCAGCGTGGCGGAAAAACTGCCATCGCGCGCGCGTTTCATCGGCGTCGCGGTGGCGTCCCAGCCGTTGAAATCGCCAACGATGGATGCCGTTTGCGCGGCGACTGCGCCAGGCAAAGCAAAAGTCACTTTGCACACGCCTTTCTTGGTCTTGAGAAATGTTTTGGTCATGGTCTCCTTTCTACCGCCGCTGTAAAATTCAAACCCAAGCATACGTCGGGTTTGTAATGCGCCGGTGAATCAAACGTAAAGAGTACGGCACCAACTGATTAAATTTTCTTGACGCGGCTAACGCAAACCTTCCATTAATTTGACGATCATTTCGCCGCGCTCCAGATCGATCACGTGGATCACGTCGGGGATCGCGGGGAGCAAAATTTCGTGGATTCCGTCGCTCACGACATAGACATCGTTAGCGCCGGTCTCGATCACTTCGGTCACGGCACCGAGCACTTCGCCATCCACGGTGCGCACATGCAAGCCGAGCAGTTGATAGAGAAACACCTGCCCTGGCGGCAGTGCAACCGCATCCGCGCGCGCGACCTGCACGAGTTGATCGCGCAGTTTCGCGCCTTCTTCCGGCGTGTCCACGCCTTCCAATTTGATCAAGACGGTGCCGCTATGCAAATGCGTGCGGGTCACTGAAAAAGGTTTCGCGTCGTCTCCCAAGTACACGGTGCGGAGCGACGCGAAACGGTCTGGAAAATCAGTCAGGATTTCAACTTTCAACTCGCCGCGATAGCCCCAGGGTTTGAGCACGCGACCAATGATGAGATAGAGCGGATCAGTCATCGCGCGTCAAACAATTTCTAGCGTGACGCGCTTGCCTTGCCGCATCGCCGCGATCCGCACCAGCGTGCGAATCGCATTCGCAATCCGTCCGCTTTTGCCAATCACGCGCCCCATATCGTCGGGCGCCACGCGCAATTCCAACGTAATCGCGTTCGCGCTTTCGATCACATTGACCTGAACCTGGCTTGGGTCTTCCACCAGCGATTTTGCGATGTACTCGACCAGGTCTGAAAGATTCACAATTCACTCCGATACGTTCGCTTGGCGATAGTGTAATGGCGCGTCGGGCATCCAACGCGCCGACTCGGGCATCCCATCACGCCCAAACGATTTACTTGGCTTTGGCTTCCGCCGCTTTAGCTTCGGCGGCTTTGGCTTCTTCGGCAAGCGTAGCTTTGGATTTGCGCGCCGTGTGCATCTTGACATATTTATCGGTGATGCCCGCGCGTTTCAAAACCGGACCCAGTGCATCGGTGGGACGCGCGCCGACGCCGAGCCAATAGCGCACGCGCTCTTCATTCAGCACGACCGTAGGCGGCTCGGTGCGCGGGTTATATTGACCAATTTTTTCGACGAGGCGGCCATCGCGTTTACTGCGCTCTTCCATCACGACCACGCGGTAGGTTGGTTGCTTTTTCGCGCCGAACCGGGACAAACGAATTTTAACAGACACGTGTTCTCCTTGTTAGTATTCAGACCACTGAACACTCGTTTAATTTTACATTCCTAAACCGGGAAACCCGGGAAAGATGCCGCGCGTTTTGCCGCTCTTGAGTTGTTGCATCATGCGTTGCATCTGTTTGAACTGGCTCATCAATTGATTGACTTCTTGCACCGAGGTGCCGCTCCCCGTCGCAATGCGCTTGCGGCGCGAGCCGTTCAGCACATCGGGACGTTGGCGTTCTTCGCGGGTCATGGAATTGATGATTGCTTCAATGCGTTGCATTTGCTTATCGGTCACATCGGACGGCATGTCCTTGGTGACCTGGCTCAAGCCGGGAACCATGCCCAACAATTGCGAGATGGGGCCCATCTTTTTGATCTGCTGTAACTGCTCCAGAAAATCTTCAAAGTTGAATTGCGCTTTGAGCAGTTTCTCGGCGGCTTTTTGCGCTTGCGCTTGATCCATGGTCTCTTGCGCTTTTTCGATCAAGGTCAGCACATCGCCCATGCCGAGAATGCGCGACGCCAGTCGATCGGGAAAGAACGGTTCGAGTTGATCCGTTTTTTCGCCAACACCCATATATTTGATCGGGACGCCGGTGACTGCGCGCACCGACAACGCCGCGCCGCCGCGCGCATCGCCATCAACCTTGGTGAGGATTAACCCGGTTAAGCCGATACGCTTGTTAAATTCGGCGGCAACATTGACTGCTTCTTGTCCCGTCATTGCATCCACGACCAACAACACTTCTTGCGGATGCGTCTTGGCTTTCACTTCTTCCAACTCGCGCATTAACTCGGCGTCAATCTGTAAGCGACCAGCGGTATCGAGGAGAACGACGCTATACGCACCATCGCTTGCGCGCTTGACCGCATTCTCGCAAATGATTGGCGGCGGAACCGTTTGGGCTTCCGCGTGCACCGGAATATCGAGTTGCTTGCCGAGGGTTTCGAGTTGTTGAATCGCCGCCGGTCGCCGCGTGTCGGCGGCAACGAGCAACGGTTTCTGTTGATGCTTGCGTAACTGCAACGCCAGTTTCGCGGCAGTCGTCGTTTTGCCGGAACCTTGCAAGCCAATCAGCATGACGACGTGCGGCGGTTCGCCGGACAGATCGATCTTGGCCGGCGCACCCAGCGTTTGCACCAATTCTTCGTTGACAATCTTGATGACCATTTGCGCGGGCGACAGCGAACGCATGACTTGTTCGCCGATTGCCCGCACACGCACGCGCGCCAAAAAGTCTTTTACGACCTTGAAATTAACATCCGCCTCCAACAGCGCAAGGCGGACTTGTCGCAGTGCTTCGTCAACATCGGCTTCGGACAGTTTGCCCTTGCCGCTTAATTTTTTGAAAACCGCGTTGAGTTTTTCCGAAAGGTTATCAAACACAGTGGGACTATTTTAATGCAGAAAAGCGTTCTAGTCAAACCATGCGCTTCTTGTGGGTGCGCGTCACGTTTTTGGATGAACGCCACCGAATGAATTCAGTGGCTCGGCGAGGTGACAATCGGTTTCCAACCGATTGTGACAAACTCGATGGATCGAGTTTCCACCTCATTGAGCCGCCGATTAGAAAGCGGGCAACGCCCAAAAGTTTGACACACACTCGCATCTTATTGCGTGGGATAGCCCGCCCCGACTTGCGCCAGGTCAATATCGAACGCGAGCGGTGAGCTTGACTCACCGGGGTACGCATAATCGCCCGTGGCATAATGATCGAGCAGGCCGCGCACATATGGCTTGACCAGAAAGGCGTTATCATTGTTCCACAAGAATGCGCCCGCGAGATCGCCGATAAAGATTTTTTGCGCCGCTTGATATTTTTCCAGCGCTTTGGAGAAATTCAATTCCTGATTCGCCGCCGCCAATGCCGCATCATAGTCCTTGTTGCAATAACCAATGCGTTGCGCGAAAACACCGGTGCAGGTTTGGAGAAACAACCAATTCTGCGGGTGATCGTACTCTTGCTCCCACGCCATCAGGTAGACTTGCGGCGTCGTCTTGGGATCGCGCACCACAACGGAATACGCACTCGGCTCAATCGGATCGAGCAAGACGGGACACGCAAACACGCGTGTTAGGTTGCCCGCGATATATTGAAACAAGAGTTGCGTGCGTGGCGTATTGCTATACGTCAACTTGATTGTCCCCAGTTTGGCACAATCCACCTTTTTCTTGTCCGCCGTCCCATAGCCCGCATCGATCAGCGTTTGCACCGCCGCTTTGGGATCATAACCCGGCACAGTCGCGGTTTCATCATAACCCAGCACGCCCGGTGGAATCCACGACAGGTAGGGCTTACCCAAACCTTTTAGCACATCGCGCACAAAACTGTCGCGATCCAGCGCGAGCGAAAATGCCTTGCGAACTTGTTTGTCGGTAAAGGGCGCGCGCTTGGTATGAAAACCTAAATACGTGACCCGCGACGACGGCGCGCGGAATAATTCCTTGCTCAACTGCGGATCAGCTTGCGCGAACGCAAAATTATCCAGCGCGACGCGCGTGACATCCAATTCGCCATTGCGATAGCTATCCAGCGCGGCGGCATCGGGAATCCAGTAGAACTCGATGCGATCCAGTTTAGCGACGCCGCCCCAGTAATTGGGATTCGGCACGAGCTTGATCGCCTGATCGCTCATTTCGGAAATTTTGAACGCCCCGTTGCCATTTTGATTCTCAACGCTCTTCCACCAGGACTCGGGGTCTTTTTCGATCTTGCTCTTGTCGCTGGGAAACCCGATCCAGGTTGATGCAAGCGTCAGCCAATATCCAGTTGGTTGATCAAACGTGACCGTCAGCGTGCGATCATCCAATGCTTTGATGCCAACCAAATCCAACGTTTTTTCAATCTCTTCGACGCGCACTTTCGGGTCAAGCGTATACGCGGCGATCGCGCCATGCACATCATCCAGCAAGGACGAGGCTTGCGCGCCAACGCGCGGATCAACGGCGTGCCTGAACGCATACTCGTAATCTTTGGCGGTCAGCGGTGTGCCATCGGCGCGTTTCAAACCATCGCGCAGGTGAAACGTCAGCGTTTTGCCATCACTACTGTATGCCCATTGATCCGCCGCGCCGGGCAATACAGTCCCTTTTTCGTCAACGCGCGTCAATCCTTCATACGCCAACTGGAGCACCGCTAGTTCGCCGCTACTAGACGCACGTTGCGGATCGAGAATGTCGGGACGCGAACCCAGATTGATCCGTAAAACGCGCGCGCGGGGATTGCGCGTGGGCGGCGGCAGACTGGGAGCAACCGGCGCAACCAGCGGCGTGGCAGTGGCTTTGGGTGGTGCCGGCGTGAGCGTGACCCGCGCCGCGACGGCTGGCGCGGTCGGCACCGGCGTACACGCGGCGAGCACGATCAATCCGCCGATTAGCACGCTGAAAGAAAAAAAACGCATACATCCTCGATTGGAAAAACTTGATATTTTATTTTTGCGGATAGTTTGCAGGAACAGCGGAGAGGTTAATGTCGTAATTCCACGCGGGGCCCCACTCACCTGCCCATTCGGTATCACTCGAACTGGTGTGGTCTTTGAGTCCCAGCACGTATGGCTTGACCAGCGAAATGTTTTCGGTCGTGTTGGCAAACGCACCCGGCACATCCTTTAACAACATTTCTTCCGCTTGCTGATACAGCCCCAGCGCTTTTTGCGGATCACGTTCCGCATCCGCCTTGCCCAACAAGGCATCCAGGTTTTGATTGCAATACCCATAGCGCGCGGAAAATTCATTGCCGCACGTCCAATACAAACTGAGCCAATCTTGCGGGTAGGCGTAATCAGGAACGAATCCTTGCAGAGAAATTTGCGGCTTGAGTTTGGGATCCCTGGGAATCGATTTCAACGCGGCGGGTTCTACCGGGTCCAGCGTGATCGGACAGCCAAAGGCTTGCGCTAGATTCGTCGCGATAAAACCAAACCGGGTCTGCGATACCGGCGACGCCAAATAGGTGAGCGTGATGTCGCCGAGCTTGGCGCAATCCACTTTGGGTTTATCCGCGGTGCTATCTTTGGCGGCATAGCCATTGTTTACCAGCGTCAGCACTGCCGCTTGTGGATCATAACCGGGGACACCTGGATTGCCCGGTTGCGCGCCTGGCACCCCTGGCGGAATCCAACGCCCATACACCTTGCCGTTGCCTTTGAACACATCGCGAATCCAGCCAACGCGATCAAACGCTTGCGAGAATGCGACGCGCACATTTTTATCGTCAAAGGGTTTGCGCGCGGCGTTGAACGCGAGCGCATACACAATCGCCGTGGGATAGCGCACCAGTTCCGTTTTGAGCGTGGCATCGGCGGCGACGGTTGCCGCATCATCCGGCGCAAGCGCAACGAGATCGAGATCGCCTTTTTGGTACGCGGCAAGCAACGGCTTGGGATTCGCCGCGTAGACTAGTTCAAGGCGATCCAGCTTGGCTTGGCCGCGCCAATAGTTTGGATTCGGCGCAAGCACAATGCGCTTGCCTTGCTCAAACGATTTCACGACAAACGCGCCAGTGCCGTTGTGACCATCGAACCGCGCCCACCAATTATCGGGATCGCGATCCACTTGTTTTTTATCGGATGGGTATGCGGCAAGCGACGCGGCGACATACAGCCAGTAATAGCCCACCGGCTTTTTGAACGTGATGACCAGAGTGCGATCGTCGCTCGCTTTGATGCCCAGGTTACTAATCGCCTTGTCAATGTCTTCTGGCCTAGTTTTCGTCGGATCGGTCTGGTCCAATTCTTGCGCGCCCTTGATGTCATAGAGCAACGCGGTATTTTGCTTGTCGGGGATGCGCGGATCGAGCGCGCGCTTGAGCGCGTAATCGTAATCTTTGGCGGTAACCGGTGTGCCATCGGCGCGTTTCATGCCTGCGCGAATATGAAAGGTCAACTGCGTACCATCCGGCGCAAAAGTCCATTGGTCTGCGCCGCCCGGTTGCACATTGCCCTTTTCGTCCAACGTGGTCAACCCTTCATAGATCAGTTTCAAGACATGGACTTCGGAACCCAGGACGAAACGTTGCGGATCGAGCGCATCGGGGTAACCGGTCAAGCCCACGCGCAACACCTTGAACGTGGACGCCGGCGTTTTCGTTGGCGCGGGGATTGGCGTCGCGCTGGGCGCATTGGCCGTTTGCGGCGCGAGTGTCGCACCGGGCGAGCCAGTCGGCGGCAGACTGGCTGGCGCAGAATTACACGCGATCAGCACAACAAGCACCACACTCCATCCAAACACAAATACCATCTGACGCATCGTGCTCCTTTGTTCGAATCAAGCGGAACGCGCGCTAGTCTATCAAAGAGTCCGTGATTAGTCAAACAAGATTTGCGCTCGACGGCGGGTGTTTGCATTCGCGCGCGAAAATGCGTAGAATGACGCGCGCAGATTTAAGAGGAGGAACGATGCAGAAAATAATTTTATTCGCGAGTCTATTGACGGCGGTATGGCTCGCCGGGTGCGGCACCCCCGTGCCAACCCTCGCGCCGACCGCCACGCCCTTATCATCCATTATGTTACCGGGTAACTATCGGCCGCTTCAACTCGGCGACATGGTGGAAGGCGCAAAAATTGGCTATCAATATATTGTGCCGTCCGAGCAACAACCCGTCGGCGTGGTTGCATTTAGCGAAGGACTCGTTCAACTGGTCAGCATCAAACCCGAATTGCGAGATGGCTTGACCGCGTATCTGAGTGAGATTGCCAAAAATCCGAAAAACATTCTCGCATTCGATGAAAACGATCCCGCGCAAACCGAGCCGAAACCAATGACCTGGGACGCCACCAAGCCAATTGAAATCGCATTCATCAAAATCGCCGATGGCGCGCATGTGTGGAATGTAACCGAAACGGATAACGGCGAAATTCGCACGGCGTATAAATTTGTGCGGCGTAAAGATGGCGGTTTACGTTTTGTGGATGCATATGATCTATCCACGCTCTATTCACTCGGCGGTGTGATGACGTTGAACGGCGGTGGTGCGGGGCTGGCATTCGCATCACGGCTGGCGTTGCTCAAGTTGTTCCTGAACGATCCGGCGTATCAGCGCGGCGAAAATGTGATCGCCAAAAAATTACCCGACCCGACGCAATATGATCCGCGCGTGATCAAACTCGATCCCCAAGCGCAAGGGTTGGCGCAAGACCTGGATTGGGTGCTGGTTTCGCGCGCTGGTCCGAACGGCGGCTTGATCGCGCCGTAACGTCAAATCACGTCCGTGTAATTCGGCAAGCAAAATAAAAACGCGCCCAGCAGTTGGCTGAGCGCGTTTTTTGATTCAAGCCAGATCAACTTTGGCCCTTCATCATCGGGTCGAGCGCATCACGCAAACCATCCCCGATAAACGTAAAGGCAAGCATTATGAGCGCGACGCACACTGCCGGAACGATCAAGAGCCACTGTTGCGTCAAGATCGCCACGCGCCCATCGTTCAACAAACTGCCCCAGCTCGTGGGGAACGGCGCGTTCGGGTCCATCGTTGGGCGAACGCCGATGCCGAGATAACCCAGGACGGCTTCGGTGACGATAGAAGCCGGAACGATAAATGCGGCGGCAACAATCAGCGGCGCGAGCGCATTCGGGAAAATGTGCTGAAGCATAATACGTCCCGGCGTCGCGCCAATACACCGCGCCGCTTCGACGTATTCTTTTTCTTTGATCGAAAGCACTTGGCCGCGCACCAAGCGCGCCACGGTCACCCAGGAGACGAGCGCAAGGGACACAAAGAGCAAGAGCAGTCCATTGAGCAAACCGCCCACCCAGGTATCGCGTAACGCGGTAATCATAATGATAAAGAACAACAGGTCAGGAAACGCATAGACAATGTCAGTGATACGCATCAAGAAATTATCCACGCCGCCGCCGAAATAACCTGCTAGCATTCCAATCGTGGTTCCAATGATCAAGATCATGATCATCGGAATAAAACCGACCGCCATTGACGTGCGCGCGCCATAGATGACGCGGCTCAACACGTCGCGCCCGATCGTGTCAGTGCCGAGCAAAAAGCGCGGGTCGCCGGTGTGTGCTGGATCGTTGGGGATGGTAATCCATGCCGCTGTGCGATAAGTATTGTCCTGAAAAATCTGCATCGGCGGATAGGGCGCAAGTTTATCCGCAAAGATCGCAATGAGGGCAAAAATCGCGACGATGATCATTCCGACCACCGAACCCTTGTTTCTGATCAAACGCCGCCAGGCATCGCTCCACAAACTGGCGGGTTTACGCATCGCAAATTGGCGTTGCAATTCGGCTTGTTGCGAAGCGGCGTTAGGAGTCGTCGTTGCCATCTTAACCTCCGCTCACTTTGATGCGCGGATCAAGGAAACCATAAATCACATCCACAACTAGGTTCGCCGCCGCAATCAGAAAAGCATAGATGAGCGTCAAAGCGAGAATAACCGTGTAATCGCGCCGCCCAATGGATTCGACAAACAAGCGTCCAATGCCATTCACGCTAAACTGCGTTTCGATAATAAAAGAGCCCGTCACCAAACCTGCCAACGCCGGTCCAACAAAAGTGACGACCGGGATCAGGGCGTTACGCAGGATATGCCGAAAAATAATCGCGCGCTCGCCCAAGCCTTTGGCGCGGGCTGTGCGCACATAGTCTTGCCGCATCGTTTCGATGACACTGGAGCGGGTGAGCCGCGCCACATACGCCGCCGTGCCAATCGCCAACGTGAGGGCGGGGAGAATCCAGGCTTGCCAATTTTGCCAGTGATCAATTTCCAGCACTTTGACCCAGCCTAACCATACCGCAAAGACGAAAATAAAAAAGATGCCGGTAACAAAGGTAGGCACGCCATAGAATGCCGTAGCGACGAGCAAACTCAGATTGTCAATAATCGTGTTCTGCTTTAGCCCTGCGATCAAACCGAGGGGAAAGCCCAGTAGCAACGCCATTGCCATTGCAACCAGCCCCAGAAAAGCCGTGGTACCAAACCGGCTCTGCCAGATCGGCTTGCCTTCGGTATCGGGTTGAAACAAGATGTCATTGACACTCAAACCGCGAAAACGGTAGGACGGACCGAGGTCGCCGTGCAACAAATTCGCCACGTAAATACCAAACTGGCCGCCCATAAAGCCCTGCACCACGTCCACGGGGCCTTTGCCATCCTTGATCGCTAGCTGGGCCGCATCGGGATTAAAAAAGAGCGGCAAATCCAAACCATACTGCGCGCTTAACTTGGCCGCCAAGCGCGGGTCGCTCGTGCGGCTATCCGGCTGAACGTCCCAGGGGCCACCCGGCGTCGCGTGCATAATAATAAACGTAATCAACATGACAAAAAACAGGACCGGGATCATCCATAACACGCGCCGTATCAAATATCCAGTCATCATTGCCTCATAATTCAGGTGAGGTTTTTGGCTGGCAGGGTGCAATCCCCTGCCAGCCAACTTACTTGCGCACTAGCATTGCGAGTCGCTTGGTGGCGAACCAATCCTCATCGTACTTGAGAGATTGCTTCGGCGCGATCCTTTGCCGTGCTCAGGATCGCGCCTCGCAATGAGACGATCGATTTACTGCTTGGGATAGGTCGCCGGGACTTTGGACAAGTCAATGTCGTAGGTCCAGACGGGACCCCACTCGCCAGCCCATTCAGCATCGGACGATCCGGTGTGATCCTTTGGACCGATGACCCAGGGTTTCACGAGGTAGAGATTTTCGGTATAGTTCGAGAACGCGGCCGGCACGTCGCCCATCAACAAATCTTCGGCTTGTTGGTAGATCTTGAGCGAAGCCTGGAAATCCAACGTCGTGTCAGCTTTTTGCGTCAACGCATCAAAGTTCTTGTTGCAGTAGCCATAGCGCGCGGAGAATGCGCCGCAGACCCAGTAAACGCTCAGCCAGTTCTGGGGGTGCGGATAGTCTTGGATCCAACCCTGGCGGGAAATCTGCGGGTTGGTCGCCACGTTCTTCGTCATTGCAGTCAACACCGTCGCGTCAACCGGGTCAAGTGTGATGGGGCAGTTGAAGACCGAGACCAGGTTGCCGGCGATGAATTGGAAGCGCGCGTTGTTCAGCGGCGACGAAGCATACGTCAGTTTGAGTTCGCCGAGTTTGGCGCAGTCCACTTTGGGCTTGTCCGCGGTGCTATCTTTCGCGGCATAGCCATTGTTCACCAAAGTCAACACAGCGGCTTTGGCATCCGTGTTCGGCACGCCGATCTTGTCTGGCTGCGCACCGGGAACTCCGGGCGGAATCCAGCGGGTGTACGGCTTGCCGACGCCCTTGGAAACCGTGTTGATCCAGCCCGCGCGATCAAACGCTTGCGAGAAAGCCTTGCGCACGTTCACATCGTCAAACGGCTTGCGGGAATTGTTGAACGCGATTGCCGTTGTGATAGCGGCGGGGAAGCGGAGGAATTCAGCTTTAAGGGTCGCGTCCGCGTTGATGGATTGGAGATCTTCGGGCGCAACGTTCGCGTCCATATCCACTTCGCTCTTCTTGTACGCTTCAAAGATGACCGTGCTGTCGGTGTTGTAGATCAACTCGATGCGGTCGAGTTTCGGCTTGCCGCGCCAGTACTTGTCGTTCGGGACGAAGACAACTTTCTTGCCCTGTTCCATGGACTGGACCTTGAACGGTCCGTTGCCCACGTGACCACCGGGCTTGGTCCACCAATTGTCCGGGTCCTTGTCAACCTGGCGTTTGTCGCTGGGATAGGTGACCCAGGTGTAAGCGATGTATTGCCAGAAACCGATCGGGTTCTTGAACGTGACTTGCAGGTTGGATTTGTCCAACGCCTTGACGCCATAAGCCGCCCAGGCGGCGTCGAGCTTGGCGGCGTCCTTCTTGCAGTCCAAGTTGTCGAGCGCTTCCGCGCCCTTGACATCGTACAGGATGGACGTGTATTGCTTGTCAGGAACGCAGGGATCGACTTCGCGTTTAAGCGCGTATTCATAATCCGCCGCGGTAACGGGCGTGCCATCCGAGCGGACGAGTCCGTCGCGGATGTGGAACGTCATCGAGGAACCATCGGCGGACGATTTCCACGTGTCCGCGCCGCCGGGGCCAATGTTGCCCTTTTCGTCGATCGCGAGCAAACCTTCGTAGGTGAGTTTCAAGAATTCAATTTCAATCCCGTACGAGGATTTCTGGGGATCGAGAACATCGGGATACGTGCCACGACCGAGGCGCAAGACCTTTGGACCAGCGGGAGCTGGCACGGCGGTCGGCGCAACCGTCGGCGCTTTGGTTGGCGCAACCGTTGCCGCGGGGGCGGCGGTCGCGGCCGGCGCGGAAGTTGCCGCGGGCGCAGTCGTAGGCGCTGGCGCCGAGGTCGGCACGGGCGCGGATGTAGGTGCCGCAGTGGGCGTCGGTGCGGCGCACGCCACGGCGAAGATCGCCACAACGAGGACGAGCGCGGCATACAATACGAACTTTT
>JBBIUF010000020.1:0-45268 GCA_037440365.1 Chloroflexota bacterium
CAACGGGCGGATTGTTCACGCGCTCCGCCAGCTTGTGATCGTACGAGACGATGGGCTTGGTGGAAGGATGCACCTCTTCACGCGATTTCTTCACGACGATTTTCTTAGAGCGAGTGGGTTTAGGGGTGTGGGGCATTTAGATCAACTCCATTTTCAAATGTCGTTCTGAGCCGCGTAGCGGCGAAGAATCTCCTTGCGCGATTGAGACCCTTCGCGGAGTTCACACTGAGCAGAGCGAACGTGCTCAAGGTGACAGTCAAATGTCATTTCGAGCGGAGCGAGAAATCGCTTCCGCCGCAAACAAATACGAAATTTCTCGACGCAAGAACCACGTCTCGAAATGACAAGTGGCTTGTCATTTCGAGTGGAGCGAGAAATCGCTTCCGTCGCGAATACGAGATCTCTCACTCCGTTCGAGGTGACGAACGGCAAAAACGCAAACGCCCGCCCAGGCGCAACACCTGAGCGGGCGAACCACACACGAACCGAACGGTGCCCGCTTTGGCACCTGAACAATTCATCGTGCTAACAAAACCATCCGCACCCCGCGGGATAAGTAAAACTTTGGATTCAGTATATCGTGGTTCCCAGAAAACGCAATTTTCGCGAGTTGCTCTCTGTCCTGGGCTTGATGGCAAGGGCGTGACCAACCGCCGCGCGTTTTTTCCATAGCCAACGCCGAACAGTTGGTGACAAGCGCACAAGGCAGGTTACTCGTTTCTGTAACCGCGTTAAACCTTGATCCGAAATTTGCATTAATTGGATCATCGGTGGATGTGTGTATTGACGTGTCATTTGGATCGTGATATAGTCTTGTCCATGCGCCAATGTCGGCGTAAAAATAATCTTGCGCATAAAACAAAAGGAGAACAACATGGGCAAGTTAGATGGCAAAGTTGCGATCGTTACTGGAGCGGGTTCTGGAATGGGCCGCGCAATGGCAAACTTGTTTGCTAAAGAAGGCGCCAAGGTCGTCGTCGGCGAGTGGAATGAAACGACGATGGCAGAAGTCATCGCCGAAGTCAAAGCCGCCGGTGGTGAAATTATGGGCGTAAAAATTAACATCGCGAACAAAGACGAATCGGAAGGACTCGTCAACACCGCCGTTAGCACGTATGGTCGGCTCGATGTATTATGCAATAATGCCGGGGTCATGGATCACAATGCCGGGGTCGGCGAAGTGACTGACGAAATTTGGCAACGCGTGTTCGGGATCAATCTGTATGGCACGATGTACATGACGCGCCGAGCGGTGCAGGTCATGTCAGCACAAGGTGGCGGATCGATTGTCAACATCGCGTCCGTGGCAGGACTTGCAGGTGGCGTAGCAGGCGTCGCTTACACTGCCGCCAAACACGCCATCGTCGGCTTGACTAAAAATACCGCGTGGATGTACGCGCCCAAGGGCATTCGGTGCAACGCCATCTGCCCAGGCGCAGTCGCGACCAACATCCAAGCCAGCATGGACATGACAAAAATTGATGCGTATGGTTCCGGGCGTCTCAACCTGGGTTATGCAACCATTCCGGGAACCCTGCAACCATTAGACATTGCGAACCTGGCCCTGTTCCTCGCTTCGGATGATTCGCGGTATATCAACGGCGCGATCATTCCGGCGGATGCGGGTTGGCAAGCGATCTAACTACCGCCGTCCATCCCGTGGCAGTTGAGCAAAGGGCTTGTTGGCACATTGCTCGAAAAAACACCTTGCCTAGTGGATCAGCGCGATCCACTAGGCATTTTTTTATTTTGTCCTGCGGGTTGTGCACTAGGGTCAATGATTGAGAGTTGAAAGATTTCTAGTGAAAAGTATTTCCGCAGTCGCTTTGCCCTTTTTTTTGTCTTGTGGTATTATTCCCCTAGTCCAACGGTAAGGATTGCCTCGATGCGAAAAATTTGTGTAGTGGGTGTTGGATATGTAGGTCTGGTAACTGGCACTTGCTTTGCCGACCTCGGCAATCAAGTGACCTGCCTCGATATCGTCGCCGATAAAGTCGCCAAGCTTAAACGCAACGAGATGCCAATCTATGAACCTGGCTTGGAAGAATTGGTTGCGCGCAATGTCAACAGCGGGCGCTTGACCTTTACGACAAGTTATCAAGACGCCGTACCAGGCGCAGATTATATTTTTATCGCCGTCGGCACGCCCTCGGGTGTGGACGGTGAAGCCGATTTGCAATATGTACGGATGGCGGCGGAAAGTGTCGCAGACGCGCTGACCAATTACGCCATCATTATTAACAAAAGCACCGTGCCGGTCGGCACCGGCGACTCGGTCGCCGAAATTTTACGCGAACGCGGCAAAATCCCAGGCAAAGATTTCGATGTCGTTTCCAACCCGGAATTTTTGCGGGAAGGTTCTGCCGTGTTCGATTTCGCGCAACCCGACCGTGTGGTGCTCGGCGCGACCAACCGCGAAGCCGCCGAAAAAGTTGCGCAATTATACTTGCCCTTGCGCGCATCAATCATGATTACCGATCTCCGCACCGCCGAAATGATCAAGTATGCGTCAAACGCTTTTCTCGCGACCCGCATCTCCTTCATCAACGAGATCGCGACGATTTGCGAAAAACTCGGCGCGGATGTAAAAGAAGTCGCGGCGGGCATGGGCATGGACAAACGCATCGGGCGCGCGTTCCTCGATGCTGGGATCGGGTATGGCGGCTCGTGCTTTCCCAAAGACGTGAAAGCGTTGACCTGGATGGGCGAGATCAACGGTTGTCATCCGCAATTATTGCGCGCGGTGATGGAAATCAATCGCGATCAACGGCGGCAAGTGATCACCAAGTTACGCGAATTGATCGGCGGTAGTTTGCGCGGCAAAACGATTGCGCTGTGGGGCATTGCCTTCAAGCCCAATACGGACGATGTGCGCGAAGCGCCCGCGCTCGACATCATCCATATTTTGCAAACTGAAGGCGCGCACGTACGCGCGTATGATCCCGTTGCGACTGAAACCGCACAACGAGTCGCCCCCGGCGTGACCTTTTGCGCCAGTGCCTATGCCGCCGCGCAAGACGCAGACGCACTCGTGCTGGTGACTGAATGGAACGAGTTCAAGCAAATGGATTGGGCGCGCGTGACCGCATCCATGAAGACGAAAATTTTGATTGACGGGCGCAACATTTACGAACCGGAGCGTATGACCGCCGCCGGGTTTATCTATCGCGGCATTGGGCGCGGCTACAATTCAGCGCAACCCCTGCAACGCCGCCGCGAAGATCAACAGCCAGGTTGAGAGTGAGCGCCATCGGAATTGATCTAATTCAAGTCGATCGAATCCAAGCCGCACTGGCGCGGTATGGCGAACGTTTCCTGACACGTGTCTTTACCGCAAATGAAATCGCGTATTGTCGTGGTCAACCCCATCAACTCGCGGCGCGGTTTGCGGCCAAGGAAGCCGTCAGCAAAGCACTGGGCGTCGGCATCCAACATCCCGACGGCGTGGATTGGCGCGAGATCGAAATCGTTTCCGGCGCACGCGGCAAACCCAGCGTCCAACTTTCCGGACGCGCCGCGCGCCGCGCAACCGAAATTGGCATCCATCAAGTTTTGATCAGTTTATCGCACACTCGCGAACATGCCATTGCGATGGCATTCGCAGAATGAACGGAGGATATGTTCAATGAATTTTCAAGACGCTGAAAAAACGTACAAGGATCTAAAAGCGCAACATGCCGCAAACAAATTGAGCGATTCGGCATTTGAAGCCGAAGTGGGCAAGTTGCGTTTGCAAGACACCCAGGGCCGCTGGTGGCAAATTGGCGTGCAGACGGGTGAATGGTACATGCACGATGGCCAAAAGTGGAGCAAAGCGCAACCGCCCACAAACGACGCGCCGCCCGTCCTGCCCAACCTTGCGCCGGAAGCGCCAACGCCCGCGGTCACGAAACCGCTGGTGCCGACGAAACCGGTTGCCCCTGTTGGCGTTACGCCCAAGCCAGAACCAACGCCCAAGGCGGAAAAGACTAGCGCATTGCCGGCGCGCCTCTTTTCATCCAAACCTGCTAATGGCGGACGCGCTGGCTTACCCATGCCCGCGCTGATCGCGATTGTTGTGGTCGTTGCGCTTGTCGGCATTGGCATTATTGTTGGCGCGTATTTTGCACTCACGGGTGGAACCAAACCCACTCCTACGCCAACAAAAGCAGTGGCAATTGTACCCACCCTCGTCCTGCCAACCATCGCGCCGACCGTTGCGCCGACTGCCGTTTTGCCGCCAACCCCGGTCATGACAACCACTGGCGTCTTGACTGGAACTAATCCGCTTACGGCAACCATTGCCGCGCCCAAACCAACCTCCGCCGCGCCCAAAGCGACTGCGACGAAAAAGCCCGTGGCCACCCCAGTGCCGGCCGGGACGGCAACCCCGAACGTGCCGCCGGGAATTTATGTGACGAAATTGCAAACCGATCCAGCCGTCGTCAATATTGGCGACTCGATCGGATTCAAGATGACGATGCTGAACACCTCCGGGCAATTGCAAACCTATACCTGGATCGTCAAAGTGTTTTCGTGTCCGGAACAATGCACGGGCGATAACGCCTTTAGAAATTCCTACGGCGAATCGTTGCGCACGAATAGCAACGTTGCGACCGGCTCGGTTGAGATTACATCACCGCAACATGTCAACTTTGGAACCGGACGTTGCGATTACATTGCCATTCCGTATTACATTGACCAAACGAATCAGCAATTGGTTCAATTCCAAACGATCAAAGGCGGCGCACTGTTCTATCAATTCAGCGTGTGCCACTAGATTAAAACAAGGCAACGCGGTCGGAGCTATGGCTCCGACCGCGTTTTTATTATGCGTTTTTGCGCGAACCTGAATGATCAAGCCACGGCGATATACCGGGTCACCCCGCCCTGCTCCTCGCGGCGCACGCGTCCTTCCAATTCCAGAATATCCAAATGCCCAATGACCTCGGACAAACCGAGAAACGTGTCAAACGATTTGAGTTTGGGGAACAATTCATTGCACAATTCATACGCCGTCCCCGCGCAACATTGCAATTGTGTCTCGATATGATCCAGCCGCGCGCGATGAAAGGCCAAGCGCGCCTTGACGAGCGCAGGCACATCGTAGACCGGCTCGCCATGCGCCGGCAACACCAAGCGCGGATCGAGGCGCACTGTCTTTTCCATCGAAGCGACATAATCCACCAGCGCACGTGGTCGTTCACTTTCACCGCGCGTCGGTGGTTCAAGCACCGGATTCGACGTAATGTCGCGTAAAATATGATCGCTGGAAATGAGCGTACGCGATTGCGGATCATGCAAACAGATCAGCCCGCTGGCGTGACCAGGCGCAAACACGATGCGCCATTCATCGCCGCCCAGGATTAGCGTGTCATCGTCGTTTAACGCAACGAAACGCTCCGGCGCAATTGACGCGGCGTACTGCGCGAGTCGCTTCAAGCCCTGGATCGCAATGGCTTCATACTGGCTCGGCGCGCCGCTGGCAACAAAAACAGCATGATAAAAATCATCGCGGCGGCTCCATTCATTGTCGAAATCGGTGAGCCACCAGCGATTGCGTTCATGTGAAAATATTTGCGCGCCAGATTCCGCGACAATCTGCGCCACGAGTCCAAAGTGATCGACGTGCGCATGGGTAACGATGACGCGACGAATATCAGCCAAGGCAACGCCATACGCGGCAAGTTGCGCGCGTAACGCGGTGAGGGTTGGCGCATCCCGCGGACCTGTGTCAATCAAAGTGAGTACATCGCCCTCGGCAAGATAACAATTGATCGGACCGACCGGGAACGGCGTCGGGACGGTAAGCGTATGGAGATAATCGAGCATTAGCCCCCCAACAAACCTGGGAAGAAGCTGGTAACCACCAGCAACATCGTCAGCACGATCAAGATAGTGACGGTTGCCCAGGACAGAATGTTACCGATGCGTCCGTTGACGTACTTGCCCATCAAGCGTTTGTCGTTTATCAACACCAGCATCGCGATCAGAATGACCGGGAGCAGGACGCCGTTGAGCGTTTGGCTCGCCAACATCGCTTCAATCAGCGAAGGAATCGGCAACAGAATAATTCCCGCGCCCAGGACGATAAATGCGGTATAGATTCCAAAGAAAATCGGCGCTTCTTTCCAACTGCGGCTCACCGCCGATTCCCAACCGAATGCCTCGCACACCGCATACGCGGTTGAAAGCGGAAGAATGGCGGCGGAGAACACGGCGGCATTGAGCAAACCGAGCGCAAACAAACCCCCGGCGTATTGCCCTGCCAACGGCACCAGCGCAATCGCCGCGTCCGCCGCGCTGTTAATATCCTTGTGATTCACGAACAAGGTCGCGGCGCATGCGATAATGATAAACGCCGCCACAATATCGGTGGTCAAGGAACCCACGATGACATCGAGTTTTTCGTAAGCATAATCCTTGATCTGAATGCCTTTATCGGCGATGGACGATTGCAGATAAAATTGCATCCACGGCGCAATCGTCGTGCCAATGACCGTGATGAATAGAATAACATAGCCCGCGTCAAGACTAAACGATGGCGTCGCGGCGGCTTTAAGCACCTCGCCCCACGGCGGGTTCGCCATGACGCCAGAGATGATGTAGGTTATGTAGAACGCACTCGCGACCAAAAAGACCCGCTCAACGGGCTTGTAACTACCCTTGACGATCAACAGCCACACGCCAATGGCGACCAGCGGCACCGAAATATATTTGCTGACGCCAAAAATTTCCATACTCGCCGCGACGCCGGCAAATTCACTCACCGTATTAGCCAGGTTCGCAATCAATAAAATACCGATAATGATTGCCGTCCAGCGCACGCCCATTTTTTCGCGAATCAGTCCAGCCAAACCCTTGCCGGTCACAACACCCAACCGCGCGCTCATTTCTTGCACGATGATCAACGCGAGCGTGACGAGAATGAGCATAAACAGCATACTATAGCCATAGCGCGCGCCCGCGACCGAGTAGGTTGTAATCCCGCCCGCGTCATTATCTACATTCGCGGTAATGATACCGGGGCCAATCACGGCGAACAAAATAAATAGGCGACTGCGGAATGGTTTGAAGCGTTTCAACAATGCCGTCATCGAATCCCCCTAAAACAATCGCGGTAATTGATGTTTCCATTCATCCGGCAAAACCAGGTCCAGCGCGTCGTCGGCGGTGACGATCCCTTGCAAGCGATTCTCCGCATCCACCACCGGCACCGCCAACAAATTGTAGCGGGAAATGGCGTCCATCACTTCTTCGCGTGACGCATCCAGCCGCACGCGCAATGCCTTGTGATGCATAATGGAATCAATGGGCGCATCGGGCGCAGCCAGCACCAGGTCACTCAGCGAAAACACACCAAGCAATTTTTCGTCAACGTCTACCACATAGACATAGTAAATCGTTTCGGCTTCTTTCGCTGGCGCGTCCACGCGCAAATGAGCGAGCGCCTCGGCGACGGTAATGCCGGGCGGAACGGTGACATATTTCGGCGTCATCAAACCGCCCGCGGAATCTTCGGGGTGTTCGAGCAGTTCCGCCACTTCGGCGCTTTCGTCCGGTTCCATCAAGTTGAAAACCTGGGCGCGGCGGTCTTCTTCCATTTCTTGCAATACGTCCGCCGCTTCGTCCGGCTCCATCTCTTCCACAATGTCCGCGGCTTTTTCATCGGGCAAGGTTTCCAATACGTCGGCTTGAAATTCAGGTTCAAGTTCTTCCATCACGTCCGCCGCTTTTTCGTCGGAGAGATCGCGAATCAAGCGTCCGGCGTCACGCGGGCGCATATCCTCTAAAATTTCGGCAATGTCCGCCGGGTGCAACTCTTTGAGTTTGTCGCTGGCGACGTTGACCTTCAAGTCACCTTGCGGAATAAATTCCAAGTCAGTGAATTTGATCGCGCGCGAAGGCAATTCACGCTGGAACGCGTCGGCTAGATGTTCAAATAGATCTTCCCACCCAAGCCGTCGAAGCAACCCGCGGCCGCCAATATCCACATTGACGAGACGATAATCATCGCCGATCCGCGCAAATTCCAAATCGTTGACGCGGACCACGCGCAAGCCGTTTGTATCAATTACCTGTTTGTCCAACACATCCCGCGACAAGAAAATTTCAACACCCTTGGGTTCATACGCCGTCGTCGCAGGCAATTGCAAAATAATCTTATTACCTGCCAGGTCTTCGTGTCCTTGCCAAGGCAATAACAACGGCAGGCCACTGCGCTTGACGGCTAACGCCACCACCCGCGGATACGGATCGGCGCTCCCTTCTGGCGCAATCAACACATCATTCAATTTTCCAGCGAACGCGCCTTTGGTGTCACGCACGTCGCGCCCTAATAACTCGCTCAAGTATGCCATCATCACCTCCCGATCGTACCGCGTTATCTTAACACCGATACCAACGCGCGTCAATGAAATGCGCCAAAATTTTAAGGTTTGATTTTTCGGTTCGGCTTGACTTTTGATTTGTTCGCGACGTATAATGACCATGTAAACAGAATGACCCTCGTTAGGCGAGGCGTCTGCGCGAGACACAGGCCGCTGTCCCGAAACATCGAGAGATGCCGAGGGATAGACCAGGCGGAGCCGGCTCAAGGCTCAGCTCAAAGTGGCTGGGGTACGACCCTACGCCGCGCAGTGCCAAAGCTCAACCAGTGGGGGGAACGCATGGCAAGCTGGTTTTGCGATGCGCGTTGCCGATCTTCGATCCAGATTGGATCGTGACACTTGGCGCACCAACCTCTCGCTGGTTTTGGCGGGAGGTTTTCTTTTTGCCACCGTGTTCCGCTGGCAACAGCGAATCGTCTCGACACGGTTGTTGGAAGGAGGTGATCGCGCATGGATGCGGATTCTAATCCGTCGTCATCCCATTGGGATGACCCTTGGCACAGACAAACGCAACGCGTCTGCCATGCGTTGGATCGCCTCAAGCCAGCGCGCCCATCTAGATCAGAGATCGGCGCGCGTCCGCGATTTGCTCCGTTGGCTGATTCCACCTAGTTTCCTCGCTGGCAAATTCCATCCCGTTCGTTTCACCTGCGCCTCGCTCCAATGATTATCACGCTTCGAGGTGAAACATGAATCCGATCGCAAACCTGTTTTACGGCTATCGCCGACTGGCCAAGTTTCTGCGGCTGTTAGCAATCATCGCGGGTCCAGGCATCCTGGTCATGGTCGCTGATAATGACGCGGGCGGCATCACGACGTACACCGCGACGGGCGCGAAATTCGGTTACAACCTGATCTGGTTCTTGATCCTATTAGGACCGATTGCCTACGTAGTGCAAGAAATGACCGTGCGCCTGGGTGCAGTCACCAAGCGCGGTCACGCCGAAGCTATTTTCGATGCGTTCGGTCCGTTCTGGGGTTGGTTCTCGTTATTCGATCTGGGCATCACCGATTGGCTCACACTCGTGAGTGAATTTATCGGCATGACAGCGGGCTTGCGCGTTTTTGGCGTGCCGGAATGGCTCACTGTTGTCATCGTTACAATTTTGATGGGCGCAATGGTCATTCAAGGACGCTATTGGACGTGGGAAAAGATCGCGCTGATCTTTTGCGTGGTCAATCTAATCTACATTCCCGCCGCGTTCTTGGTTAATCCCGATTTTAGCCAGGTCGCGCGCAATGGCTTGATTCCGAATTTTCCCGGCGGACTGACCGGCACCATGTTTTTCTTTCTGATGGCAAACGTCGGCACGACCATTGCGCCCTGGATGGTATTCTTTCAGCAAAGCGCAGTAGTGGATAAAGGATTGAAGGAAAAAGATATTCTGTGGAGCCAATTAGACACCGCAATTGGCGCATTCTTCACGGTTGTCGTCGCGATCTTTTGTGTAATCGTGACCGGCGGTGCGCTCGCTGGTACGAACATTGAAAGCGCGGCGCAAGCCGCTCATGCGCTCATGCCGATCAATCAATACGCCGGCGCGTTCATGGCAATTGGCTTGTTCGACGCGGGCTTTCTCGGCGCAATTTGCATCTCGCTCTCCAGCTCCTGGGCTGTCGGCGAAGTTTTTGGCTGGGCGCACTCGCTCAACAACAAAGTGCGCGAAGCGCCCTGGTTCTACCTATTCTACTTTTTTTCGTTAATCTCAGCGGGCATTATTGTGTTGATCCCTGGCGCACCACTCGTCGTCATCACCTTGTTCGTCCAAGTGGTCGCCACGACGTTACTACCAGCGGCGCTCGTGTTCTTGATCTTGCTCCTGAACAATGAAGAGTTGATGGGCAAAGAATACAAGAATAAAACCTGGCATAACCTCCTTGATTTTGCGATTGTGATCGGTTTGATTCTCTTGTCCACCGGATACACGCTGACGACGCTGTTCCCCAATCTGGTGGGTCAATAAAGGCAGATAACGATGGAAAAAATTTGGGATGGCTTGCGTGAATTCTGGGGCGCAATCCACGAGATCAACGAAAAATATAAAACGCCGCGCATCAAAATGACCCGCATGGTTAGCTTTTGGTTATTGATGTTGCGCGTGTATTTGATCGGAATGCTCTTGCTTTTGCTTTACAAATTCATCAGCATCGTGTCGGGTGGTTAGGAGAGATGCCATGACAATCAGTCAAGCCATCAGCGCACCCGCCGTGACAACTGAAGAAACATTTTTTCTCAGCGAAATGATTGGCGCGCGCGTGACCGCCAGCGGGAAAACGATCGGCAGTTTGATGGACCTTGTGATCAAAGAAAACGGGGCTCTGCCCTGCGTGACGCATCTCTATGTTGCGTTGCCCTTTGGCGAACGCGCGCTGATTCCCTGGGACAAGGTCCATACGGTGGCGCTCAAAGAAATCAGCGTCACGGTAGATCACATCAAGGAATTTCGCGGCGAGCCGGAAGACAACGCCGTTTTGCTCCGCGATCACATTCTGGACAAAAAAGCCATTGATCTCGATGGACGTGAGATGGAAGTGGTCTACGACATCAAGCTGGTTTTGCGGCATGGCAAACTCTATGTCAGCGACGTGGACTTGTCGCGCTATGGTTTGTTGCGGCGCATGCACTTGGCTGGCTTGACCAAGTTGATTTACAACTTGGCGGAAAGCATCCGCGATCAAACCGTGTCGTGGAAATACATCCAGCCGTTACCGGAAGAAATTGGACGTTTTCGCGGCAACGTGCATCTCAATGTGTTGAAAGAACGCCTGAACGATATGCACCCGGCGGATGTAGCAGACATTCTCGAAGAGATGGACCCCGATCAGCGCGTCGAAATTTTCGAGAAACTTGATCCCGAACAAGCTTCGGACACACTCGAAGAAATCGATCCCAACGCGCAACGCGACCTGGTCGAATCGCTCGCAATCGAAAAGGTGGCGCAGTTGGTAGACGAAATGACCACCGGCCAAGCCGCCGACTTTTTGTCTGTGCTATCCGCTTCGGAAGCCGATGCGATCTTGGAACGACTCAATCCCGCGAATGCGGGCAAGATTCGAGCGATCATGGAAGAGCATGAACACAACACGCTCGATTTTGCCACGCAAGATTTCATCGTGTTTCCACCCGACATGACTGTCGAGCAAGCGCAAAATGAGTATCGCACCGCCGCCAAAGGTAAAGACGTGGTGATGTATCTGTACATTCTTGACGCGGACAAGCATCTGCTCGGCGTGCTTGACATCAAGGAACTGTTGTTAGCCGACGACACAGCGTTGTTGAAAGATGTGATGGTTGAGAACGCGATTGCATTGGAACACGACAGCACCCTGAAACAAGCGTCCGCCATGTTCGCGCGGTACCAGTTCCGCGCGATCCCGATCACCGATGACGACAATAAAATTCTCGGCGTGGTAACGTACCGCGACATTATGGGGTTGAAACACCGCTACGTGGAATAAATAAACAATCACTTCGCTGGACTGCAAGTCCGTTAGTATACTAGCAACCGATCAAGGAGGTGACGTATGTTGCGAATCGAACCATTGGATATTGTGATCATTACGGTCGTGGCAATATTGCTTTTTGGCGCGAACCGGCTTCCGGAAACTGTCCACGCAATTGGCAAAGCCATTCGAGAATTCAAAAACGGTTTAGCGGGTGATGACACCGACCCTTCGTCGCAGAACAAACAATCCTAGAACACCTACCGCACGCGCAATTCATCCACGCTAACAAAAAACCTCCGCGGGCTCATCTCGCGGAGGTTTTGCTTTTTGCCTAGACGTTATCTTCGCCGCCGTCCACCCGGATCACCGTGCCGGTGACCCAGTCCAGCCGCGGATCACACAGCGCAACCAGCGTGCGCGCTATATCCTCTGGCACCGTCATCCGCCCGTCCGGGTGCATTTGCATAATCTGCTCGACCATTTTCTCGTGACCCGGGATCATGCGTAACGCTGGCGTATCGGTGACGCCGGCTTGGAACGCATTGACACAGATACCTTTTGTCACCAGTTCCATCGCCAATTGCCGCGTGTGCGATTCCAGCGCGGCTTTGGCGGCAGACACTGGCCCGTAACCAGGGATGACCCGGTGCGAGCCGGCGCTCGTCATCGAAAAGATTTTCGACCCTTTGCCAAGCAAACCCGCGCGCACCAGGTCTTGCGTCCAATACACAAGCGAATTTGCCATCACGTCAAGCGTCATTTCCATTGCTTTGCGATCCACCGCGTCATTCGGATGATCGGCGATAAATTGTTTGAGATTGCCAAAGGCAACCGAATGCAACATTACTTCGAGCGTGCCGCCGCCCGCGCTGGCGAAATGCGCTTGAATCTTGGCGATGATCTCGGCACGATTGCGATCATCGGCGACATTCTTGTTGAAAAAAATCGCCTGACGTCCTTGCGCCTCCACATCGGCTTTGACCTGAAGCGCGCGGGGCAAGGTCGTCTTCAAATCAAAATGCGCGCCAAAGATATTGAACCCGGCAGACGCAAGCGCGCGAGTGCACGCCGCGCCGAATCCGCTCGATGCGCCGAGAACCAGTGCCCAACGTTCTGTTGCCATTTTGTTTCCTCCCGAAAAATTTTAATGACTCGGCGCGCGACTATGGTTCAGATAGAGCGCGCCACTGATCAGCAAAATGCCAATAGCGAGATACAATAAATCCAAGGTCGTGTCGTAATGCAAGTGCATTGCGTATTCAAAGAATTTGACGACCAGAATCAGCAACACCAGTTTAGCCAAACGCTCTTTGAGATCATCGAGATTGCGAATCACCAGCACATGTTCGGCGGCTTCACTGCCTTCCGCCACATCAATCTTGCTGATAAAGAGTTCATACAAGCCCAGCGCAAAAATCAGCATGATCGTCGCGAACAAATACCCATCCACCACGTCGACAATTTGCGTTACAATTTCCGTGCTCAATTTGCTATGCGCCTCGGCGCTCAGCGGGCTAGCATATTGGAGCAAATTACTCGCCAGGTAAAACACATCAATAGACGAAACAAAAAATAACGCGATGCCAATAAGGACGCTGGCAATCACCGCCACGATCACTACCCCGCGACTCGACCACAAGATTCGTTCAAACGCTTGTTGCATTGGATTCTCCGATGACACGAATTTATGCGCCGAGTTGCAACACGCTGGCACCTCGAATCTGACTGGCTTGCAATAATTGCAACGCGCGATTCGCCTCACGCAACGGAAACAGTTCAACTTCGGTCCGCACGGGGATTTCAGCGGCGACGCGCAATAAATCCACCACGTCTTGGCGTGTGCTATTCGCCACGCTCCGAATCGTGCGCTCGTGGTAAAGCAAATTGTAATCCATTGGTGGGATCGGCGTGGAATAAATTCCGGCAAGCGCAACCGTGCCGCCCTTGCGCATTACGCGCAACGCCTCAAGCACCAGGTTGCCCACAGGCGCAAAAATAATCGCGCAATCGATTTTATGTGGCGGCGTGTCTTCCGCACCTCCCGTCCACACTGCCCCCAGTTGCGCCGCAAGCGCGCGATGCGCCGCACTCCGCGTGAACACATAGGCTTCGCCTTGCCAATGCCGCGCAATCTGCAACGCAATATGCGCACTCGAGCCAAAGCCGTATAATCCGATCCGTTCACCCGGTTGCAAAGCGCTCAAGCGCAATGCGCGGTAGCCAATCACACCGCCACATAAGAGCGGCGCGGCTTGCGCATCGCCAAAAATTTCCGGAATGCGATAGGCATAATTTTCGTGCGCCACCACAAACTCGGCGTAGCCACCATCAACATGTTGACCAGTGAATTGCGCGCGCTCACACAGATTTTCTTGGCCGCGTTTGCAAAATTCACACTCGCCGCATGTCGAATAGAGCCACGGCACCCCCACACGCTCACCGATGTGAAATCGAGTAACCTGCGCGCCAATCTGTTCAACCACGCCAACGATCTGATGACCTGGGATCAGCGGCATCTTAGGTAACGCAATTTCACCCTCGACGGTATGCAGATCGGTGTGGCAAATCCCGCACGCGCGCACCGCGATCCGAATTTCGTTTGCGCGCGGCGTGGGCGTGGGCACCTCCACATAGTCCAATGCCTGCGCGGCGACTGGACGCGCGCGGCGCAAGAGCATTGCTTTCATTTTATGCGGCGGGCTTACTTTTGATCAGAACGGTCCACTCGCCCTGCTGAACCGATTCGTTCCGTTGATTAAGCACGCGCGCGTCAAACACCACAAACCCACCGCTGAGTGCGCGCATCCCTTTGGTCTGTTTCACTTTGGCGACCAGGTGAATCGTGTCGCCGATTTTGACTGGGGCTTTGAATTTCCATTCCAACCCGGTGAACGCAATCACCGTGCCGTCCATAAACCCAAGTTGCATCCCCAACCCGGTCGCCACCGACAAACCCAGCAAGCCATGCGCGATGCGTCCGCCAAACGGAGTATCCTTGGCAAATTCGGCGTCGGTGTGAATGGCATTGTAATCGCCGGACACCCCCGCAAAATTGACAATGTCGGTTTCGGTGATCGTGCGCGCTTGGGTCACCACTTCGATGCCTTCCGTAAATTCTTCAAAGTACATTCCGCGCGGACGATATTCTGCCATGCCCAACTCCCCTTTAAGATTTATGATTTAGGATTTCTGATTGACATCGTCCATCCTAAATCATAAATCAAGTCATCAAGCGCTTTATTTTTTGAACGCGCTCTTGCCAGCGTATTCTGCCGCCTCACCGAGTTCTTCTTCGATGCGAACAAGTTGATTGTATTTGGCTACCCGTTCAGTGCGCGCAGGCGCGCCCGTCTTGATTTGCCCGGTGTTCATCGCGACGACCAAATCGGCAATCGTCGTATCCTCGGTTTCGCCGGAGCGATGCGACACCATCGCCGTCCAACCGGATTTGTGCGCCAGTTCGATCGCGGACAACGTTTCACTCAATGTGCCGATCTGATTCAATTTGATCAAGACCGAATTCGCCGCTTTGAGTTCAATGCCTTTTTTCAGTCGCTCGACATTTGTCACAAACAAATCATCGCCGACAAGTTGAATTTTGCCGCCCAGCTTTTTGGCGAGCGCAACCCAGGTATCCCAGTCGTCTTCCGCGATGCCATCTTCAATCGAGGCAATGGGATATTTACTGCACAGGTCAGCGTAGAAATCAATCATCTGCGCGCCAGTCAACACGCGGCCTTCTTTGCGCAAATTATATTTGCCCTCTTCGTAGAAACCAGACGCCGCCGAATCCAGGCACAAGAACACTTGCTCACCTGGTTTGTATCCGGCTTTATCAATTGCCTGCAAGATCACTTCAATCGCTTCAGCGTTCGATTTCAGCGCAGGCGCAAAGCCGCCTTCGTCGCCGACATTCGTGCTATACCCCTTGTCTTTCAAAACTTTTTTCAGCGCCTGATAAATCTCCGCGCCCCAGCGCAGCGCTTCGGCAAACGTCGCCGCGCCGGCGGGCGCAATCATAAATTCCTGAATATCCGTCGACTGCCAATTGGTATGCGCGCCGCCATTCAAAATGTTCAGCATCGGCACCGGTAAGGTTCTAGCATGCACGCCGCCAATGTAACGATACAGTGGCATCATTTGCGATTCCGCCGCCGCCTTTGCCACCGCAAGACTGACGCCCAGCAGAGCATTCGCGCCAAGATTCGATTTCGTTGGCGTAGCGTCAAGATTGATCAGCAGTTGATCAATCGCTTCTTGCTCGCGCGCGTCCCAACCGTTCAACTCGTCAGCGATCACCGTGTTGACGTTCTGTACAGCTTTTAGAACACCTTTCCCGCCAAAACGTTTCTTGTCTTCGTCGCGCAATTCCAGCGCTTCATGCACGCCGGTGGACGCGCCACTCGGCACCGACGCGCGACCAAACGAACCATCGTCCAGTAGTACATCCACTTCGACCGTGGGGTTGCCGCGCGAATCCAAGATTTCTCGCGCAACTACTTCTTCAATGATGGGCATTGCCTTTCATCCTTTCAACATATTTTAAAATTCTTCGGGCATTCGTTCAACGTCCCGTAAGATTTTTTTGCAAGCGGCTTGCTATATCCAAACACCCGGAATTTTTTCGCCGCATTTATAGCACACGCCACTGCCTGTCAGCCGATCATGCTTGATGCGATATTGGAATCGCTCGATCAAAATCGTGCCGCATTTCGGGCAAGAGGTGTTTTCGTAGTTCTTGACACCGCCCGGCAAATTGCCCGCATAGACGTACTGCAACCCGGCTTCTTGTCCAATCTCCGCCGCGCGCACCAGCGTAGTTGCCGGCGTATACTCCGTGGCAGTCATTTTATAATCGGGATGGAACGCAGTCACATGCCAGGGAATTTCTGGCGACACCGAGCGGATAAATTGCGCCGCGTCCATTAATTCTGCACTCGAATCGTTAAAGCCAGGAATCACGAGCGTGACAATTTCAAGCCAAAAGCCCATGTGCTTGACCAGCTGGATGGCATCCAAGATTGTTTGCAAAGGCGCGCCCAATTGGCGATAATTTTTATCGCGCATGGATTTCAGATCGATCTTGTAGCCGATCACGTAGGGTCGAATGAACTCTAACGCTTCGCGCGTCGCATTGCCATTCGAGACAAACAATCCGCGAATGCCGCGCGCTTGCGCTTGCTTGAAAATTCCAACGGCCCATTCGCTCGTGATGAGCGGCTCGTTGTACGAGCTCGCGATCAAGCGCGCCTGTGTCCGTTCCGCAACCGCGACAATTTTTTCCGGCGAGATGAGCGTAGGCGCAACTCTAGCATCCGCGTCGCGCAAGGTCTGCGATATATCCCAGTTCTGGCAATTCGCGCAATGCAAATCGCAACCCAACATGCCGAAGGTCAATGCCGTCGAACCAGGCAGAACATGAAAGAACGGTTTCTTTTCGATTGGATCAGGGTTGAGCGCGGCAACGTACCCATGCGGAGCAAACAAAATGCCAGCGCGATTGTAGCGCACCTGACAAATGCCGCGCCCGCCTGAATTGATTACGCACCGATGCGCGCACGCATCGCAACGCACGCGCCCGCTATCCAATTTTTCGTACAACGATGCTTCGCGGGTCAATTCGTCCAGCGTGTGCGCCAGCGGGACCGCGCCCGCGATGGGATTGCGAATCTCGTTCACTATCGACGTGCTCATCGTGCATCCTTTATTTCGTCACGGACTCGTAATTTGGTAAATAGTTCCAGTCACAATTCGTTACATAGAGATTGCCGGGCTGGTCTTCACCAAAAGTGGTAATTGTGATTGCCGCTTGAGTGGGTTGCTGGCTTGTCCAACTGCTTCCCGTATGTTGCAAGCCCCAGATTCGTCCGCTACATTTGTTGCCGTAAAAATAAACACCTTGCATCGCCGCCAATAATCGCACAGCCAATGGAATCATTCGTGCCGTGAGAATATTCAGTCACCGGAGCCACATAACTGGATTGTGGTTGTCAACCCGTTGTGTTGGATTGCCTCCATAACAACGCCAACCATAATTTTCGCCGCCGGGACTCGCGGCAAGTTGCACATCCACCTCTTCCCACAAATTCTGTCCGACATCCGCACCATGCCAATCGCCCGTTTGCCGATCAAACGAAGATCGCCAGGGATTACGCACGTCGAGCGCCAAAATTTCGGGACGATACCCAATCGTTTGCGTGAACGGATTCGTCGCTGGAATCGTATAGGTCAGCGGAGGTACAGGCGGCGCGGCCGAGCGTCCAATCAACGGAAAAAATAATCGAGGGTTGTAGTAAGAGCAACACGCGGCAGATTAATCACCGGACGGGTGAGCCGATAACGCGCAACAATGGTATTCCCAATGCCAATGTGATTAGTCTAGTCAATGTAAAAGTATCCTTTGCTAGTCCTAGTCCGGTGGGAATGCAACACTCAATCCTTATTCCGGTCCCGTGCGGTTCACTCGCAACGTAATATCCAGAAACTGGGTCGGCTGTAACACACCATTCTGGTCAATCCGAATCCGCCCGGCTTGCTCTGTGTGATCGCGACCAGGCGGGTTAATCCACTGGCCAAGGGCGTTAGCGTTAGCGATGCCGGAAATACGGCGGGCGGCGCGGCGGATACCACGCGTTCATTCAGCCAACCCCAACCCGACGCTCAGAAGAACGAACAAACTTGACTGACCGCAAATCGAATTTGCGTTGGCTTGGCTTGCATGCACGTCATCCCCTTTAGCGCCCACCGTCCTCAGTCTGCGCTTTCCAGAGAATTTGGGTCAAGCGTAGCACACCGCGAAACATTTGTCAAAACAGATTTAGCGCGAATGAAAACGTCGCTCGCTTCGATCCAATCGAATTTCGACATCGTGATCTTGTTCGAGCGCGCCCTTGATCATTCCGAAATAAACTTGATCCATAATTTCTTGGCGCAAGCGCACTTGACGATCAACGCTGTACAACAGCGCATTATACACTTCCAAGCCACCATAATCGGATTGGACCAATTTGATCACCGGCTCAATCTGCGCTGGGTCAATCAATTGTTCGATTTTCACATCGCCGATCGTCTCTGCGCGTCCGAGCGCGCTGGCCGG
Organism: Chloroflexota bacterium; assembly: GCA_037440365.1. Taxonomy (GTDB): domain Bacteria; phylum Chloroflexota; class Anaerolineae; order UBA4142; family UBA4142; genus JBBIUF01. The sequence continues at coordinate 18,913 of JBBIUF010000020.1, forward strand.
CACATCGATCCGCAGGGCATCGTCAAAATCCGCCAAGCGAATAAAGAAAGAGATGATCGCCGGCACATCGGTTACATTCTCAAATAGATTGCGCCGACCGCCGCGAAAGGTCGACGTGCTTCCAAACAACACAGGCGTCGAATGACCTGACTTGCGATCCGTCCAGCGGAAAATCATTTCGGTATCTGAAATCTTGTGCGGCATTTTTTCATTTGGATAGGCCTCGCGCCACCAGACTTCCCCATGCGCATCCTCGTGACTGGTCTTGGCGATTGAAATTAAAACGAGTTGGCGCTCGGCGCAGGTCTTGAACAAATCAAGGTAAATGTTGACAATGGTCTGCGGCAAGTCACGCACATCATCGGGCAGTGGCGAATCCGCATTTTCTTCCAGTGGATACAACGACGTCATCTGACCGTACAACGCGCCATCGAGAAAAATCACACTGCCGACGGGCATTTGCTTGGCTTGTGCTTGCGCCAAGCGCACTTCGAGCCGATGCATCATCAGCCCAGCATAACGTTCGACGACCGCGGTATCCGTGTTGCCCGGCAAGATGCGCACATCAACATCAGTCGCTTCGATTCGTTCGCCGCGCTGATCGCCTACGATGAGCGCTTGCGCGACAAAGAGGTACGCCCCGTTTGCCAAGTGGCGCACCGCCCGCGAACCATCAACCGCGAACGCGGGACGCCGCTCGGCATTTTCGATTTGCGGCAACGGCGAATGCCAATGCCGTTCCACCAAATCCTGCAAAGCGCGCTCGTGAGCAAACGCCTTGTCGATCAGCGTTTGCTTTAGTTCTGCCTTGATATTTTCGTCTGTCAGTTTTTCATTCAAGCGATCAATAAAATTGGGCATCGCACAACCTCATTCGTGCTCCTCGAACATCTGTGCCGATTATACTCCAAGCCGGCATCGCTGTAAACTGATTTGCCACAATTCCTAATCGCACTCTCATTCGCATTTAATCCAACATGGGGATAATCAAGGTACGATGAATTGGAAGGAGACAAGTGTATGAACTCGCGTAACTCGGTATTGCTTGCTGTAGGGATGTTGCTTTTAGGGTTGGGGTTGGGCGTCGTGGCGGGCGGCACGACCGGATTTTTTATCGGTCGCAGAAACAATCAATTTGCCTTTAGCCGTTTCCAACAAATGACGCCCTATCAGCAACCCTATTATCCGCCGCAACAAACTCAGCCCACGGTGCCACCCTCAAACCAGCCCTTGCAACCAAACACTAATCCGCGCCGGCTTCCATCCACGCAAAATACGGTGGGCGGCGCACGCGTCGAAGAAGTTGAAAAAGGCATGGCGGCCGATCAAGCCGGGATTCAAGTAGGCGATGTGATTACGGCAGTCGGCGGCGTCAAACTGGATACGAATCACTCGTTGTCCGATCTGATCAAGACGCATAAACCGGGCGAAAAAGTTGACCTTGCGATCACGCGGGGCGACAAGACCTTGATGTTGAGCGTCACTCTAGGCGCGTCGGCACAAGATGCCACCGCGGCCTACCTTGGCATTCGCTTTACACCACTGACACCCAGCGGACGTTTTCGCACGCCTAATGGCACAAACTAGACCAACTGAAAGCAACCTCTCGAGCAATAAAAAAGTGGGAACGATTTTGGATCGTTCCCACTTTTTTATTGGCGCGTGTCTCGTCGCGGAAATTTTTCCATCGCTTCATGGATCACCGCGCCATGTCCCGGGCAAACAAGTAACGCGCCGAGCGCGGCTTGTTTTTTTACCGCCAAGTCTGCCTGCACCTGGTCCCAGGTATTCATCCCGCGCGAGCCGCGCAAGGCTCCGTTGCTGGCAACGAGTGAATCGCCGACAAATAGAATGCCAGCGGACGAAGCAAACAACGAGACATGCCCCGGCGTATGCCCTGGCGTAAAGACCACGCGCAAGCCACCTAGCACGGGCAAGGTTTGCCCATCGGACAGAATTTCGTCTGCCTGCGCCACCGGCGCTTGGAACAACCGCGCGGTCAATGGCAGGATGAATTTGAAAACGCCCGTGGGCTTGAGTTTGCGCGACGCGCGCCCCGCCGCCATCGCTTGCGCTTCCGGCGCGCTCGCGTACACCGTTGCCCCGCTCGCCGCTTTGAGCGCGGCGACGCCGCCGACGTGATCACCATCGGCATGCGTGATAATAATGCGCCGCAAATCCGCTGGCGTCTTACCCATGCTGGCAATATACGCCAAAATTTTCTTGGCATCACCGGGCAAGCCCGCATCAATCAGCGCCAGTCCATCGGCATCCACAATCAAATAGCAATTGACAATCCTGCCTGCGATGCAATGCACATTGGGCGCGATTTCCATATCGCTCATCCTTCGTAATGCGTGACTGTCACACGCGGTTGAATCTGATTCGGGCCACTAAAATAAACGACAACCCGTTGCCCCGCGCCAAGTTGACGCAACCGCAACGTCGCAAACGAATAAAGCTCACCGCCACCGCGCAAAATATACGCGGCATCACTAATCACTTGCAAATGATGAATCCGATGCATTTCGGTTGCGTCATACTCTAGCACAATCTTGATATTGTTCGCAGATAAATCACCCTGGTTTTCGACGACGACCCCGCCAATCACGATTAAATCCGGCACCTCGTATGGCGGCAGGATGATCTGCGCGAGCTGGGGCGCGCGCCGCAATGCGCCAACAGAATTTTGAGCCGAAGGATCATCCAAACGATTGACTGGCACGAACTGCCTCCTCGCCGCATGAACTGATTGCAATGATTGTATCATGAACAGAACGTTGAAACAAATAACGCGCGCCCTTTCATCCGCGCTTTACGGCGTGCCATATGCCGCTAGCCCAAGCAACCCCGGTCCGAAATGAACGGCAAGCCCTGGGCCAAAATCCACCACGTAAATCCGTCCTGTGTAACCCAACTCGGTCGGCACACGCGCCTCCAACGCCTCGGCGCGATCCAACGCGTTGCCATGCACCACCGTGACCCCCTGGATGGTTTTGCCCGCCATAGCGGTGATTGTCAACGCGATCACCTTGTCAATCGCGGCGCGTTGCGCACGCTCCGGCGACACCACCTTGGGCACGCCGTCCACCACGCCGATCACGGGCCTAATTTTGATCTCCGCCGCCGCAACCTGGTCTGAACCAGACGTGCGGCCACTGGCTTCAAGATGATCCACCTCGGTCACCGTGAAATATAAACACGCGTTCGCTTTCACCCGCTCGATCGCCGCCAGCGCCTCGTCAACGTGCCGCGCCTTGGCCGCTTCGGCGATCATATATCCGATCAACATCGTCGTCGTCGCCGAGTCCACCACGTGAATCTCCGCGCCGCTGACCATACTTTTCGCGAGCGTTGCGCTATTCACCGTGCCGGAGGATTTCGCGGTAACATGAATCGAGATGATGTATTTCGCGCCTTCCTGGATCAATTCATTATAGACGTTGACAAAATCCGCAGGCGATGGCTGTGAGCTTGTCGGCATCGCGCCGCCCTTGGCCTTGACCGCGGCGAGGCGCGCATAAAATTCGGCGGGCGGCATTTCCACATAATCGCGAAAACTCTGCTCGCCAAAAAGTACATAGACCGGAACTATTTTGACATTGTATTGCTTGGCGAATTCAGCGGGTAGATTCGCGGTTGAATCGGTGACAAAACGAATGGCGGACATTGTCCCTCCTTCAGGAATTTGCTTGGAGCGTGTCTTGAAAGGCAATCCAGTGTTATAATCAGTGTCGTAGAAAATACAAGGAGACAATCGGAATGACAAACGATATGCGGGTGGTCGTCACGGGACTGGGCGCCATAACCCCCGTCGGCAATGATGTTACCACAAGTTGGAACAATTTGAAAGCGGGGCAATCGGGGATCGCGCGCATCGCCTTATTCGACGCCTCCGCACTCGCAACTCAAATTGATGGTGAAGTCAAAAATTATGATCCAAAAAATTATTTCGATGTGAAAGAAGCGCGCCGCCTCGAACGCTTTGTGCAATTCGCCGTGATCGCCGCGCGCCAAGCCATCGCCGATGCTAGATTAGAAATTACCGAGCACAACACTGAATCTATTGCCGTCGTGATCGGGAGCGGCGTGGGCGGCGCAATGAGTGTCGCAGAGCAAACGAAAATTTTGGAGACACGCGGCGCGCGCCGGGTTAGCCCGTTTTTTGTGCCGATGATTTTGATTGACACGGCGCCTGCCCAGGTCGCCATCGAGTTTGGGATCAAGGGACCGAACATGGCAATCGTTTCCGCGTGCGCGACCGGCGGCAATGCAATTGGCGAAGCGGCGGAGATGATTCGACGCGGCGATGTAGACGTGGTAATCTGTGGCGGCACGGAAGCGTGCCTCGCGCCAATTGCGCTTGCCGGGTTCAATGCGATGGGCGCCATGTCCACGCACAACGCCGAGCCTGCGCGCGCGTGTCGTCCGTTCGACGCAACCCGCGACGGCATGGTGATGGGCGAAGGCGCAGGCGTGCTGGTGCTGGAAAGCGAAACTCATGCGCGCGCGCGCGGCGCAAAAATCTACGGCGAGATACGCGGCTATGGCACTAGCGCGGACGCGCACCACGTCACCGCGCCAGACGCGGAGGGCGAAGGCATCGGGCGCGCGATGCAGTGGGCGTTACGCCGCGCTAAACTCGAACCGCGCGCAGTGGATTATATCAACGCACACGGCACAGCAACCAAACTCAACGATCAGATTGAAACGAAAGCGATCAAGGATGTCTTCGGCGAACACGCGCGCGCCATACCGATCAGCTCGACAAAATCCATGACTGGACATTTGCTCGGCGGCGCAGGCGCAATTGAAGCTGTCATCTGCCTTAAAGCGATGCAGGAAAAAATTGTGCCGCCGACGATAAACTATACTACGCCCGATCCATTGTGCGATCTGGATTACGTGCCGAACGTTGCGCGCGCGCATGACATTCACATCGCCATATCCAATTCAATCGGCTTGGGCGGACACAATTCATGCGTCCTATTCTCAATGGTTGAATCGTAAAGGGAGTTGTCTATGCCTCGCTACGCACACATTATCGGTTGGGGCAAGTATGTGCCGCCGAACATTTTGACAAATGATGATCTGGCTAAAACCGTGGACACGACCGACAAATGGATTCGTGAAATGACCGGGATCAGCCAGCGGCACATCGCCTCATCCAAAGAATCAACCGCGTCGCTCGCGCTGTACGCCGCGCGCCAAGCCATCGAAAGCGCAAACGTCAACCCGAACGAAATCGATCTCGTGATCGTCGCCACCGCGACGCCTGAATTTATTTTTCCGGCAACCGCGTGTCTGGTGCAGGATGCGTTAGGCGCATCGCGCGCGGGTGCGTTTGATCTGGAAGCCGGATGTTCCGGTTTCGTCTATGCGCTCGCGACAGCGGCAAGTTTTATTCGCAGTGGCATGTCCAACACCGTACTAGTCATCGGCGCAGAAACCTTGTCGCGCATTGTGGATTGGAATGATCGCGGCACCTGCGTCTTGTTCGGCGATGGCGCGGGCGCAGTGATTGTGCGCGGCAGTGACGAACCCGGCGGTGTCCTGGGATCGATCCTGGGGTCCGATGGCTCGGGCGGTGAGTTGTTAGTTGTGCCAGGTGGCGGCTCAAAAAATCCAGCGGGCGCGGAAACCGTGACTTCAAAAATGCACACCATTCGCATGAACGGACGCGAGGTCTATCGTTTTGCAACGCGCGTGATGGCGCAAGCGGCCAAACAAGCGGCTGACCTGGCGGGCTGGCAACTCGACCAGATTGATTTGTTTATTCCGCATCAAGCAAACATCCGCATCATTGACAGCGCGGCAAAATCGCTGAAGCTATCGTCGGATAAAGTGTTCGTCAATTTGCAAAACTATGGCAACACTTCCGCCGCGTCTATTCCAATTGCCTTGTGCGAAGCAATTGATACGGGGCGCGTGCGACCGGGGAGTAACCTGGTCATGGTGGGTTTTGGCGCGGGGTTAACCTGGGCCTCGTGCGCAATTCACTGGACGGTGGAAAAGCCAGGCGCTATTCCGATTCGGCGCGCCGCGGAAAGCCGCTTGCGGTATGCGTGGACCGGCGTGCGTTCACTCACCCAACGCGCGTTGCGCCGCGTGGACGCCGTTGTGAGCAAAGCGATTGATACGGTTGATCGCAAACCCGCCGATGAATAAACACACGCGGTCGAGTCTAGTTCACTCGACCGCGTGTGTTTTTAGGTAATCAACTCGCGCGGGATAAAATCGGTGCGATTCAGATACACCAGTGTGACCCCGTCCGCCGTAAAATCAATGCGGGTGAGCGCCGCATTGTTCATGGCAAACCAGCAAATTTCGTGCGACATTCGCAACAAGGCATTGAGCAAGTAATTGTAAAATCCACCGTGACTGATCACCGCGACGCGATCCGCGGTATGGTCATGCCGCGCGAGCAAATCGCGCCACACCCGCTCAGCGCGCGCCACGCGCAAATCGCGCTCTTCATACGGACGATTGTACCACCAGCCTGCTTCGCTTAACGATGGTGGCAAAATGAGATCGGGATAATGCGCTTCGAACCAGGCACGGTTTTTGCCGGCTTGTCCCAATCGCTCGGTATCCTCACTGCCCAGATAAATGCCGCCCGTTTCATGCAAGTCCTCCCATGCCACCAACGGCAAACCCAGTTCACGCGCCACCACCGTGCCCGTTGCCACCGCACGCACCATCAAACTAGTGTACAGATGCGTGATGCCAAAGCCGCAAACATTCTGCAGATCGTCAGCGGGTTGGGTGCGCGTTTCCAGATTGGTGTGCTTCAAGTAACGCGCCAAATAGTCGGCTTGGCGCTGACCAATCTCGGTGAGTTCCGGGTCCTGGCTCCGCCCACTGCTCGACCCTGTTCGGTCCCACAATAAATTATTGCCCGATTGTCCGTGCCGGATAAAATAGAATTGCATTGACTGACCAATCTCTAAACTAGAGTAATCCGATTATACCAGATTACAGATTTCAGACAACAAAAACCCGTTTTCTCACGCGACTGAAAACGGGTTTCGTAATGTCAGCGTGACTTGACACACCAGTTACTTTTTGCCCTTGAGATCAATCCAATCTTGCATCTCTTGCAGATTATTGTTCAAGTCCCACCAGCCATAATGGAACGCGGCGTAATCCGGCGCGCCCGGCATTGCCGAGGCATAGCGGAGCGCATTGGCGGAGAACAGCCATTGCTTGATCCATTTTTGCTCAATCGCTTCATCAAAGGGATTGGCGTTGGCCGCGAGTTTGCTCGCCCAAACTTGAGACATTAGCCCAGTTGCGGCGGCAACCATTTTGTCCGCTTCGGCAACGCTAGCATCCATCTTGGCAAAATGTTTGTTCGTCCAATCGGTACTATGACACGCGGTGCAAACGCCCATCATCACCGATTGCCGCGCCGTTTGTTCCTTCTGGTCAATCAAATAGTCCGAGGCAAGTTCGCCAGTGAACGCGGTGGGCAACGGCAAGCCATCTTTATTTTTAATGATGCTCGTGTCGCCGCTTTTCGGTTGCGGCGCGGAATACACCAAACCAAAAATCCGGACCCACAACCGCGAGCCAAAGTCGTGCGTGCGTTCCGCAATCACTTGGCCCTGCGGGTTGGTCAGCAAACTACTGTGGCACGTCGCGCAGGTTGGCGCTTGAATATCCTTGCCAACCGTCCACGGCACCGCATCCCAGGTCATAGCGTCGGAGCGCGACAAGATGATATTGCCATGTTTGCTTTCCTTGTAAACATCCCATGCTGGCACATCCGGTTCCAAGTGGCATTGCCCACACGTATAGGGCTTGCGCGCAATCTCAATCGAAAAACTATGGCGCGGATGACACGCCGTACACGCGCCCATACTGCCATCGGGATTGATGCGCCCGACGCCCTGGTTGGGCCAATTCGTCAGATCGGGAAATTCTTGTTCACCCATTTTCGTTGCCACTTTTTTCATGCCATTCACAGTGACAACCGTGCCGTGACAGGCATAACACGTATCCATGCGCGCCGGATCGCTGGCTTGGACATTCAGCAGTTTACCATCTTTGATTTGTTTGCCGCCCAGGACGGTATCCACCAACGTAGAATAAACCGCGTTCTTTTCGAGGTTGCCATGCGCGTTTGCCTTTTTGCTCGGCAGATACTGCGCCACTTCAGTCGCGTGGCACACCTTGCAATCATTCGGCGAGACGACAACATTGATCTGCGAGCCGCCATGCGCAAAATTATCCTTGTGCGCTGAAGCGTTCAACGAGTGACATTCATAGCAACCGACCGCATACGTTTTCAAATTGTCCGGCACCGTCTCGCTGGAGATGCGGCGTTCGTGCGCCGAAACTTTGAGTGCGTCGCCTGGCGTCTTTTGCGCATGCCGGCTTTTCTGCCAATCTGCGACAATGCCTGGGGTGTAGAGCGAGTGACAACCGAGACAGGTTTGTGTTTGCGGGCTAATCGCCGGAGTGGGCGTTTGGGCCAACGCGACAGGCACCGCTATCAGCATCAGCCCAATCGCAAAGAAAACTGCGCCAAGTGAAATCAATGCTTTGCTCATTCACGCCTCCTCATTGAATCCATTCTGCGTAGATTATTTGGGTCCAATAAAAAACGCGCTGTGTTGACCACAGCGCGCAACTACACGTTGGAAAAGGCAAACGGCGTCTTTGCCGTTTGCGGTAGATCCGAATTTGTGCAATTCGAATCTACCGCTATTTTACTCCGAATTGAATCGTTTGGCAAAATTGACGCAAGCCTAGTCTGATCGCGTTTCGAACCATGCAACAATTTGCTCAACCGCTGGCGCAACCAACACCGCCGTGCGCGCGGACAATTCCCGCGCAAAGCCAAATTCGTAGCCGCGCACCGAAACAAGGATCGCGTGCGGCGTTACACCGTAAAGCGATTGCGCGAACGCGAGCAATGTCTGCGGCGTCAGATGATGCGTGAACGGCGCTGTTTGCAAGCCGCTTGCGACTGGCATTACATTCACCGCGCGCGGCACGTTGCCAGTGTGCGCGTCCACAAAACAAACGCGCGCGTACTGTGCAAGCGTCTCGGCAAGTTCCGGCGTGAGTTGCAAAACAAATTGCAGAACAATGCGCGGATCGTTCGCCGCCAAGTCAGCCTCAGGCGTGGCGGGCGTGGCACCGCCAAAACGCGCGGCGAGTGCCGCGAGAATATGCCACGCCACACCATCGTCTTGACGATCCACATTGCCATAGCCCAGGATCAAAGTGCGAGCCACTATTGCCCGTAACCCTCGCCCATGATGTACTGTTCGAGATTCTCGATCGTATGCGCCTGTTTCGTAATGATCGCCTTGACAATGTCGCCAATGGAAACAATGCCGACAACTTTATCGCCGACCATTACGGGCAGATGGCGCACGCGCTTGTCTGTCATCAGCGTCATACACTCGTCAATCGTGGACTGCGGCGAAATCGTCACCACGCCCTGACTCATGATTTCCCAAACAAACGTTTCGGCGGACGACTTGCCGTGCAAAACAATTTTGCGCGCATAATCACGTTCCGAAAACACGCCCACAAGTTTGTCGTTTTCGATCACGAGCAGAGCGCCCACGTCCTTGTCGGCTAACATGCGGAGCGCATCATAGACGGTCGCTTGCGGCGACACCGCCCAAATGTCCCCATCGCGCGCCTGCAAGAGTTCCAGAATCGTCATCATCGCGATCTCCTTTCGATGTCGCGCCGCATCAATCCCGGCGTAACGTCTGCGCCACATTGCCCTGCGCGTCCAACACAGTCAACGCTAGCGGCATCTGCCCAACCGCGTGCGTCGAGCAAGACAGACACGGATCATACGCGCGCACTGCCGCCTCCACGCGATTTAACACACCTTCGCTCACCGGCCAACCTGTGATGTAGGTTTTCGCCACACGATCCACCGCTTCCGTCATCGCCCAGTTATTATGCCCGGTCGCCACAATCAAATTAACGCGCGTGAGTTGGCCATTTTCGTTCGCCCAATAATGATGGAACAAGGTTCCGCGCGGCGCTTCCAACACACCAACGCCTTCGCCCTGAAAGTCGCGCCGCGGGTTGAGCGTGTCCCGGCTCAAAATATCCGGGTCGTCCAGCAAGACGCCCACGCGCTCGGCGGCAAACAACGCTTCGATCAAACGCGCGTAATGATAGTAGAGCGTGTGCTCCACCGGCTTGCCCGGGTTCAACGATTTCCAAATTTTCAACTCGGCGTTTGCCAGCGGCGTGCTAATTTTTTCGGCGACGTTCAAGCGTCCGAGCGGACCCACGCGGTACACGCCTTGCGGATACCCCATTTTTTTATAGTACGGGAATTTTAGGTACGACCAATTCTCGACATGCTCGGCGATATAATCTAAATAATTTGCGCCAGCAAAACGTTCCAACGGGTTGCCTTGCGCGTCAATCAGCCGCGCCTCGCCATCGTACAGTTCCAGCGCATTGTCCGGCGTCGTGAGTCCAAAATACCCCGAAGCGAACACGGCAAATTGGTTAATGTCGTCCTGGTTTTTCGCCGCCCACTCTTTCATGATCTTGAGGCCCATTTGCAATGTCGTGATCGCGTCGCCAAGTCCGGCGCGCATGGCATCGCGTTCGGTCACGGTCAGCGCTTTGTTCACGCCACCCGGCACGGCAAAGACGGGATGAATGCGGCGTCCACCCAACGTGTGAATGATCTCTTGCCCAAATTTGCGGAGGTTGACGGCTTTGAGCGCGAGGTACGGATTCGCGCCGATCACGCCCAGCACATTGCGCGTCGCCGGATCGGCATCAAAGCCAAGCAATAGATCGGGCCCGGCGAGTTCGAAAAAGTGCATCCCATGGCTTTGAATCATTTGCCCCATGTGCATCAGTTCGCGCAAGAGCGCGGCGGGCCGCGGCGGCGGACAGCCATACAGCGCGTCACCGGCTTTCGCCGCGGCGAGATGATGACTGACCGGGCAAATGCCGCAAATGCGCGGCGTGATCTCTGGCATTTCGAAAACCAGGCGACCTTCGCAAAATTTTTCAAAGCCGCGAAACTCGTTAATGTGCAAGTAGGCGTGATCCACGCGCCCGGCGTCGTTCAGCTGAATGGTCACTTTGGCGTGACCTTCGATCCGCGTCACCGGTTCAATCGTTATCTTGTGTGTCATGCTCATTCCGCTCCATCCACAAATTTCAAAATGCGAATTAGAAATCGCTTGAAGATAATTCGCAAGATGCTAATGCCAGTGCAATTGATCCCCGTCTAGTTTTGGCACGCGCCCCTGCGCGAGTTCACTCAAGACGTAAAAAATTGTGTCAGGGTCGGGCGGGCAACCTGGCACAAACATATCCACCGGCACTACTTCGGACAGCGCGCGCACGCGCGTCATCGTTGCTAGTTCCGGGTCGTCGGGAATCTTGCCTTGCGCATCGGTGCTTTCCGTTTCCACATACGCGCGGCGCAACGCGGATTCGATGCCGCAAAAATTTCGCATCGCGGGCACGCCGCCAAACACGGCGCAATCGCCCAGCGCGACAAGTAATTTACTGCGCTTGCGCATCCTGTGCGCCACCTCTTCGTTCGCCGAATTATTGACTGCGCCTTCGAGAATCCCAACCTCTACGCCACCGGCATCCGGTTCTTTCAAATCCGTGATCGGCGTCGCGCGAATATCCGCCAGTTCAGCGATCGCGATGATCCGCTCGTCAATATCCAACAAGGACATGTGACAACCCGCGCACCCCGCCATCCAGTCCGATGAAATTTTTGGTTTCGCCATTTCAACTCTCCGGTTTTTCGTCCACGATGCAAATCTAAATTAGAATTTGTATTGATGCCGATTCGCGTGATCTGCGGATCAATTTTCAATTGTTACGGGCGCGACCCGTTCGCGCAACGCGCTCTGCCAATCGGCATCGGACAACATGCCCAACCGTTCCGCCACGGCTTGCAATGCGGCAAGATTCGACCGCACCTCGGTTGGCGGCGTCAGCGCGGCACGCGCTTTCTGCACACGTCCGTCCAACGAAACATAATGCCCGGCTTGCTCCGCCCACATCGCCACCGGCAACACCACATCCGCGATTGCCGTCAAGCGCGATGCATAGCTGGCTTGCGCGACAATGAACGGCACCTGTTCTAAACGTTGCAGTAATCGCTGGCTCGGATATTCATCGCCAAGCGCGACATAGACCGCCTTGTGTCCATTCGTTTCAAATTGGCGATCCAATTTATATTGCGCGGCGGCAAGACTGTTCGCTTCGCCTTTAACGCTGACCACTTGCGCGCCCGCCAGCCGCGCGAGTTCGAGCAATGCCTTGAGCGGTTGCACCGTTGCGCGCGCCGTAATGCCCTTGCCATACACAATCACTGGGCGTTGCGCCTTGGCGATCACACCCGCGATCTCAAGCGCGTTCTCTTCGGTAATACCTGTCTTGCTCGCCAACGCCGTTAGAATTTTTTCGACGTTGAACGCGGGTGCAGTCGCTTTTGCCAGACCGGTTTTTACAATTGCGGCTTGCAAACCCTCAAGCATATCCACATCCGAGCCCTTGGTCACTTTGACCGTATAAGCGGTCAGCGCGTCAAATGCATTGTCGTTTGGATCGATCACCACCAATATTGCGCCATTCGGCAAATTCCGTTTGACGAAAAAGCCGGCGACCTGGTGCGTGTCTGCGAGGTTCGCACCGATCACAACCACACAATCCGCCGATTTGACCGCTTCAAGTTTGCCTTCAATCGCACGACCCAGAGTTTCCGCAAGCGCGCCGGACAATGCCGTCGGTTGTCCTTCTTCGAGACTGGTGACCATTTCGCTTTTGAATTGATCGGCAAAAATTTGTTTGAACACGACTAACGCTTCCGCCGACAAGCGTGTTGAAGCCAGTGCCGCAACCCCCTCAGCCGTTTTACCTGCCAAGGGTTGTAAGCGCTCGGCAATCACACGCAACGCTTCGTCCCAGGTCGCCGCTTGCAGTGCGCCATCTTTTTTCACGAGCGGCGTCACAAGACGTTCACGTTTTTCGTCCAGCGGCGCAAACCGCCCGACCTGGCATAACACACCTTGATTGAGCGGCGCGTTTTCATCGCCTTCAATGCGGATGAGCTGATTGTCGCGCGTCAACGCAACGATGCCGCACCCCACGCTACACCCCACGCAGACGGTTGCGGTGCGCTCGACCTGGGTCTCGCGGCCGCGATACGCACTCTGCCGATCAATGATCGCCCCCGTGGGACAGACTTGGACGCACGCGCCGCACGCGACGCAGGTGCTTTCGCCTAACGGCACGCCGTTATCCGCGACGACCAAATTTTCAATGCCGCGTTCCGCAACGGCGAGCGTAAAATTGCCGACGAGTTCGCCGCACGCGCGCACACACCGGCGGCACAAGATGCACCGATTATTATCGAGAATAAAATTTGGATGTGACGCATCCACTGGATAGGTTTGCCAATTGGGTTGCAACTGCCAATGCGTCATGCCTTCGCGGTATGCCGCATTCTGCAATTCGCAGTCGCCGCCGCTGACCTGGCAGAACGGGCAAAAGTGATTACGCTCGCTGAATAGCAAATTCAAAACAAACTTGCGCATCGAACGCACCTTGTCCGTATCGGTATGCACAACCATATCTGGCATTGCGGGCATGGTGCAAGCTGGTTGCAAGGTGCGCGCGCCTTCAACCTCGACGAGGCACAAGCGACAACCGCCATACGGTTGCAAATCTTTGTGATCGCACAGCGTGGGGATAAAAACCCCGTGGGCTTGCGCCGCGCGCAACACGGTTGTGCCATTTTGGACCGAAATCGGCTTGCCATCAATCGTCAAGTTGATCATTGCTTATCTCCGTCTACTCAATTTCCCAATCTAGTTTGCGCGCGCATTCATCGGACATACGCCGACCGGACACACGCGCAAGCGCACATGCGATTCAACTTCAGCGCGGAAATGCCGCAGTGTGTCGCGCAACGGCGTGCCAGCCGTTTGCCCCAAGCCGCAATGCGATAATTGAAACAGATTCTCGCCAATCATTTCGAGATCATCCAGGTCTTGCAAAGTACCTGCGCCATCCGCAATGCGCGTGAGAATCTGATAGGCGCGCATTGTGCCAACGCGGCAAGGTGTGCATTTGCCGCAACTCTCGCGGCGGAAAAAATTGAGCAGGATGCGCACCATATCCACCACGCACGTATCCTCGTCACAGATCAACAATGCGCCTGAACCCAGCGACACGCCCGCGCGCGCGAACGAATCGAAATCCATCGGCGTATCTTGCAAGATTGCCGGAATGATCGAGCCGCTTGAACCGCCGGTTTGCGCAAGCTTGAACGTCGCGCCGTGCTTCATCCCTTGGCCATAGATATCAATGACTTCGCGCAACGTCACGCCCATTGGCGCTTCGATCAACCCGGTTGCATTCACGTTGCCAAGGATCGTATACACTTTGGTCCCCGGACTGGACGGCGTGCCGAAACCGCGATACCACGCCGCGCCGTTGCGCATAATCGCCGGAATGTTCGCCAAGGTTTCGACATTGTTGATCAGCGTCGGCTTGCCCCACAATCCATTCGTCGTCGGGTATGGCGGACGCGCGCGCGGCTCGCCGCGTTTGCCTTCGAGCGATTCCAGGAGCGCGGTTTCTTCGCCGCAAATGTACGCGCCCGCGCCGGCATGAACATGCAAATCAAAATGAAAATCGGTGCCGAATATATTCGCGCCGAGCAAGCCCATCGCGCGCGCCTGTTCAATCGCTTGCGTCATCCGTGCTTGCGCCAAAACGTATTCGCCACGAATATAAAGATAGCCCTCCGTTGCGCCAACCGCATACGCGGCAAGCGCCATCGCTTCGATGATGCTGTGCGGATCGCCTTCCAGGATCAGCCGATCTTTGAACGTCCCTGGTTCGCTTTCATCCGCGTTACAAACCACATATTTGGGATTGCCTTTGGCTTGCGCGACAAACCGCCATTTGAGTCCGGTGGGAAAACCCGCGCCGCCGCGCCCGCGCAACCCAGCATCTTCGATCACCTTGATCACCGCCGCCGGTTTCATCTGCGTCAACGCCGCGCCGAGCGCGGCATACGCATCCTGCGCGATGGCATCGTCAATCGCTTCAGGATCGATCACACCTGCGCGCGCCAACACGATCCGTTGTTCGGCGGGTAGCGTGCCTTGCCGCGCTGAAATCCACGCGATCCGTCCCGATAACATTTTGGCTGGCGCTTGCAAGCCCGCCGCAATGCGTCCCTTGTAAAGGTGTTCCGCGACGATTACGCGCGCATCATCCGGCGTAACGGGACCATAGACTATGGCTTCAGGGTACACGACGACAAACGGCGCAATATCGGTACGCCCCGTTTCGTTCAGCGTCGCAAGCGACACTTCAGCTTGCAAGCCAAACGCTTGGATTTCCTCTTGCAGGCGACGATACACCTCAGGCGCGCCGCGCGCGTTGCTCAACGCATCATTCGAGACTAGCACCATCGCACGAATGGCTTTCATAATTTGCCTCGAAACCATCGGTCATGGCAAGATGGATTGTGCGCGGCAAAACATTCCGACAGGCAAGTTATGGCCGCGTTACACCCGCAATGACACGGAGAATTTTTACACATACCGCGCCAAAATTTCCGGCACTTGGTCCGGATTGACGTTGCCGTAGACATCGTGATCCACGAGAATCAACGGACCCACACTGCACAATCCGATGCAACTCGTTGTGAGCAACGACCATTTGCCGTCCGCCGTCGTCTCACCGGCAGACACGCCGAGCTCGCTCTGCAAACGTTCCCACACCTGCCGCCCGCCCACCACGTGGCACGGCGCATTCTCGCA
Source organism: Chloroflexota bacterium (assembly GCA_037440365.1). Taxonomy (GTDB): domain Bacteria; phylum Chloroflexota; class Anaerolineae; order UBA4142; family UBA4142; genus JBBIUF01. The sequence continues at coordinate 34,722 of JBBIUF010000020.1, forward strand.
AAATTGGATCACGTGGCGACCGCGCGCCTGCGTGGACAACATGCTGTAAAATGTTGCGACAGAAAAAATTTGGCTCTTGGGCACGCGGAGCGCTTTACTGATCGTGGTGAACGCTTCGTCCGGAAGATAACCCAACTCGCGATTGACCTCTGACAAAATTGGAATCAGCGCGGCGCGGGACGCGCCATGCCGCGTCACAGCCTCATGCACTACCGCCGACACATCCCCAGAAATGATCATTGCCTTGCTCCTTGACTATTCGACCCGCCAACTATTTGACGACGATGGCATTAAAGTTGCACACTTGCGCGCAGATGCCGCACCGCACACACACACTGGGATCGATCGTGTGCAATTTGCGGCGCGCGCCCTGAATGGCTTCAACCGGGCAGTTGCGCGCGCACACCATACAACCGGTGCACACTCCGTCGAGGATTTCATAACGGATCAAGGCGCGGCACACTTTGGCGGGGCATTGTTTGTCGTACACGTGCGCCATGTATTCATTCCGGAACAATTTCAGCGTGCTGGCGACTGGGTTTGGCGCGCCTTGCCCCAAGCCGCACAAACTGGCTTGCGAAATGTTCGTGCACAATTCTTCCAACAATTCAATATCACCGTCGCGTCCTTCACCGCCGCAAATCCGCTGGAGAATTTCGAGAATGCGTTTGGTGCCAACGCGACATGGCACGCACTTGCCGCAACTTTCGTCCTGGGTAAATTCCATAAAAAAGCGAGCAATGTCTACCATGCACGTTTCATCGTCCATCACGACGAGACCGCCCGACCCCATCATCGCGCCCGCCGCAATCAGCGATTCGTAATCAATCGGCAGATCGAGGTGATCCTTGGTGAGACAGCCACCCATCGGTCCGCCGATCTGCACCGATTTGAAACCTTTGTTGTCCTTGATCCCGCCGCCAATATCATAGACCACTTCGCGCAACGTAATGCCCAGCGGCACTTCAATCAAGCCCGTGTTTTTCACGTCACCCGCAATCGCAAATGTTTTTGTGCCTTTGCTTTTCGCCGTGCCATAACTGGCATACCACGCCGCGCCATTCAAAATGATCTGTGGCACATTCGCGTAGGTTTCAACATTGTTGTTGTTGGTCGGTTTGCCCCACACACCTTTTTGCGCTGGAAAGGGCGGACGCGGACGCGGCTCGCCGCGCTTGCCTTCGATCGATGCAATCAGCGCGGTTTCTTCGCCGCAGACAAACGCGCCCGCGCCTTGGCGCACTTCCAAGTCGAACGCAAAACCCGAGCCGAGAATATCTGCGCCGAGAAAACCAAATTCGCGCGCCTGCTTGATTGCAATGTTCAGCGTCTTGACCGCGAGCGGATATTCCGCGCGACAATAGATGTAACCGTAACTCGCGCCAATTGCATACGCGGCAATGAGCATGCCCTCGATGACCGAATGCGGATCGCCTTCCAACACGCGGCGATTCATAAACGCGCCAGGGTCGCCTTCATCAGCATTGCACGTGATGTACTTGGGCGAGTCATTCACCTGGCGGCACAATTGCCATTTCTTGCCCGCCGGAAAACCCGCGCCGCCGCGCCCGCGCAAGCCAGACGCGCTCACCGTTTCGATCACTTGCTCCGGTTTCATTTCCGCCAAGACCTTGCCGAGCGCCAGATAACCATCTTCCGCGATATAATCTTCAATGTTCTCTGGATCGATCGTGCCGCAGTTGCGGAGAACGATGCGGACTTCTTTTGACTTGGGCGCGCCGAGTTCTTCGTCGCTAGGTTTTTCTGCTGGCGCGCGCAATTTCTCAACGACGCGCCCCTTTAAGAAATGCTCCTCGACAAGGTACGGCAAAATATCCGGCGTCAGGTTGGCGTAATGCACGCCTTCGGGATACACCATCATTTCGGGACCGTACTCACAGCCGCCGATGCGTGAGGTTTCCAGAACCTGTACCTCGTCAATCAAACCTTGGGCAACGAGTTCATCTTGCAACGCATCCACGATCTCGTGCGCGCCTTTGGCGAGACAATCCGGGTCAATGCAAACTAGAATATGCGAACGATAATACTTCATCCTGCTATCCCGCGCGCGAGTGAATCACGTACGCTTCGACGACCTTGCCGCCGACGACGTGGGCTTGCATAATTTCTCGCGCTTTGGTTGGCGTCACTTTGCCATACGTGACTTGGGGCGCATCACCCACTGCCACTTCGACAATCGGTTCCCACTCACACATGCCAATGCACCCGGTTTGCGCGACGACAATCCCGCTGAGGTTGTCCGCCTCGATCACACCGAGAATCGCTTTCATCGTGTCGCGCGCGCCTGCGGCAATTCCACACGTGCCCATGCCAACGACCACACGGGCAGTGCCGGTGGTTGCACGCGCCTGGCGTTTCGCCAGCGCGTCTTCTTTTAGCCGTTTCAATTCTTCCAATGATTTGACTGGCATCTCAACCCCCAAGTGACAAGTGATTAGCAAACTGCAAATTGCGCTGTCCACTATTCACTGTGCACTGATTTTATTCCCTGTTCCAACATCTCCCGCACAAACGCCAACACCGCTGGTTCGGTAAGCGGGACAGCGCCTAATTCCGTTTTGAGCGGCGCATCGTCAAAGACAAACTCGCGTTCATCCACGCGATAGCGCAAGGTCCAATGAATCAACGGATCCGAAACAACCAGCGTGAGCATGGTTCCCGCAAGATCGCCAAGCGGCATCCGATCAATGTGACTGCGTTGAAACTCGACCGTCACTTGGGTCCCCTGCCCAACCGTTGATGCGATCTGCAATCCGCCGTTGCACGCTTCCGCCGCTTCCTTGAGCAACGGAATGCCCAACCCAACTTGGCGCGTCGTCCGCGTGGTGACAAACGGATCGGTTACGCGCGCGACCAGCGCCGCATCCATCCCTTTGCCATCATCCGCTACGCTGAGCGTCAACCGGTCGCGCCACGAATTTTCATCAACCGTGACGGTGATATTTCGCGCGCCGGCGGCAACACTATTCTGCGCAATATCCAACAGATGCAATGCCAACTCGCGCATTTATTTTTTTTCGCCCTGGCATTTACGCAAAATCTGCGGAAACTTGTTCGGCTTGACGCGCCCTTGCGCTTCGTCATCCACCACCACCACCGGCGCTTGACTGCACGCGCCCACACAGCGACACACTTCGAGCGTGACCAAGCCATCGGGCGTTGTTTGACCCGGCTCAATGCCCAGCGCTTGCTTGGCTTTTTCGATCAACTGCGGCGTCCCGCCCACATAACATGCCGTGCCCATGCAAAACTTGATCGTATGCTTGCCGCGCGGTTGCGTGGTAAAGAATGAATAGAACGACACGACGCCATGGATCGAACTCACCGGCATGCGCAGTTTGCGCGCCACATATTTTTCCATCGGCGCGGAAATGTGACCAATGCGATGTTGCAATTCGCCCAGCACCACCATCGCCGCGCCATCCACTTGTTGATGAGTTTCCAAAATTTGATCGATCACGGCACGCTGTTCGGGATTTGCCAACGGATCATTTGCCGGAACGAGCTCCATCGCCTTCACCATGCGATCTCCTACGCAATGTAATATGTGATTCTTATCACAATACAGACAAACGGTCAAGTTTGCGCAATAATTTGAACGGAACGATTCGCGCGATTTTGGAATGCGAGGCGCAATTCGGCAATTGTGGGGAATGCGATCGCAAACTGAGTCGTGCCGAGAAATTCATCGAGCTGATGCGCGTCACCATTCTGAATCAGCGAAAATTCCTGGGTCTGCGGAAATTGCGCGTGGGCAACGGTTGGCGAAATATGCCGCGAAATTTCGAGCGCGGCAAGCGGCACATCCGACGGCGCGAAACCCAGGTTGGCAAACAGTCCAAACGCCGGACGGTTGACATGCGCTGGGATGGCAATGCCGCCTAATTGCAAAACACCGGTCACCGCTTGCGTAAAGGTAATGTTTGCCGACGTCAACAACAAGCGAAACTCGCGGCGGATCAATTCGCCGGTGGCATCCACGACAAACTGCTCGCCGAAATGTGCCGCATCATTTTCCATCACCGGCATCCGCGCGTCAACATACATTTGCCAGGCTTGCACTTGCGCCACCGAATCAAACAGGCACAAGAGATGCACCTCTTCGCGGGTTTGCAATTCCATGCCCGGTAACACCGTTAGCCCGCTCCCGACGGCGGCTTGTTGCACCGCGTGCACGTTCGCGCTCGCGTTATGATCCGTAATCGCGATCACATCAATCCCGCGCGCGCGGGCCGTCTGAACAATCAGCGGCGGAATCATTTCCACCTGCGCGCATGGCGACAAGACGGTATGCACATGCAAATCAGCCACGTAGGTTTTCATCGCGGCTCACTTGGCGCGCAAACCCAGTTCCCATAATTTTCCAGCCACGTCAAATGTCGAGCGCGCGGTCGCCAACAAGGTGACCCCCTCGGCATTCGCGCGCGCGATCGTCGCGGCGTCCGGCATGGCATTTTCCGTAATGATCACCGCGCTCGCGTCAATCAACGCGGCAACCGCGACGATATTCAGATGCGCTTGAAGTGTGACCCAGATGCCGCCGCGTTGCGCGCCACTCATCACACAACTCAACAAATCCGCGGCATATCCGCTCGTGGGTTGAGCCGCCAAGTTTTTTGGCTCGGTCAAAATTTTCAAATCAAGACGTTGAATGATGTCAGCGAGGGTCATCCAGAAACTCCTTCTTGTGCTTGTTCTTTGAAGCTGTCGGCAAGCGGCAACAAGATCTTCATTTCAAGAATCGTGCCTTTGCCCACCACCGATTCAAGAGTTACGCGATCCACGCACTGTTCGATATTGACCAAGCCCATGCCCGCGCCAAAGCCCATTTCGCGCGCCAGCGGCGACGCCGTCGAATACCCCGCTTGCCGCGCCTGCTTGACATCGGCGATCCCAGGGCCATCATCCACCGTGCGCATGGTAATGCCGTGCGGCTCGATCTCAATCCGCATTGTGCCGCCACCAGTCGTATGAATGACCAGGTTCATTTCGGCTTCATAGATCGCGATGCCGCACCGGCGCGCAATTTGCGGGTCCGCGCCAAGGCGCAACAGCGCGCGCTTGATATAACTCGAGGCGCGCCCGCCGTTCGCAAAATCACCGGCTTGAATATGATAGCGCAAAATCAAACTCGTCCGATCCGAAACAATATCTTCGAACAAATGACTGGCGCGATAGCGAATGACTTCTTCGGCTTGATAATTTGCTTCGAGTGTTTTCAACACGCCGCGCGTAATATCGCCTTTGGTGATCATGCCCACCAGCTTGCCGTGATCGTCCACCACCGGAAAGCGCCCGACCTTGTTCCGGCTAAATGCCTTGAGCGCCTCGATAATTTGATCGGAGGCGCGCACTGTGATCACGGGGTGGCTCATATAGTTTGCCACCGGCGCGTCAAAATCGCTTTGGCGAAACGCGCGGATCAGATCCGCCATGCTGACAATGCCCACCAGTTTGCCTTGTTCGACGATGGACATGCCAGAGATGCGCCTGCGCTTGAACAACTCGGACATTTCTGCCATCGTCAAATTCGGCGCGGCAGTCCGGGTTTCGGGCGACATGACTTGGCTAATGCGGAGTTCGTAGGACAAGGACTCGACACGCGTAATCGTATGCGCCGCTTGGTCCGTCAGCGCGGTTGCATTTTTCGCCATGGGCGTTATCCCTTACCAAAGCGTTCGCGCCATTGGCGCAAACTAGTGTCCGGCAGATCGCAACTCTTCAAGCCAACGTCGTACAACCGCCCGCACGCTTCAAACATGGTGTACGGACAGGCAATCAAGTGAATGTTTTTTTCTTCCGCCAGTTTGATCGTTTCGACTTGGGGAATTTTACAACGCACAAACATGATCGCCTGGCTCGAAACCATCTCGGCGGTGCGAACTGCTTGCGGATTGATGATCCCCGTCATGAGCAAGGTGCCTTCTTGCGCACACATCAGCGCATCGCTCATCAAGTCTGCACCAAATGCAGTCTCCACTTCCAGGTTGGCGTCGAACGCGCGCGTAATCGGCTTGCCATCAATGACCCGCATGACCTCGCTTAATTTCATTCGCTCCTCCCTCAAAAATTGGCAAATAAAACGCCCTCGCATAAATTGGATGCGAGGGCGTTAACAACCCTCCCGTTGCCAAGTCGTCGCGCCCACCATTACGCCAGCGCATGCACACTCGCCGCCGCGCAGAGTTGGAAAGCGGGGCAATGCGTACCGCGCGTTACGACAAAACAAGCCTCATGTTCGAGGATGCAACCGCTGACATCAAAATACTGACAATGGTCGCACACATGCACTTTGCGTCCACAGTTCGGACACCGACGGTCTGAGGAAGGCGGCTTGGCAAGATGGATGGGTTTGCCGCAATGATAGCAAACCAGGGTGATCATCGTGCCTCCTTTCGGTTTGTCTGCACGCTCGGCAGACTCGCCGTCTCACCCCTATTGTCCACCATTCCGATAAAAAATGAAATGGCGTCAACTACTCATCTTTTGATGGGTATCACGACAATTCAATAATCCCTTTTTGAATGGCATATTTGATCAATTCCGCGCGATCGTGCATGTTCAGTTTTTCCATCATATGCGCGCGATGATTTTGCACCGTCCGCACGCTTAAATTGAGCAAATCGGCGATTTCCTTGCTGGTGTGGCCTTCGGCGATCAACTGCAACACCTCACGTTCGCGCTCGGTGAGATCGTTGAACGAATCGCGCTCTTGCCCCGCCTGCACGCGCTTGAGATAATCGGCGACCAAGCGTTTCGTAATCGAAGGATACAAAAATGTTTCGCCTTGACACACCGCGCGGATGGCGTACACCAGCTCACTGCCGGCAACTTTTTTCAGCACATAACCTGCCGCGCCCGCTTGCAACATTTGCGCAACGTACTCGTCGCTTTCGTACATTGTCAACACCAGCACCCGCGCATCCGGCTCTTCGCGGCGAATTTGCTTGGTCGCTTCAAGACCGTTGAGCTGGGGCATTGCAATATCCATCAAGATTACATCCGGCTTGAACGCGCGCGCTTTTTCGACGGCGTCGCGTCCATCCACCGCTTCCGCTACAACCTGCATATCCGATTGCGAATCAAGCAAAAGGCGGATGCCTTCGCGCAAAATGGTATGATCGTCACAGATCAACACGCGGATTTTGGCCATGTCACTCCACCGGAATTTCGACGCGCAGGGTGGTGCCAGCGTCAGGATGCGATTCAATGCGAAAGATGCCGCCGAGCAGTGCGGTACGCTCTTGCACGCCAAACAAACCCCAACGATGTTCGTCGCTTGGCGCGTGCATCACGTGATCCACACTAAAACCTTGTCCATCGTCTTGCACCACCAATACCCAGTGCGTCTGCTCGCGCGCCAGACGCACCTGCACCTGCCGCGCGTGCGCGTGGCGGATAATGTTGGTGATCGCCTCTTGCGCAATGCGAAACAGCGCGGTTTCAACTGTCGCGGAGGCGCGCCCTAAATTATTGCTCGCTTCAAATTGAACTTGGATGCCTGCCGGTTCCAAATTATTTTTCGCGTACCAATGCACCGCCGCCGCCAAACCCAGGTCGTCGAGCAAGGTCGGACGCAGATCGAAAATCATCTTGCGGATATTTTCGAGCGTCTGTTCGGTCAGCGTGCGCGTGGCGCGAATTTTCGCGCGCAGTTCAGTTGGCGCATCCGGCAACAGATCATCCAGGACTTCCATATTGAGCAGAACGCGCGCAAGCGCGCCGCTGGTATCGTCGTGCAATTCGCGCGCGATGCGCTTGCGTTCATCTTCCTGCGCGCCCAGCACCTGTCCCGATAATTGCCGCAGTTGCGCGCGGTTCATTTCGAGCATCCGGGTATGCGCCGCCAACCGTTCGAGCATCGTGTTGAGCGCGCGCGCCAGGTCGCCTAGCTGTGGATCGCCAATTTCGGCAAGCGGCGCGCGGACGCTCGTATCGCCGCCATCAATCCGCTCGACTGTTTTTTGCAATACGTCGAGTGGATACAACGCAGTCCGCAGAATCCAATAGTTGATCGCCAGACTGAACAAAATTCCCGCCACCGCGAATGAGAGCGCAATACTCCAATCCGACGCTTCGAGAAAATGCTTGGTGATATACGTCCCGGCAACCGCGCCAATAACAATGACGATCGCATTGCCAATGAGCAGTTTGTATAAAATTGGAGTTTGGTTCCACGCACGCAGAATTCGCAACACGGCTTACCTCAACCAACCCGCATCAATAATGCCCATTGGCCCCGCCAGATACGTCAGCCCCACCTAGTCATGCGCGTATTTAATTTCGATGCCGCGAATATCGTGAATGCCGAGCGTGCCGCGCCACGAGCCAACGCAACTGACGCTAAACAAGATCACCTGCGCGAGAATGAGACCTGGGATGAGCATGTCCGCTAACTCATTTTGCAACGATTCTAACACCGAGTGGATGCAAGGTCAAAAAAAGTGAGCGCTGATTTTGATAATCAGCGCTCACGCTTCTCTCACCAGTGAAACATCAATTGCCGCGTCGCCGTGTGTCCAGCGAGTAACACAAACGGCGCGGCGCGTTTCTCATCCGCGCCCACGCGCGCCAATTGTTCGATCGCGCAGAACGTGTTGGCGCGGCGCAGTTGCACAATGCGTTGCGCCGAAGTTGGACCGATCCCAGGCACTCGCAGTAAATCTGCTTTGCTCGCGCGGTTCAGTTCAACGGGAAAAAATTCGGGGTGATGCGTCGCCCACATCATTTTCGGATCGGCTTCGGTGGAGAGATTGCCGCGTCCATCGAAAATTAAATCGTCGAACGTAAAACCGTACTGGCGAAAGAGAAAGTCGGTTTGGTACAACCGATTCTCGCGGATCAGTGGCGTGGGCGAGCGTCCGTCCAACGGCGTATGGTCAACCGGCTGGAACGCGGAGAAATAGACGCGCGCGAGCGCAAGGTCGCGGTACAGTTGCGCCGTGCGCCCAACAATCTCACGGTCGCTCTCGTCTGCCGCACCAACCACGAACTGGGTCGTCATGGTTTTATGCGCGAGCGCGGGATTCTGCGCGATCAGTTTGCGCGCAGTTTGCAAAGGCGCGAGTAATTCTTCGGTATAGCGTTTCGTGGACGATAATTTCGCCAGATGTTCCGACGAAGGCGCTTCAAGATTGACCGAGACGCGGTCGGCGAGTTGGAGCGCGCGCTCAATTGTCCCGGCTTCCGAACCTGGCATCAATTTCAAATGGAGATAGCCGCGAAACTGAAATTTGTTGCGGATTAAATCCGCCGTCGCCAGCATTTTTTCCATTGTGCGCGTGCCGCCGCCCGCCACCCCGCTCGACAAAAAGATCGCTTCGGCGAGACGCGCGCGGTGCATTTGATCAAACACGTTCGCCAATTCCTCCGGCTGAAACGTCGTGCGTTGCGTGTCGCGGCCGCGCCGCGTGGCACAGTAAAAGCAATCTTTCTCGCACGCGTTCGTCTGCAAGACCTTGAGCATTTTCACGGTCTTGCCATTCGGCATCACCGCCGGATAAATCCAGCGTCCCATATCGTCGCGGGTGCGTTTCTGACCCTCGCCGCACGCGCCGCAGGCAAGGTCGGCTTGCGCCGCGCCGCCGAGCAGATCAAGTTTTTGCTGAATGTCCATCGTTCGCCTCACTGACCCTAGTATAGCGAACAAGTGTTCGGTTGTCAAGGGTAAACGCAAACCGCCACCGACGATGACTCGACGATGGCGGTTTGGTTCGTGAATTCGTGCCTAAATCAAAAAATGAATTAGACCACTTTCACTACGTTCGTGGCTTGCGGTCCTTTTTGGCTATCTTCGATGGAAAATTCCACCTTGTCGCCTTCGTTCAACGAGCGGTAGCCGTCGGACTGAATCGCGGAAAAGTGAACAAAGACATCCTTGCCACCTTCGTGCGCGATAAAGCCATAGCCCTTCGACGCATTGAACCACTTGACCGTGCCCTGAATTCGATCTGCCATCTGTACCTGACCCCCTAAAAAAATTTGGATATGGGATAAATTCGCTGGAAAAAATAAAATCGCCAAGGTAGGACGAACTGCCTTGGCGATCATTTCTAGACACACTTGCCGCGCGGCTTACCGTTCCTTACAACCGCATTATCCCATAAACATTATTGGATGTCAAGATCAAATCGAAAAATTGATCCGACTTGACGGTTAAATTTTGAAAACCTATTTAACCGCTCTTGTCTTCCGCAGACTGGTTGGTATACGCGATCAACGGTTTGAGCAAGTTGGTAAATTCCATCGGGAAGATAAACTTGGTTGCCGGGCTCGCACCCAACGCCTTGAGCGCATCGAGATATTGCAAGCTCATCGTCTTGGCGTCCACGTCTTTGGCCGCGTTGAAAATACGCGACAGGGCTTCCGAGTACCCTTCGGCGGCGAGGATGCGCGCTTGCTTGTCGCCTTCCGCGCGCAGAATGGCGGATTGTTTGTCGCCTTCGGCCACGGTTACAGTCGCTTGCTTTTTACCTTCCGCTTCGGTGACCACAGCGCGGCGCGTGCGTTCGGCTGACATTTGGCGC
>JBBIUF010000021.1:0-333 GCA_037440365.1 Chloroflexota bacterium
CCGGTGGAGGTCATGGTGCGCGGCGCGTTCGAGCAGGATGCGCGTGTCATTGCCGAGCTAATTCACAAATACGAGATTGCCGAGATGGTCGTGGGCTTACCGCGTAATATGAATGGCTCGCAAGGTGCGCAAGCCGACAGCGTTATTGTGTATGCGGAAAAAATCTCGCAGACCCTGGGTGTGCCGTTGCAATTTTGGGATGAACGCTTGACGACCGTCGAGGCGTCGCGGCGGGCGCAAGAAACCGGGGCGCGCGGCAAAAAATCGCGGCGCGGTTTGGATGCGATTGCGGCGGCGGTGATTTTGCAAGATTATTTGGATAGTATTGGGAGT
>JBBIUF010000021.1:343-45031 GCA_037440365.1 Chloroflexota bacterium
GGCGATCTTGCTCGCGCTTGTTTTGATTGCCGTGGTGCTTGGCGGATTTCTGTTTGTGTTCAACCTGCTTGCGCCGAAAGGCGACGATGGTGGGTTATTGGTTACCGCGACGCCCTTTCCTTCACCGGCTTCCGTTGAAGATATGGCGACCTATTTATATCTCCAACAGCACCAAGCCGATCTCACGGCGGCCGGCACGGACGCGACGCCGGTTGCATTCACGGTTGCGTCTGGTGAGTTGCCTGGGGATATTGCCGCGCATTTACAAAAACAAGGACTGATCAAAAGCGCGGATGCGTTTGTCAACCTCGTCAAGTTCAAACATATTGGCACCAAACTCCAAGCGGGTGATTTCGTTCTGCGGAAAACCATGACGACCGATGAAATCACCGAGGCGTTGCAACACGGCTTGGCGAAAATGATCGCGGTGACCATTCGCCCGGGCTGGCGTGCGGAAGAGATCGCCGATTATTTAGCGACCCTAGGCTTGAAAAATTACCGCAAGGAACAGTTTTTGGCGGCGGTCAAAAACGGTCAATATGATTACGCCTTTCTCAAAGATCGCCCCAAAGGCGCGCCACCTTCGATTGAAGGTTTCCTGTTTCCTGAAACCTACAGCGTCCCGTTTGATATTTCGGTCGACACCTTGATCACGTTGATGCTCGACACGTTTAACGCGCGGGTGACCGACAAACTGCGCCAAGAAGCGGCGGCGGCAAAGTTGACGATGTACGAAATCGTGACCTATGCGGCAATTGTCGAGCGAGAAGCGGTTGCCGCGAATGAACGCCCGATTATTGCGAGCGTGTATTTGAATCGGGTCAAAAAGAAAATGTTTTTGCAAGCCGACTCGACGGTGCAATATGCGATGGGCTATCAAGCGGCAGCAAAACAGTGGTGGAAAACGCCGGTAACGCTCGATGAATTTCAAAAAGTGGATTCGCCGTACAACACATATCTCCATGCCGGTTTGCCGCCCGGCCCCATTTGTAATCCCAGTTTAGCATCCATCATTGGTGTGATCGAGCCAGCGCAAACCGATTATCTTTTTTACTATGCCAAGGGTGACGGGACTCATGCCTTTGCGAAAACCTATGAAGAGCATCAGCAAAATCAACTCAAGTACCAAAAATAATTTTTTGTGCAACGAGGCAAACGATGGCAAAGAAAAAACTGCGCGTATTGATGCTGTCTTGGGAATATCCACCGCATGTGGTCGGCGGGCTAGGCGCGCATGTCGCTGCGCTTGCGCCAGCCCTCGCGCGCGCCGGAGTCAATGTCCAAGTGGTGACGCCGCGGTGGAAGGGTGGGGTTGAGCAAGAACCCATTTTGCCGGTGACGCGCAAGCCGCGCACAAAAACGTTGCCTGCCTCGGTGTGGCGAGTTGATCCGCCCGTGATGCGGATGGGTAATTTTTTTGCGGACGCGCAACAAACGAATTTGAATTTGGAAGAACAAGCGCACGCGGTGTATAAACAGTGTGGTGAATTCGATCTGATTCACGCCCATGATTGGCTGGTGGCTTTTTCTGCGGCGTCGCTCAAACGATTCCACAAGACGCCGATGCTGGCGACGATTCACGCAACCGAGCGTGGACGCGGGCGCGGATTTTTGGGCGGCGAAATGTCGCAAGCGATTAACGGCGCGGAATGGTGGCTGACGTATGAAGCCTGGCGCGTGATTACGTGCAGTCAATATATGACGAGTGAAGTACGTGATTATTTTTCACTGCCGAGCGACAAGATTGATGTGATTGCCAATGGCGTGGATGCGTCGCCGTTTGATGCGCTTGCGGGTTTAGACCTGACCGAGTTTCGCGCGCGCTGGGCGCGTCCCGAAGAGAAAATTGTATTCAATGTTGGGCGGTTGGTGCAGGAAAAAGGCGCGCATTTGATCGTCGAAGCCGCGCCGCGCGTGTTGGCGCAAATCCCCCAAGCCAAATTTATTATCGCCGGCACCGGTGGTATGATGGAGCATTGCAAACGCCGCGCGGCGGAATTGGGCGTGGCGGACAAGGTGATGATCGCGGGCTTTGTTTCCGATCCCGATCGGGATCGTTTGCTCAAGGTTGCGGACGCCGCGGTGTTTCCATCCATCTATGAGCCATTCGGGATTGTCGCGCTGGAGGCGATGGCGGCGCAATGCCCAGTGATCGTTAGCCAAGTAGGCGGGCTGAAAGAAGTGGTGCAACACGATGTGACTGGCGTGACGGTGTATCCAGACAACATCGAATCATTAGCGTGGGGAATTGTGCATACCCTCCGCGATCCACGGCAAGCTCATGCGCGCGCGGCAAAAGCATATCGTATTGCCAAAACAGAATACAACTGGGATTATATCGCCGAGCAAACGATTGAGGTCTATGAGCGGATCGTGCGTGAGCGTGCCCAGTCCGATTGGTAGGATGAGGGGATAGACTGCGACGGCGACTGCCTGGTACGATGGCAGTCGCCGTTTTGTTTTCAAAATTTAACTATGGCATACATGGCAATTAAAATATTTTTACCGTTCGAGGCTTGAGATCACATTACAAACTTGATATAGTGACCCGCATCAGTGCCAATTTTTCAAAGTGGAAAAAGGAGGAGCAATGATGTCATTTGTGGACCAATGGCTTGTGTGCGCCGATTGTGGTAAGCAATTTTTATGGGACGTAGGCGAGCAAGTGTGGTTTGCAAGTAAAAAACTAACGCATCCGCCCACCCATTGCAAAGTATGCCGGGACCGTCGCCGTGACGAACGGCATCAGCAACCACGCCAGTTTTCCAAAGTAAATTGCGAACGGTGTGGAAGCGAAACGTACGTCCCGTTTGTACCGCAAGGCACCAAGCCGATCTATTGCCGGATGTGCTTTAACCAAGAACGACGATAAAATCTAACTATGATCAATAAAATCCCAACCGATTGCCGGTTGGGATTTTTGTTGCGAGCCTTATTCTGGTTCAAGTGTGCGCCAGGGAATCAAAATATAGCCTTCCATAATTCGGCGCGCGGTCCTGCCGATAGACGCTTGGATCAATCGAATTGCCTTGCCACTGGTTTCTACTGCCGCTTCGATTTCGATGATTCCGGCGGGATGCCCAATTCGCACGAGCGCGCAATCCCGAGAGGTCGGACGCACCATCGCTTCAACCAGAGTCCCTTTGATCTTTGCCGCCGCGCCTGTACACACCGTTCCTGTGACAGCATAGGTCTTGTGCATTTTGAGCATGAACAAGAGGCGCGCAACCACATCCACTTGTTCGGCGCGGATCATTTGTCCAGTTGTGAAATCCACATAATCCGCTGGGGGGCTGAGCAAAACTAGAAACGGCACATAGGGACTGATTTGAGCGGCGGCGGACCATTCGCGCACCAAGCCGATCTTGACCGCGGCGGCACCGCGCACGCGCTCAATTCGATCATTCAATGCTTGATCCGCGTCAATTTGTGCGGGCGTCTCTGTGCCGCGAATACCCAGGTCGGTCGCGCGTACGAACACACAGGGATTGCCAGCATCCACAATACTAACCAGCACATCACCCACACCGGGAACAGCTAACGAGTCCAGGGGATTCCCAGTTGGTAACAAGTGTCCCGTGACACCGCCTGCCGCATCCGAAAAATCTAGATCGATCCGCGCCCCGGTTCCAGGCACACCATCAATGTGATAGTTGCCTTCGACGGCCGCGTGACCATTGACTACTGGCACGGTCGCAATAATCAGTGATCGTGTATTGGTTTGGTGAATCCGTACGGTCGTTCGTGGTTCGATTGCATCCACCAAGCCCTGGTCAATGGCAAAGGGGCCAACGCCCGCAGACATATTACCGCAATTACCGGTATAATCTACCAACGCTTTGGTGACGCTGACCTGAGCAAACGTATAGTCAATGTCAGCATCGGGGCGCGTGGGCGGACCAATGATCGCCAGCTTGCTCGTCAACGCATCCGAGCCGCCGATCCCATCAATCTGGCGCACATCGGGACTGCCATACATGCGCAAGATAACCTGGTCGCGCAATTGGGGTGTGGCGGGGAGCGCGCCACGCATCACATAAAGCCCGCGGCTCGTCCCGCCACGCATCAAGACCGCGGGGATGCGTTTTTGTTCTTCATTGTTATTGAGGGGCATGGTTCATCCTTGAAATATCACCGGTGCAGACACCCACGCCCGATCTGGTTTGGTGTGGATAAAAGTGTGGATAGCATGTGGGTTATGTGTGGGTTTGTGTGGGATAACCCAAGAACGCGCGTTCTTATCACTGTTGCTCGGTGTTGCTCGGTTAGACAAACAGCGGCTCATTGAGCGCCGCCTGGGCGATGTGCGCGGTTTGGGCGGCCAGTGCCATCGGCGTATAGCGCGCGCACGCATCCAGGAAAAGCGGTACGATAGTCAGATCGCCGGTGCTACACAAACCGGTAATGTCTTGCGAGAGCGCAAAATTGATGGCGGGCTGAATTTGTGCGGGGTCGGCAAAGGGCTCGTACCACGTGGTATGCGTTTTGGGTCGTTCGCCCCACGGTCCTTTCGTCAGCGATTTAATCGCCATCACGCCAACCTGGCGCGCGCGGCATTCACGCAAGAGTGCTTCGGCATCATGGCGATAATTATCATCCGCGAATAATTTGGCGTTGATGGGAAATAACACCGAATCGAAATCGAAACGGCGCAAGGCTTCAAGGAACACCGATGGCGCATCCAAGCCATGCCCCGTGATGCCGATAAACTGGGTCAATCCTTGTTCGCGCGCGGCAATGACTGCTTCAAGCGCGCCATCGCGTGCCATTGCCTGGTCTAGTTCGGCGAGCGTATTAACAGCGTGCAATTGATAGAGATCAAAATGCGTAACGCGTAATTTTTCGAGCGAACGATGCAATTCGGCGTCTGCGCCATTGCGGGTGCGTTCCATTGTTTTACAGCCGAGAAAAAATCGCGCGCGCTCGCGGGCAAGCCAGGGTCCCAAACGTTCCTCGGCGATGCCATACGATGGCGCAACATCAATGTGATTGACGCCCGCGGCGATCACACGCTCTAACGCGACATCCGTTTCAGCGGGCGTCGCGTTCCATAACGCCGCGCCGCCAAAAATCGCTACCGTGCTGTTGTGCCCCGTGCGTCCAAATGGTCGCTGGTTCATCTTTCCTCCGTGTGTGCGCTCTGGATCTTGGTTGGATCACGTGTCGGCTATCTCTGTGCAAACTCGTCGCAAGCTTATTGTACAAGGGGCAGGCGGCTTGTCAAATGGACTTGCCGCTTGGCGATTTGACACTCGCTCTAATTCAAGTATCATACTCGCGAGGTAAATTTTTCACTCATGCATGAACTGGCTGTCACCGAAGGTATTTTGCAAACCGCGCTTGCCGCGTCGAAAAATAATGGCTCCCGGCGTATTACCGCGATTGATCTGGTCATCGGCGATCTCTCCAGCATCGTAGATGATTCGGTCCAATTTTATTTCGATCTCTTGAGTAACGGGACGCTGGCTGAAAAAGCGCAGTTGCGTTTTCGGCGCGAACCCTCGCAAGCGCTGTGTTGGGATTGCCAGTATACATTTGCCGCGCGCGCGCCGCTTGAACCGCGCTGTCCGCACTGCGGCGGCTCACGCTTGCAGATCAAAGGTGGGCGCGAATTTTTTATCGAGAGCATTGAGGTTGAGGATGAAAATACCGATCGTTAAAGATATCTTGAACGCGAACGATCAGATCGCCGCTGATAATCGCGCGGTGCTGGATGAACTGGGTGTGTTCGTGGTCAACGTGATGGCGTCACCGGGGGCAGGCAAGACCAGTGTGATCCTCGCGACGACGGAACGTTTGCCGCGTGACGTGCGCTCGGGCGTGATTGAAGGTGACCTGGCTTCGTCCATTGACGCGGATACCATCGCCGCGCGCGGGATTCCCGTGGTGCAAATCAATACCGGTGGTGGTTGCCATCTCGACGCGCCGATGATTCGCACGGCCATGCCGCAGTTACCGCTGAATGCGATTGATCTCATGTTTATCGAAAATGTCGGCAACCTGGTTTGTCCTGCCGACTTTGCGCTGGGCGCAAACCTAGCGATTGTGGTTGCCAGCGTGCCAGAAGGACACGACAAATCGTACAAATATCCTGGCATGTTTGCCGCCGCCGATGCAGTGGTGCTGAACAAAGCGGATTTGATTTCCGTGTTCGATTTCGATGTGGCATACTTTCGGCGCGGGCTCGAAATGGTCAATCCCAGCGTCCCGTTTTTTCCGCTCTCGTGCAAGACCGGCGCTGGCTTGGAGGCTTGGCTCACGTGGTTGCTCGAACAACGCCGCGCATTTTTTGAAGACGAAAAACAAGCGGCAAAGCTATGACGACGGTGTGGAGTGTCTAACGCTTGGAGCTACAAACTCAGCCCGTGTCTGTGACGAAGCGACTGCGGGTAGAAATTCATGGCGCGGTACAAGGCGTTGGTTTTCGCCCTTTTGTTTATCGCTTGGCAACTGACCTAGGTTTGCTCGGCTGGGTGCTAAACGATGCGCGCGGTGTTTTTATCGAAGTTGAAGGTACCCCCGCGCCGCTCGAACTTTTCCTCGCGCGTTTGTCCGCTGAAAAACCACCCCGCTCGATGATTCACTCGCTGGAGGCGACCTGGCTTGCGCCGCTGGGTTTCACCCAGTTTGAGATTCGCCATAGCGATGAGGTGGGCGCAAAAACTGCGTTGATGTTACCCGACCTGGCAACCTGTGACGATTGTTTGCGTGAAGTGTTCGCCGCAACGGATCGCCGCTACCGCTACCCGTTCACGAATTGCACCAATTGCGGACCGCGCTTTACGATCATCCAAGCATTGCCGTACGATCGTCCGCACACGACGATGCATCAATTTGCGATGTGCCCCGCCTGTCAGCGCGAATACACCGATCCGCGCGACCGTCGTTTTCATGCCCAGCCGAATGCCTGCCCGGTATGTGGTCCTCAAATTGCGTTGTGGTCGGCGCGCGGTGCGGGTCTGGCTGAACATGACGATGCGTTACACAAGACAGCCGAGGTGTTGCGCGCCGGGCAGATTGTGGCAGTCAAAGGTCTCGGCGGATTTTTGTTGATGGCGGATGCGCGCAACCCGGAAACCGTCGCGCGTTTGCGCGAACGTAAACCGCGCCGCGCCAAACCATTTGCGCTCATGGCGCGCGATCTCGCCCAAGCGCGCACGCTCGTCGAATTGGATGCGACGGCCCAAGCCGTACTGCTCTCGCCCGAGTCGCCGATTGTCTTGCTTCGGCGTTTGCCCGCCGCCGCGATCGCCGACAATGTGGCGCCGGATAATCCCTACCTCGGTGTGATGTTGCCCTATACACCGCTCCATCACTTGCTTTTGCGTGAAATTGATTTCCCGGTGATCGCGACCAGTGGCAATTTAAGCGATGAACCGATCTGCACCGATGAGCGCCAAGCCGTGCATCGCCTCGGTCACATCGCCGATTGCTTCCTGGTACATAATCGCCCGATTGCGCGTCATGTGGACGATTCGCTTGTGTGGATCGCGCATGGCGAGCCGCGTTTGTTGCGCCGCGCGCGCGGCTACGCGCCTCTGCCGATTTTGTTGGCGCATGAAATTCCGACGATCCTGGGCGTGGGCGCGCACTTGAAAAATACCGTCGCGCTCTCGGTACGAAACCAGGTCTTTATTAGCCAGCACATCGGCGATCTCGAAACGCCGGAAGCGTTGCAAGCGTTCGAGCGCGTCATCGCCGATTTCACGCAGATGTACGACATGAGGCCCGCGATTATCGCGCACGATGCGCACCCGGATTATCTTTCGACGAAATGGGCCCAGAACAATTTGCCATGGTCAGGCCCTGATCGCCCAACCTTGATCGCGATACAACATCATCATGCACACCTTGCCGCGTGCCTGGCGGAGAACGACGCCGACCGTGCGCTCGGTGTGACCTGGGATGGCACGGGGTATGGACTCGATGGCACGATCTGGGGCGGCGAATTTTTGCTTGGGGATCGCAAAAAATTTTCGCGGGTCGCGCACTTGCGTCCGTTTCGTTTGCCAGGTGGCGATGCGGCCGTGAAAGAACCGCGCCGCGTCGCGTTTGCGCTGTTGTGGGAAATGTTTGGCGCGGCGATTGTGGAACGCACCGATCTCGCGCCCGTGCGCGCATTCACGCCAGCGGAACGACGCACGCTGACGCAAATGCTGGCCAAACAGATCAACGCACCCATCACGACGAGCGCGGGGCGTTTGTTCGATGGGGTTGCCGCGTTGCTGGGTTTGCATCCCCAGGTGAGTTTTGAAGGTCAAGCGGCAATGGCGTTAGAGTTTGTGGCGGATGTCACGGTCCGCGATGCGTATGCGTTCACGTTGAGCGAACCGCCATCGCACTTTGCCGAGGGCAATGCGCCAGTCACTTGGCTGGATTGGCAACCGCTCATCGCGGCGGTGTTGGCGGATGTCGCGCGCGGTACCGCGACAAGCGTGATCGCCGCGCGATTTCATAATGCGCTGGTGAACGTGATTGTTGACATGGCGCGCCGGATCGGCGAAGAAAATGTGGCACTGACCGGCGGCTGTTTTCAAAATCGGTTGTTGACGGAGCGCGCGGCAGACCATTTGACGCAAGCTGGGCATCGGGTGTTATTGCACCGTCACGTTCCGCCGAACGACGGGTGCATTGCACTGGGTCAAGTTGTCGTCGCGGCGGCGCGTGTGGAGCAAGCGTAAAAATTCAATTACGGAGGAAACCATGTGTCTCGGAGTTCCGGGTCAAGTGATCGCAATGAGCGAAACGGCCGGATTGAAAATGGGCAAGGTCAATTTTGCCGGCATTGTCAAAGATATTTGTTTGGCGTATGTGCCGGAAGTGACCATTGGCGAATACATTATCGCGCACGCTGGTTTTGCGATCAATCAAATTGACGAACAAGAAGCGATGCAAGTGTTTGAAACGCTCAAACAAATTGATGATTTGAGTGAACTAGATATTCCCCAGCCGCAATGATTGGGTCAAGCCATGAAATACGTTGACGAATACCGTAACGAAGCCGACGCGCAAAAATTTGTCGCGGCGATCCAGCGCATAGTGACGCGCGAGTGGACGCTGATGGAAATTTGCGGCGGGCAGACGCACACCTTGATCAAGTTTGGCATTGACCGCATGTTGCCAGACCGTGTGACGCTGGTGCATGGACCGGGTTGCCCGGTGTGTGTGACGCCGCTCGAATTGATCGATCGCGCGATTGCGATTGCGCGTCGCCCGGAAGTCATCTTTACCTCGTTCGGCGATATGTTGCGCGTGCCTGGCTCGCGCGACGATCTCTTGTCGGTCAAGGCGCGCGGCGGCGATGTGCGGATGGTCTATTCGCCGCTGGACGCAGTGAAACTCGCGCAAAAATTTCCGGACAAGCAAATTGTTTTTTTCGCCGTTGGGTTTGAGACGACTGCGCCGGGTAATGCAATGGCGGTGTGGCAAGCCAAGCAACTCGGCTTGACGAATTTTTCGATTCTCACGTCGCATGTCCTGGTGCCGCCCGCGATGGAGGCGATCCTGGGATCGCCGAACAACCGCGTACAAGGATTTCTCGCGGCGGGGCATGTGTGCGCGGTGATGGGCTATTGGGAGTATGAACCGCTTGCCGCGAAATATCGCGTGCCGATGGTTGTGACTGGTTTTGAACCGCTCGATCTATTGCAAGGAATATACATGACGCTCAAGGCGCTGGAAGAAAATCGCATCGGCGTCGAAAACCAATATGCGCGTACGGTCACGCGCGAAGGGAATCTCCCCGCGCAGAATTTACTCAAGCAAGTGTTTGAAGTGAGCGACCGCAAATGGCGCGGGATTGGCATGATCCCGCACAGCGGCTATCGCTTGCGTCCCGAATTCGCGGCGTTCGACGCAGAGCAACGCTTTGAAGTTGGCGCGATCACCGCGCAAGAATCGCCGTTGTGCATCGCGGGCGAAATTATGCAAGGTTTGAACAAGCCGCACCAGTGTTCCGCGTTTGGCACGCTCTGCACGCCGGAAAAACCGCTCGGCGCGCCGATGGTTTCGCCGGAAGGCGCGTGCGCGGCGTACTATCAATATGGGAGGACGGGATGACGATTGATTTTACCGGCTTGCAATGCCCAATTCCAATCAACGATTATCCGAACGTCTTGCTCGCGCACGGCGGCGGCGGCAAACTCACGCAGATGTTGATCGAAAAAATGTTCGTGTCGTCGTTTGCCAACCCTGCGCTCGAACTGTTGCACGACGGCGCGATTCTTGATGTGGCAGGTGAACGGCTGGCATTTTCCACCGATTCGTTTGTGGTCAGTCCCTTGTTTTTTCCCGGCGGCGATATTGGTTCGCTGGCGGTCCATGGCACGGTCAACGATTTGGCGATGTGTGGCGCGCGTCCGCTCGCGTTATCGTCGGCGTTTATTTTGGAAGAAGGTTTGCCGATGGAAACGTTGTGGCGCATTGTGCAATCCATGCAAGATGCCGCGCATCGCGTCGGTGTGCCCATTGTCACCGGCGATACCAAAGTGGTGGACCGCGGCAAGGGCGATGGCATCTTTATCAACACAGCGGGCATTGGCTTGATTCCGGCGGGCGTGCGCGTCTCGCCGCTCCGCGCGCAAGCGGGCGATGTGATCTTGATCAACGGCGAGATTGCGACGCACGGGATTACGATCATGTCGCAACGCGAAGGCATTTCGTTTGAAACGACCTTGCAAAGTGATTCCGCGCCGCTGAACGATCTGGTGGCGCGCGTGTTAGAAGTTGCGGGTGACCAGGTGCATGTGTTGCGCGATCCAACGCGCGGTGGTGTGGCGAGCACACTCAACGAGATCGCGGCGCAGGCGCAGGTGGGGATTCTTTTGAACGAAGCGCAAATTCCCATTGGTGATGCGGTGCGCGGCGCGTGCGAAATCCTGGGATTCGATCCGCTCTATGTGGCGAATGAAGGCAAGGCACTCATCATTGTCACGCGCGATCTTGCGGAGCAGGTTCTGGCGGTCCTCCGCGCACATCCGCTTGGCACGCACGCCGCCATCATCGGCGAGGTGGTCGCCGATCATCCCGGCAAAGTATTTCTCCGCAGTCGCATCGGTGGGATGCGTGTGGTTGATATGTTGAGCGGCGAGCAACTGCCACGAATTTGCTAGTCGTTGTGTTTTAGCGGGTGGTTCCGAGTCCAGGTTTCCTAAAGAAATCTGGGCTTTTGTTGCCTGTCAAAATCTGGCGAAAACTTGTGGATTAGAACTATATTAGAACATTATACAAACTATTGACAAACAGTAGACATTATTGTATAATGTTTGCATGGATGAGTTGAACGCGGGTCTGACGATCAAGCTAGTCGCGGAACGGACGGGGGTATCGGAATATACGCTCCGCGCGTGGGAACGCCGTTATGGGGTGCCGCGCCCCAAGCGTGTGCCGGGCAACCGCTATCGGGTGTATGCCGAGCAGGACATTGCGGATGTGTTGTGGATGAAACAGCAGATCGAAGCAGGCGTCGCGCCAGCGCAAGCCAGTGTCTTGTTTAGGCAACAAGCCGCGGTTCATTCGCTCAGTCTCACGAAAACGCAACCGGTTGCGGCGGCTCGCTCATCCTTGCTAGACACTTTGCTTCAGCCGAATGAGTTTGACGCCAAACGCGCGTTGGATCAGGTGTTTGCGCTTTTTCCGCTTCAGCAAGTGATGATGGAAATTATTCAACCGGTGATGCGCGAGGTTGGCGAGGCGTGGTTACGCAATGAAATCAGCGTGTGGCAGGAACATTTTGCCAGCAACCTGATTCGCCAAAAACTTTTTGCCGTCCTCCAAGCACAATCCAGCGCGCCGCTGAATTCACCACGTTTGGTTGCCGCGTGCGCGCCCGGCGAAGAGCATGAGTTGGGTTTGTTGGCACTCGTGTTGATGGCACAGCAACGCGGTTGGTGGGTGACGTATCTGGGTCGCCAAACGCCCTTGGCTGATTTGACCGATATTGTGGAAAAAGCCAATCCGCGCGTTGTGTTGATTTCACTAACCACCGTCGTTGGTTTAGCGAGTCTAATGCCGTGGCTGAATTCGACGGTGCGTCCAAATGTGGCGCTATGTTTTGGTGGTAGTCTAGTCGATCAGGTGCCAGGTTTGCGCGGACATTTGCCGGGTGTTTATGTTGGCGCTGATTTGTTTACAGCTGTTCAAGGACTGGATGCCGTTAAATTACAAACCGGGTGTTGGAAACCGAGCAAGCGATCGTGGCAGGCGGCGCAGGCGTTGTTTGCGTTGCGGCTGACAATTGCAGGCGAAGTGGCGACACGCTTTGTTGCTGATCTGCCGCCCAATCTGACGCGCTCGTCCACTTGGCATGCTCCAGAAATTGGTTATGCCACGTTGTACTTGATTGACGCGATGGTTTCTGCGCTGGCGTTTGGTGCGCCTGAATTAATGTTGATGCAAAAGACGTGGATGCAAGGCGCATTGCCCGCGCGGAATGTCCCTGTTTTGCTCATCGCCGAGCACCTCAAACTCGTTGCGCGCGTCATGGACGAATCGTTGACTCGAGAGGTTGCGGAATTATTCAAACCCTTGTTGGACCAGTTGGCGGATCATACCGATTCGCAAGTTAGGTGAAATATGAAACGGATCATTATTACAGGCGGGACTGGGTTGATTGGCCGCGCGCTTGCCGCAGACATGGCGCGCGCGAATGACGATGTGATTGTGTTGAGCCGCGATCCGAACCAGGCGCGCGATTTGCCGAATGGTGTGCGCGCGGAAAAATGGGATGGACGGACCGGGCAGGGCTGGAGCGCCTTGATTGACGCGGAGACCGTGATCGTCAACCTGGCGGGCGCTAGCATTGGCATTCCGCCGTTGCCGTGGACGCCCGCGCGTAAACAACTCATCCGCGATAGCCGCGTGAACGCGGGGCGCGCAGTGGTTGACGCGATTCGCGCGGCGAAAGTGAAACCCGCCGTGCTGGTTCAATCGTCGGCGGTGGGTTATTATGGTTTGCATGGCGACGAACCGATCACGGAGCAGTCCGGCGCGGGTCAGGATTTTCTGGCGCAAGTTGGCGTGGCGTGGGAAGCGGCCACCGCCGAGGTTGAAGCGCTGGGCGTGCGGCGTGTGATTGTGCGCACGGGCGTTGTGTTAAATGAAAAAGGCGGCGTACTCTCGTTGCTGGCGTTGCCCTTTCGCTTTTTCGTTGGCGGACCGATTGGAAGCGGCAAACAATACCTGCCCTGGATTCATATCGCAGACGAAGTGGGCGCGATCCGCTTTCTCATCGAAACTGAATCTGCGCGGGGGGCATACAATGTGAGCGCACCTACGCCGTTGACGAACGCCGAGTTTGGGCGTGTGTTGGGTCACGTGATGCACCGCCCTGCGTTTGTACCGGTACCAGGTTTTGTGATGAAACTCGCGCTAGGTGAGATGGCGGAATTGCTGTTGCTGGGTGGTCAGCGCGCGGTGCCGCAACGTTTGCAACAAGCGGGCTATGTGTTCAAGTTTGCGGACGCTCAATTAGCGTTATCGAATTTGTTGCGGTAATATCCTCAAGGAGAATGGCGATGCAGAAGAATCGCTTGCTGATTATATTTCTGATTGTGTTTATGGACTTGCTCGGCTTTAGTTTGATCTTGCCCTTGTTGCCGTACTATGCGCAATCGTTCGGCGCAGATCCGTTTGTGACGGGCTTGCTTGTCGCGTCATATGCAGTCGCGCAATTGATTGGTGCGCCGGTGCTGGGACGACTATCGGATCGTTACGGTCGGCGTCCTGTGTTGCTTGTAAGTATTGGTGGAACCTTCCTGGGATTTTTGTTGTTGGGCTTGGCGGGCGCATTATGGATGTTGTTCGTCAGTCGTTTGGTTGATGGCTTGACGGGCGGCAATCTTTCGGTTGCGCAAGCGTATATCACCGATGTCACCGATCAAAAGAATCGCGCCAAAGGTTTGGGCATGATCGGCGCGGCGTTCGGCTTGGGCTTTATTATCGGTCCGGCGGTGGGCGGCGCGTTGAGCACGTTTGGTTACGCAGTTCCTGCGTTTGCGGCGGCGATGCTTTCGTTTGTGAATCTCGCGGCTGTCTTTTTCTGGTTGCCGGAATCCTTGACGGTTGAACGGCGCGCCGCGATCGCGCAACAAGCGAAACCAGCGTTCACTTTCCGCGCGTTGTGGCAAGCGTTGAATCGTCCGCGCGTGGGACCTCTGCTTCACATTCGTTTTTTCTATGGCTTGGCGTTTGCCACCTTCCAGACGATCTTTGCGCTCTATGCCCAAGTGCGTTTTGGGTTGACTGCGCAAACCACTGGCTATGTCTTGGCATACGTTGGGGTTCTGTCCGTGTTGGTGCAAGGGTTTGCGATTGGCTGGCTGACCAAACGCGCAAGTGACCGGCAGTTGATCTTGACTGG
Organism: Chloroflexota bacterium; assembly: GCA_037440365.1. Classification (GTDB taxonomy): domain Bacteria; phylum Chloroflexota; class Anaerolineae; order UBA4142; family UBA4142; genus JBBIUF01. Next base: position 14,703 of record JBBIUF010000021.1, read on the forward strand.
TGTAATTGTGATGACATTCAGTTTGTTGGGTTGGGCGTTCGCGCCTAACCTGCCGATTTTGCTAGTCATCATGGCGCCCTTGTCGTTTGCAGGTGGCACACTCAATACCGTGTTGCAAAGCGCGTTGACCAAATCAGTGTATCCAGAAGAAATTGGCGGCACGCTGGGATTGGCGGCGTCGGTTGAAAGTTTGACGCGCGTGATCGCACCATCGCTCGGCGGCTTGTTGCTTGAATCGTTGGGGGCGTGGGCACCAGGCGTGGCAAGCGCGTTGATCATGGCGTGGGTGGTGTCGTTTGTGTGGCGGCGGATCGTGGTGAATCCAGACCCGCCACTGCCGCAACGCGGCTATGCAACCCAGGTCGGATCGCCAGCGGAGTAAACCAGATGAATCTCTTGCAAATTCTCAAAATCATTGCATTGATCGGAACGGCGGCGGTTGGTGTCCCAGCATTGTTCAAGCCAGGTTCGATTGTTGGCTTTACCGGAATTACCTCAGAGACGGCGCGCGCGAAATCCGAAGTCCGCGCAATCTTTGGCGGCTTGTTGATTGGCTTGGGTATTGCGCCGCTCATTCTGAATGTGCCCGCGGCATACCAACTGGTCGGCATTGCCTATTTTGCGATTGCGCTCGCGCGGGCATTTTCGATCCTGGTTGATCGTTCGTATGCCGCATCCAACGTGATCAGTCTCGTCGTCGAAATTATTTTCGGCGCGATCCTGGTAATCTGAAATAATTTTACTTGCCCTGCGCCAGCGGGCGGTTAGCATAAACGAGGTTTGAATGTCAATCCGGATCGTCACGGATAGCACGTGTGATTTGCCGCGGGAAACGATTGCGCGGTATGGCATTATCGTGGTGCCGCTGTACATTAATGTCGGCGGCAAGGGCTATCGCGATGGCATTGATCTGACGCGTGAAGAGTTTTATCACCAACTGCCAAGTTATAATCCAGCGCCGACGACGGCGGTTTCCTCGCCGGAGATTTTCCGCGCGGCATACATGGCGCTCGCGGTGCAAGGCGCAACCGATGTGCTATCCATTCATATTTCGGCTGCGCTCAGTTCGGTGGCAAACGCCGCGCGAGTTGCCGCGCAAGAAACGCTCGCCCTGCGTGTCACCGTGTTTGATTCGCGGCAATTGAGTCTGGGCACGGGGTTTATGGTTGAGACAGCGGCGCAGATGGCACAGGCGGGCAAATCGATGGGTGAAATTATCGCGCGCTTGCAACAACAAACCAAGCGCACGCGCGTATTTGCTGCGCTCGATACGCTTGAATTCTTAAAGCGCAGTGGGCGCATGAACGGCACCGTTGCGGCAATGGGCGATTTGTTGCAACTCAAACCGCTGTTGACGATGTACGATGGCAAGCCGGGCGCGGAACGTGTCCGAACCCGGGAACGTGCTCGGTTGCGGCTCTTGGAAATGTTGCACGAGATGGGTGACTTGGAACGGGTGGCGATTGTGCATACGCACGCCCCCGAACGTGTCGCTGAATTGCGCGCGCAAGCGGCGCATCTCTTGCCCGCCGACGATATTCTCGCCGTGGATATTACGCCTGTCATCGGCGCGCACATTGGCCCCAACGCGGTTGGCTTTGCTTGTCTTGCGCGTCAATAGATTTGTTCGCGACCAGGTCCATGTTTCAATCTGGTTGTCAAGGAGAACCAAAATGAATTTTATCCAAACTGATCTTATACTCGGCGCGGTTATTTTAGGGCTGATGATCTTGCTGTGGCTCGTTAGTCTCGCCTTGAAAAATTCCAGCATCGTGGATATTTTCTGGGGCACCGGTTTCGTTGTGTCGGCTTGGGTCGCATTTGCGCTGACGCCGGATGGCTTGAGCGCGCGCAAATTATTGTTGAGCGGCTTGGTGACGCTCTGGGGCTTGCGGCTCTCGTTGCATATCGGAATTCGCAACTGGGGCAAACCGGAAGATTTTCGCTATCAAAAATGGCGCAGCGAAGCGGGCGCGGCATGGTGGTGGCGCAGTTTCTTCAAGGTGTTTTTCCTGCAAGGCGTCTTACTGTGGATTATTTCCGCACCCTTGCTCGCGGCGCAATATAACGCGCAACCGAACGCGCTCACGCTGTTCGATTACATCGCCATTCCGATTTGGCTCATCGGCTTTGGCTTTGAAGCGGCAGGCGACTGGCAATTGGCACAATTCAAAGGCATTTCATCGAACAAGGGCAAACTGCTCAATACCGGGGTGTGGCGGTATTCGCGCCACCCAAATTATTTTGGGGACGCGGCGCAATGGTGGTCATACTATCTCATCGCGCTGGCGGCTGGCGGCTGGTGGACGATTTTCAGTCCGATTATTATGACTGGTTTGTTGATGCGCGTCTCGGGCGTGACCTTGCTCGAAAAGACCTTGAAGGAAACCAAGCCGGGTTACCAGGAATACATTGAAACGACGAGCGAATTTATTCCCTGGTTTCCGCGCAAGAAAACGAGTTGATGGGGTGTTGGGATGAACAGTGCAAAAATTATTTCGATTCTTGGCTTGATCGCAATGACGGCGATCATCGGCTATGCCTTTGCAACGGGGAATTTTGCCGGTGAAGGCGCGTGGCTGTTCGCGCATCCTTGGGGCCAAGTTTCGTTGGTGGATTTGTACGTTGGCTTTACGCTTTTTTCGATGTGGATTGTGTACCGCGAAAACTCACCGGCGCGCTCGGTTGTGTGGGTGGTGCTGATGCTGGTGTTGGGCAACTGGACTGCCGCGCTCTACATTTTACTAGCGCTGAACGCAAGCGGCGGCGATTGGAAACGTTTTTGGAATGGCAGGCGTTTGCCGGCGGATGCGCGATGAACTGGCTCGGGGCTGTGCAATGTCCACACTGCGGCGGGCGCGGGATTACTGTTTCGCCGATTCCCGTTTCAGTTGCCACGTTACCTGAACGCGGTCAGGCTGTTTGTTTGCATTGTGACACGCATTTTCCAATTCGCGCGCAGATTCTTGATCTGACCCAGCCACGCGATTTGACTGGCTTGACGCTGGCGGGTGCTAGTAATCATGTGCCACCGGTGCCGCAATTGTATGAAGCCGTGTGGCGACCGCGTTCGCTCTCGCTGTTGACTGGCGAACCGTTTTCGCCTGCGCGTGAACTAGCACTGTTGAATGCTTGGCTTGGCATCCAGCCCAACGAGCTGGTGCTTGACCTGGGATCGTCCACTGACTTTTATGCGCGCGGGGTCGCGGCACATGCGCGCGGCGCAATGATAGCGGCGATTGATTTGGCGGAGGGTATGTTGCGTGTAGGCATAGACTATGCGCGGCGCGATGGTGCAACCAATATCGTGCATGTGCGCGCGCCGGTGCAACGTTTGCCATTTGCGGATGCATCTGTGGATGCGCTCATGTGTGGCGGCTCGCTCAACGAATTTCGCTCCATGCGCGAGGCGCTTGCCGAAGCGCGGCGTGTGGTCACGCCGACTGGGCGCTTGTTCACGATGAGTCTGCTTGCGGCAACCTCGCTGGGCGGCAAGCTGGGACAATGCGGTGCGCGCACCAGTGGCATCACGTTTCCGCGTCTGGAACAATTCAACGAGACGATTCAGGCGGCGGGATGGCGGTGCGAACGCCAGCAAGTTTTTGGCGCGGTCGTGTTTACGTTAATGCAACCGGTGGAGGCGTAATGTCGAAATCAAATGTGCACGCGCAACTGCACCGGATGCGCGCGATGAATTATCGCTATCACGCCTTGTTCTTTCGCTATATCAATTTTTGGATCGTGGCTGTGGGCGTCTTGTTAGTGACCAGTTTGCTTGAGCCGCTCCGCGCCGCCATCTTGCTCGTCCCGCCGCTGGTGCTTTACGCGGCGATGCACGCGGCGTTTCATTTTCACTATATTGTTTTTGCGCGCCGCTATGCGCGCGCATTGGAAATCAAGCTCAATCAACTCAATGGCGGTCATGCGCTCATCGCGCATGACCTCGAAGACATTTATTTATTTCCGCTGGACGCGCCGCGTTTTGTTGGCTTGAGTTTCGGCAATCCGCTGACCTTTTTTTCCGTGATCACATTGCATTATGGCATTGGCGGCTCACTTGTGATTGTGTTTGCGTTGTACCGCGCGTGGCAGATCATTCCAGCGCTCGCGGTGAATTTTCCGCCGCTCGGTTTATATCTACCGGTCATGGGGGGCTGGATTGTGTTGAATGCGGCGTACCTGTTTTGGTATTTTGTCTTTCAGCGCGATGAGCGTAAACTGGAACGGCGGCTCGCAGAATTTTTGGATGAGAAATTGGAATAACGCTGGCGCGTGGAGAGAATGGCGTGCAAGCAAATTGGTTCACGTAGGAGCAGGAATGGGGCTATATTTATCGCTCAAAGAAATTTGGCGGAATCGCGGACGGTTTTTGTTGTTCAGTATGGTGATTGCGCTCATTACCGTGCTGGTGCTGTTTATCGCCGCGCTTGCCGATGGGTTGGGTAATGGCAACAAAGAGTACATCGAAAAACTCAACGCGGACCTGATTGTCTATAAAGCCAACGTCGATCTATCGATCCCGACCAGTCAGTTGGATCGCGCCAAGCGTGCCGAAACACTGCGTGTTGCTGGGGTGAAGGATGTGGGGCAGATTAGTTTTAGCAGTGTGGTGCTGAACTTTGGCGACAGCAAAAAATTGAATGTGGCTTTGATCGGCGTTGAGCCAGGCAAACCAGGCGAACCGCCGGTGGTTACTGGTCGCGGCTTGGGCGAAAAGACAGCCAAGGAAGCGATTATTGATCGGAATGTGGCGTTGCGCACCAATTTGCAAGTCGGCGATGACTTGACGATTAAATCTATTCAAAATACCAAGGAACAACTGTATACGTTCAAGGTGGTCGGGATTAGCGATGGCCGCCAGTATTCGATTCAGCCGTCTGTGATCATCCCGATTCTCGCGTTTGGATTGGTCAAACCTGGTATTCCAACGACTGGCACTGAAACTGACCTGGTGTCCAACATTCTCGCGGTGCAATTAAAAGACCCCGCCAATTGGAATAATATGGCAACGGCAATTGATGCCCAAGTGACGGATGTCAAGGCGGTTGATCTGAAAACGGCCTATGAAAACACGCCGGGTTATAGCGCGCAACAAAGTACGCTCAGCACACAACAATTTTTTTCGCTGTTAGTTGGTATACTAGTGATTGGCGGTTTCTTCCAAATTCAAATGTTGCAAAAAGTCCCACAGATCGGAATGTTAAAAGCCATTGGCGCGCCTAACCTGACCATCGCGTTGGCGGCGTTGGCGCAAATTGTGATCGTCACCGTGATCGGCGTGGCGATTGGCACCGCGTTTACGTTGTTGCTTTCGCTGACCTTTCCGCCCACCGTGCCGATTGTGTTTTCGCCGAATGCGGTGCTGGTTGGCATTGGCTCGTTACTCGCGATTGGTCCGGTCGGCGGCTTGGTTTCAGTGCGCTATGCTCTACGCGTTGAACCCTTGACCGCACTGGGCTTGACATCTTGAGGTGTTGAAATGGCAATAGCTCTAGAAACAGTTTCAGTCTCGAAATTTTACAAGAGTGATAATGGCATCACCAAAGCCGTGGATGCGGTTTCGGTGGATGTCAAGAACGGCGAGTTTATCGCGCTGGTCGGTCCCAGTGGTTCCGGTAAAACGTCGCTCTTGGCGATGTTGGCGACCTTGCTCAAACCCTCCGCAGGCGCGATTATGATTGATGGCCAAGACTTGGCGCAGATGAATGATACGCGGCGCACGGCGTTTCGGCGCGAAAAAATTGGCTTTACGTTTCAATCGAACAACATGGTACCGTATCTCACCGCGCTTGAAAATGTCGAGTTGATGTTACGCTTGAATGGCAAATATGATCGCGCGGGGCGCGAACGCGCGCGCGAGTTATTGACGCGGCTCGGTTTAGGTGATCGGCTTGACAATTTGCCGCGTCAACTGTCCGGTGGTCAACAACAACGCGTGGCGATTGCGCGCGCATTGATCCATAATCCTGCGCTCGTGCTAGCGGATGAGCCGACCGCGAGTCTCGATACGGAACGCGCGCACCAGGTCGTCAAGACGTTTGCGAATTTAATCCACGAGCAACAGCGCGCGGGGATTATGGTGACGCATGATTTGCGCATGACGCAATACGCGGATCGGATCATTCAAATGCGCGACGGTCAGGTGGTGCGGACGGTATCCGAGGCGCAGGCAGTTCATTCATTTGCGACAGCGGTGGGAGGCGAATGATATGGCAGAGTTACATCATCTGAATTATAATGATCCCGCACCCGAGCTGGACATTCAAACGATGACGGGCGAGACAATTGCCTTGTCGTCTTTGTGGCAAGCCAAACCCTTGTTGCTCGCCTTGACGCGACACTATGGTTGCCCGCAGTGCAAAGAAATGTTGGCGGAACTGGTGGAAGCCAAGGTGGCGTTGACGAAAGCGGGTTTGGCCATCGCCGCGGTGACGCAAGGGAATGTGGACGAGACTGCCGAGTTTGCTAAATTACAAGCGCCGGGCATCTTGTGTCTTGCTGATCCCGAACGAAAAGTATACCGCGCGTTCGGCTTGGATCGCGGCAATGCGTGGCAGGTGATGCTAGCGCCGCAGGTGATTCAAGGTACGGCGCGCGCAACCAAGCGCGGGCACAAAGCCGGATTGCCGCCGAAGGGACAAGATGTGATGCAAATGTCGGGTACCTTTATTATCGGCACGGACGGACGTATCCGTTTGCCGTACTATTATGAAACCATTGCCGATCACCCGTCGGTTGATTTACTGTTACACGGCGTGTTGTCAACGGATTGGAACAAACCATTTGACGCTCCACTCGCGTAATTCATTTCAAAAAGGAAACTATGCCACAGGTATCTCTCAACACAGCGGCTCCAGATTTTTCGTTGAACGATTTTCAAGGACACCCCGTTCGGCTTGCGGATTTTCGCGGCAAGCAAAACGTCGTCCTGGTTTTCAATCGCGGTTTTACGTGACCATTTTGCCAACGGCACATGGCGCAGTTGCGCCAAGATTATGCCCAGTTTGTCGAACGCGCCGCCGCGATTGTCGTCGTCGGTCCCGACAACGCGCAAGCATTTACGGCGTACTGGCAAAAACATGATTTGCCCTTTATCGGTTTGCCGGATGCCACCGCGAGCGTTTTGAAATTGTATGGCCAAGAGATCAATTTGTTTCGACTCGGACGGATGCCTGCCCAAGTGATCGTGGATCGCAAAGGTATGGCGCGGTTTGTGCATTACGGACATTCCATGAGCGATATTCCGGCGAATGACGAATTGTTTGCTTTGTTGGACGAATTGAATCGCGCGGCGGTTACTCTGTAATGCAACGCATCGTCTGGTGGGTGCGCCGCGATCTGCGCTTGACCGACAACCTGGCATTGCACTATGCCTTGCGCGACGCGGTCAGTGTGATCCCGGTCTTTGTGCTTGATCCGCGTTTACTGGAAAGCAAGAAACTGGCGCCCGCGCGGCGTCAGTTTCTTTTTGAAGCGCTCGCTGATCTCGACGCGCGTTTGCGTGAACGCCACGGCCGGTTGATCGTGCGGCGCGGCGATCCCGTGCGTGAATTACCACGCCTCGTGCGCGAGACACGCGCGGATGCGGTGTACTTTCATCGCGATCTCACGCCGTTCGCGCGCAAACGCGATGCCTTGGTCACCGCTGCGCTCGAGAAAATCGGCGCGCGTGTTGAAAGCTTTGACGATAATTATCTCGCCGCGCCAGAGCAGGTTTTGAAACCGGACGGCACGCCGTATAGCGTATTCACGCGCTTTCGTTTGCGGCTTGAAGCGGTTGTCGTAATCCCCAACCGGTTTGCCACGCGCGGCGATTTGAATACGCCGCCTGAGATTGTTTCGCTTGATCTGCCGAGTGTGCCGCGCGGTGACCGTTGGGCGCAAGGTGGCGAAACGATTGCGCTAAAGCTGGCGCGTGCGTTCATGCGTCGCGCGGATGGTTTGCGCGCATACGCGGATGCCCGCAACGATATGGCGCGTGATGCGACGGCGCACCTTTCGCCGCATTTACATTTTGGCACTGTGTCGGCACGCGAGTTGGTGCGTTTGGCGCGGCAAGCCGAGGCGGGCAAACCAGGCAAGACTTGGATTGACGAAATCGTGTGGCGCGAATTTTACGCGCATGTCTTGTGGCACAGTCCACATGCCGCGCACGGCGCATGGCGGCACACATACGATTCGATTGTGTGGGAGAATGACGCGGAAAAATTTGCGGCGTGGTGTGCTGGGCAGACGGGCTATCCGGTGGTGGATGCGGCGATGCGGCAATTGAACGAAACCGGTTGGATGCACAACCGCGCGCGCATGATCGTTGCGTCGTTCTTAACCAAAGATTTGCTGATTGATTGGCGATGGGGCGAAATGTATTTTTTGCAACATTTGGTGGATGGCGATGTGGCGTCGAATAACGGGGGCTGGCAATGGGCGGCGGGAACCGGGACGGATGCCCAGCCATTCTTTCGCATCTTTAACCCGGTTTTGCAAGGTCAGCGGTTCGACGCGGCAGGCGATTATGTGCGCCGCTGGATTCCCGAACTCGCGCGCGTCCCGGCAAAATATATTCAGGCACCCTGGACCATGCCGGCAGAACTCGCGCAGAACAGCCAAGTGCAAATTGGCAAAGGTTACCCTGCGCCAATGGTTGAGCATGCAGTTCAACGCCAGCGCGCGTTGGAAATATATCGGCATCGCGGCATGGAATAAAAAATTGTCGCGCCATTTTTTGAAGAGACCGTTTTTATTGTGCTAGCTTGCGCGGTTCGCTCATACCACGCGCGAGCCACCACGCGGTAAGCGAAATCAAGAATGCCAGGACGAACACCGGGCGAAAGCCGAGCAGATCGAGCAGGACGCCGCCGATCACTGGGATGAATGTGGCGATGCCCAGGATCGAATTGGTGAAACTGATATAGAGCGAGCGTTGCGACGCGGGCGCGATTTCGAGCAGGTAGCTGGGATACGCAATGTTCGCGGCGGGCCGTGCGATGCCGCTGATAAAATATAAAATACCAAAGGGTAAGCCGAGCGTTGCGCCGACCGGTAAAAAGCCAAACCCCAGCGCGAGCGCAGGCAAGGTGAGCAAGCACGTTGCCGCGCCAACCAGGACGATGCGGTTGCCACGCCGATCGCTAATGCGGCTCCAGATCGGATTGGCGATCAAGCTGGTGAGGGTGCTGATGCCGATATAGATGCCGAGTGTTTCAATCGGAATGTTCAATTCGCGCGTTGCGTAGATGGCGTAAAACGGTCCGGCGAGATCGGCGATGGCGAGCATGATGCGTGTTAGCAAGAAGCGGCGGTACATTCGATTTTCGCGGACGAGCTGGCGTGCGGCGCGCAATTGCTCACGAAAGGTGACCTGGCTGACCACGTTGCTTTCGGCTGGCTCCACCGTTAGCGAGAATGCGCCCAGCCCGATAAAAACGGCAATGCCAACGATCAAAAAGAGTAGTCCAAAATTCAACGGAAAGGCGGGGGCGATTTGGGGATTGAGCAGTTTTTCCACGAGATAGCCACCGCCAATCGAAGTGAGCGCGCCGAACAGATCGCGGTTGCCAAAGTACATGCCTCGCCGTTTGGCGGGCACGGTTTTGGCGACAATATCCATAAACGGGGTGCCGGAAAATCCTGCCGCAATGGAATACGTGGTATATAGCGCAAAAAAGATCGCCAGCAAAGCGTCCGGATTGTGTGATGCAATGAAGAAGGTGGCAACGGTGAGCAAGCTCCAACTGATAATGCGAACGATGGCGACCGCAATATACACGCCGAGTTTGCGGGGGAGCGCTTGGAGCCGATGCGAAATAAAAAACTGGGGCAGAAACCAGCCGCCGTTGGCAATGGCGGGCAGTAAACCGACCAAGAGATTCGAGCCGCCGAGGGCGTTGACGAAAACAGAGAGGACAAGGTAAGGCGAGGCGACGCTATCTACAAAACCAAAGACGCCGCCATTGATCATGCCGAGAAAATAATTGCGGCGAAAATGTCTTGCCGCTAGCGCGCGGGGCTCAGCCGACACGAATGCTAACGCGCGGCGCGCGGCGGAATTGCGCGATTGAGCCAATCGCGGAGTGCGGCGCGAAATTATTCGGCATCATCTTGATCGGTCAAGGCGTCGAGCGGTTCGTCGGGATCGGCGGGCGCTTCATACGGGACGCCAAGTTGTTGCAACGCATGGAGAGCATCGCGGTGTTCGGAAAATGCGGTGAGCGCGCGGCGGTACGCCAAAATTGCATCGTCGCGGCGTTGCGTGTCTTCATACGCTTGTCCCAGTTCAAACCACAAGTCGGCGTCTTCTTCCAACATGCCGCCTGCTTCTAATGCGCCGCTCGCTTCGTCCCAGCGTTCTTGCCCCAGGTATAAATCGGCGAGCATGTGCGCGGCTTCGCTATCGCCGGGTGCGACGTGGAGTGCTTGCCGCAGTTGATTTTCGGCTTCTGCCCAGGCTTCGCTTTCGCTGTAAATGTCGGCGAGGGCTTTGCGCGCGTCGGTATCGAAGGGCGCTAGCCGCGCCGCCTCGCGCAATGCGCTGATCGCTAAATCATTGCGCGCTTGGTCAGCATACGCAATGCCAAGGTTATAGTGCGCCTCGCTAAAATCGGGATCGAGGGCGACGGCTTTTTGCCATTCGGCAATGGCTCGGTCGCGGTAGCCATCGCGTTCAAACGCAATACCGCGTTCGAAATGTTCTGCGGCGATGCGGCGCGCATCATCGTTCATGGTGAGTTTGCCTCGCTAGCGATGGAGTTCAGCGGCAGAGTGTTCTTGCAAGAATGCGCCCAGCACGCCATTGACAAAACGCGGCGCGGTGTCACCGCCAAAAATTTTTGCAAGTTCAACCGCTTCGTTCACGGCGACTTTGATCGGCACGTCTGCGTTGTTTTCCAATTCGTACAGGGCGATGCGTAGAATGTTGCGATCAATAATCGCGAGTTGCGCAACTGGCCATTCAGAAGCGTGTTTGCCGATGATGGTGTCCAGATGCTGGTATTGCGCACGGACGCCTTGCACCAGCGCGAGCGCAAAGGCATGACCTTCGGGCGGGATCGCTTGATCTTGAACCAGATGTTCCAGTACCAGCACTGGATTGTGTCCAGCGCTGTCAATTTCAAAAAGCGCTTGCAGGGCAATCGCGCGCGCTTGGTGTCGATTTTTCAAAAGTTCCTCGGACGAATCCTAGTCTATGCGGCGGGCGCAGGCAAACGATCGGCGACATCTTCGATGTGAATGTTGATGGATTTGACGGGCATGCCGACGACATCGTGAATGGCGCGGCTGATTTCATGTTGCAAAGTTTGCCCCAGCGGTAACATTTGCGCGTCCGGTTCGGCGACGATGTACACATCAATCGTGACTGTATTATCCTGAATTTCAATTTCGATGCCTTCAGCCGATTTGCCGCTGAACAAGCGGCGGACGCCCGTGGCGAATGTGTTGGAGAGATGCGCAACACCCAGCGTGGCGAGCGTCGTCAGGCGTACGAGCGATAACAAGACTTCGGGCGCGACGGTCACGCGACCCAAATTTTCTTCCATTGCAATCCTCCAGTTTAGGTGATTCCGCCATCCACGGCGAGAACTTGGCCCGTAATATAGCTCGCATCATCGGACGCCAGAAACGCAACTGCGTTGGCAATTTCTTCAGGCGTCCCCATGCGACCGAGCGCGGTAAATTTGGTGATGCCATCTTTGATGTCTTGCGGCAACTGGTTGGTGAGGTCGGTGGGAATATATCCCGGCGCGACCGCGTTGACGGCGATATTTTTTGCGCCGTATTCTTTTGCCATCGCTTTAGTAAAGCCGATGATTCCAGCTTTGGATGCTGAATAGTTTGTTTGACCTGGGTTGCCGACGATTCCAGCAACAGAGGACATGTTTACGATGCGTCCGTATTTCTGTTTCATCATTTGACGCAACGCCGCTTTGCTCATATTAAAGACGCTTTTCAGATTTGTTTGGATGATCGAGTCGAATTCGTCTTCTTTCATCAACGCCAGTAAATTATCGCGCGTGGTGCCGGCGTTGTTCACGAGAATATCGAGCCGACCGTATGTGTCAATTGTGGTTTTGACGACCGCTTGCGCGATGGCAAATTGACTCACATTGCCTTGCACGGCAATCGCTTGTCCGCCGGCTTGCTGGATTGTGGCGACGACTTGCGCGGCGGCTTGCGCGTTCTGATTATAGTTGACGACGACTTGAGCGCCGAGCGCGGCGAGTTTGATCGCGCACGCACTCCCGATGCCGCGGGATGCCCCCGTGACGAGCGCAACTTTGCCGGTGAGATTACTCATCGCGTTATCCTTTCTCCAATGCTTGCAGACTTGGCACATCGCCAACGCTAATGGCGGTGGCATTACGATTGATGCGGCGAATCAATCCTGCCAAGACATCTTTCGGACCCAGCTCGATGAATTGCGTGATTTCTTGCGTGCTGATGTACTCGATGGATTTGATCCATTGTACCGACGAGGTGAGTTGCGCGACCAATTCGGCGCGAATATCGTCCGCCGTGTTCAGGGGTTGCGCGGTGACGTTGGAGATGACGGGAATTTTCGGCGCGCGAATGGACGTGCGCGCAATCGCGCCAGCAAACTCGCGCGCGGCGGGTTCCATCAAACGCGAATGCGCGGCAATGCTGACGGCAAGCGGAATGGTGCGACGCGCGCCGCGTGTTTTCGCTAATCCAGCCGCGCGGTCCAGCGCGGCTGTGGTGCCGGTGATGACGATCTGTCCCGGTGCGTTGTAATTGGCGATTTGTGCCCCGGTTTCGGCGCACACGCTTTCAAGCGCGGCGGTCTCAATGCCGATCACGGCCGCCATCGCGCCCGGCGATTTTTCTCCGGCATCTTTCATCACGCGCCCGCGTTCGCGCACCAAGACGATAGCATCGGCAAAGTCAAGGGCATCCGCGGCGACAAGCGCAGAGAACTCACCGAGCGAATGACCTGCTACACAAGTTGGCGTTACCTGCGGATAGTGTGTTTGCAAGACGCGTAGAACGGCGATGCTGTGCGTGAGTAACGCGGGTTGTGCGTTGAGGGTGTCAGTTAAAGTTGTCTCGGGTCCGGCAAAACACAATTGCGAGAGCGCAAATCCGAGTGTGTGATCGGCTTGCTCAAACACGGTGCGCGCTTCAGGATAGGTTGCCGCGAGATCTTGACCCATACCGATGTATTGCGAGCCTTGCCCGGGGAAGACATATGCAGAAATCATCAATGGGTAACCACAAATTAGGGGTCTGGCGTCCACGCTCACGCGCAGGGTTGCCAGACCCCTGAATCTAAAACTCGATTGGTCGTTTACGCTGTGCCGCGCGTTTAGGACTTGGCGGGTTTTGCTTCGACCGAGAAAACTTCTTCACCTTTGTAATGACCACAATGCGGGCAAACGGTGTGCGCCGAGCGCATTTTGTGACAGTTGGGGCAGGGGATCAAGTTCGCGGCGGTCATCGCGAGATGACTGCGGCGGCGATCCCGACGACCTTTAGATAACTTGCGTTTGGGTAGAGGTGGCATAGCTAAACAATTTTCCTTTCAGTTATTTGGACGCTTGGCTTTGTTCGTCGAGCAATTGCTTCAAGATTTCAAATCGCGGATCGATGGGATCGGGCTTGCACTCACACGCGCCGTCATTGCGATTTTTGCCGCAGGTGGGACAGAGTCCCGCGCACTGGGTGCGGCAGATCGGACTGGGTGGAATCGCCAGTAGAATATTTTGCCGGACGACTTCACTTAAATCTAGGATGTGTTTCTCGTCAATCCGCGTTGCACTTTCGTCGTCATTCGTGATCGGCAAGCGGGCACCCGTCAGAATGTCAATCGTTGGGCGGAATTCTTCTTCAAGTGTAAAAGTCAACGGCAACGCGAATGGATCGAGACACCGTGCGCAATTCAGTTCGAGCGAACAACGCAATTTGCCGGTGACGTAAACTCCATCCGTGGTGCGGATCATCTGCACGTTGCCATCGAGCGCGCTTAACACGGTAATCTCTGGGTCAAGTTGGCGAATGTCTTCGTGCAGAGTATATTGGCGCATTTGCCCAGATTGTTCTTTGAGCAACTGGGCGACATTAAATTGCATACAGGTTCCACATAACAGGCGATTCACAAAACCCGCCTATTATAGACAAGACAAACTAATTGTCAAGAAATGTTTGGATCGTTCTCGTCTGGCGGCAGGAACGCGCTTTTATGCTGAATCACATCCAACCCATTGGCGATCTGGGTTTGCATTCCAGCGATTTGCCCGGCGAACTGTTCGAGTTTACTCTGCAAATCTTTTAGGATTTGCTCGGCATACGTATCCGCGCCTTGCCGGATTGTGGTGGCGTCGGTTTGGGCTTGCTGGGCAACCAATCCGGCTTGCTGATATGCGGCTTTGACGACGGCGTGATCGTTCACCAAGCGCGCGGCATCTTCCTTGGCCAACTCGATGATGCGCGTGGCTTCTTCCTGCGTCTGCGCCAAAATGCGCTCGCGATCTTGGACGATTTTTTTTGCTTGTTTGATCTCTTCGGGAAACGCAATCCGCATTTGATCTACAATGTCAAGAAACTCGTCTTCGTCAATCAGTGTTTTGGCTGTGCCGGGGACGCGCCACCCTTTGCCGAGTAGAGCTTCCAAGCGGTCAACCAAGTATAAAACGTCTATGGCAATCATCCCCTTTCTGTGTGGAGGTTTGAATTCAACGATTCGCGGCTGTTTATTCCCGCAATGAAATGAGTTTGACTTTTTCGTCGCGATCTTCGCCGAGTTGGGTGAGGCGGCGTTTCAGCGCGGCTTCAACATACGGCGGGACAATTTTGCTAATGCTCCCGTTGGCAAACGCAATTTCTTTCAAGGTGGACGAACTCACGAACGCATAATTATGCGAGGTCATCAAGCATACCGTGTCAATGTCTTCGGCCAGTTGGCGGTTGGTCAACGCCATTTGGTATTCGACTTCAAAATCATAGGTGACGCGCAGTCCGCGCACCATCACCGCCGCGCCCAGTTTGCGCGCAAATTCGACGGTTAAACCATGGTAAGGCATCACCTGGATATTCGCTGTGTCGGCGGCGGCTTGGCGCATCATCTCCATGCGCTCGTCTGTTGTGAACATTAAATTTTTCAGCGGGCGATCATACGCCGCCCAGATCAACGTGTCGAATAATTTTGCCGCGCGCTTGGCGATGTCAATATGTCCAAAGTGAATTGGGTCAAACGAGCCGGGGTAGATGGCGATGGTCAACTGAGCTCCCCCTTGCCTTTCCAAAAATCTTTCACGCGTTGCGCGAGCAACAGATGCTCCGGCGCTTGCAGAACTGGATCGCGGTCAAACATGTCTTGCGCGATGGCGCGCGCTTCTTCCAAAACGCGCGCGTCGCTCAACTGGGCGATTTTTAGATCAGGCAACCCGGATTGGCGCGTGCCGAAAAATTCGCCGGGTCCGCGTAATTTCAAATCTTCTTCCGCCAACCGAAAACCATCCTGGGTTTTTTCAATTACTTGCAGGCGTTCATCGGCGACAGTTTCTTTCTTTTCCGCGAGCAACAAACAAAACGATTGGTGCGCGCCGCGTCCCACGCGCCCGCGAAATTGATGCAGTTGCGCCAAGCCAAATCGATCCGCGCCTTCGATCAACATCACGGTGGCGTTCGGCACATCAATGCCAACTTCGACGACTGATGTGGCTACCAGGACATCAATCGTGCGATCACGGAAATCGTTCATCACGATGTCTTTTTCGCTGGGCTTTAGTTTACCGTGAATTAGTCCGATATGCAAATCCGGGAATACGTCGCGCCGCAGGCGTTCGTATTCGTCCACCGCGGCTTTGGCGTCAATAGTTTCGGATTCTTCGATCAGTGGGCAGATGACGAATGCCTGGCGACCTTCGGTGACCTGATTGTGAATGAATGCATACGCGCGCTCGCGCTCGCGCGGCTCGAGCCACTTGGTCTTGATCTCTTGCCGTCCTGGCGGCATCTCGTCAATAATCGACAGATCGAGATCGCCGAAAACTGTCAGCGCCAGGGTGCGCGGAATCGGGGTTGCGCTCATCACCAGAATATGCGGATTGTAACCTTTGGCGCGGATGACGCCGCGTTGCGCTACGCCAAAACGATGTTGTTCATCAATGACCGCAAGCGCGAGTTCTTGGAACGTCACATCCTCTTGCAAAAGCGCGTGCGTGCCAACGACAATGTCCACTTGGCCTGTGGCGATCTGATGCCGCACGTCTTCTTTCTCGCGATTTTTCAAACTGCCCGTCAGCAATGCCAGCCGTGGCGCGTTGGGGCGCTCGGCAAAAATTTTTGCAAGCGTTTTAAAGTGTTGTCCGGCGAGAATTTCCGTTGGCGCGAGGAGCGCGGCTTGTGCGCCATTCGCTACGGCGGTTAGCATCGCGGCGGCGGCAACTATTGTTTTGCCAGAACCCACATCGCCTTGCAACAAGCGACTCATCGGTTGGGTTTGTTGCACATCGGCGAGGATTTCGCGCAGTGTGCGTTGTTGCGCGCTGGTCAGGGTAAAGGGCAGGGACAGGATAAAATCGCCGATTTGTTTTTCGTCTACTCGCAATGCTTTGCCTGGTTGTTCACGCCACTTGCGCCGCTGTTGCAGGACGCCAAGTTGAATGAGTAAAAATTCGTCGAGCGCCAGTCGTCGGCGCGCCGCACGCATTTGATCCCAGTCGGTCGGGAAATGCACTTGACGCAATGCAGTTGCCAGGTCGAGCAAGTGGTTGCGTTCGCGGATCGGTACGGGCAATGCGTCTGGTACTTGGCTCGCCCAAAATTCGACTACCGAGTTGATCAGCCGACGTAACCAGCGATTGGTGATGCCTTCGGTCAGCGGATACACGGGGACAATCCGCGCGGTGTTTAATAATTCTTTGCCGAGCGGTTCCCAGTCCGGCGATTTGAACGAGAGGCGCGCGAGGTCTTTATCCACGCGCCCGCTGACGACGATGCGCCGTCCCGATTTGAATTGGGTTTGTAACCAGGGCTGATTAAAAAAGGTGGCTTGGATCGTGCCGGTTAAATCGGATAGCACGACGGTGGTGATTTTCAAGCCGCCGCGCACTTCGCGCGTTTTGCTTTCGCAGACCGTGACGATCAGTGTGACTTCTTCGCCATAGACCAGTTCGCTGATCGTTTTGAGTTTGCTGTAATCGTCATAACGTCGCGGAAAGTGAAAGAGCAAATCGTGGACGGTGTAGATGCCAAGCCGTTGCAATTTTTTCGCGTGCGCGGGACCAACGCTTTGCAAGCGCGCAATACTCGCGTCGAGTCCGTAACTGGGCGGCGCGGCAGGTGTTACCGCGCGCCGCGGCTTGGCTTGAGGCGCAGGCGTTTCTTCTTCCTCGTCGTCGAAATCGGCATTCGTTGGGGCATCGTCTGGCGAATTGGTTGCATCGGCATGGATTGCCGCAAGCGCGCGCGTGATCATATCGTAGCGTGTGTCCGGCGTAGCGGCGGCGTATCCTTGCATTGCAAGTTGCAGGTTGTTGACACGCTGGGTTTGCTCGGCGTCGTCACTACCGTTGTGTTCGCGACACCATTTGGTTATGAGATTTTCCAATCCCCCGATCACGATATGATCGTCGCATTTTTTTTGCTCGTTAAGGAGCATTCGTTCTAAATTACCGAAAGCGAGAGCCAACGCCATGCCTATCCTCAGATTGTCAATCCGCAAGGTCTAGCGAGCGGATTGGCAATCGTGTTTCGCCTAGTATTTACCGGCAACCCAAGCAATCCCAACTGTGCCTGGTCCGGTGTGGGTACCCAGCACGGGACCCGTTTCGCTCATCACGATATTGTCTACTGGGAATGTTTCTGCCAGCATGTCGTGTACTTGTCGAGCCAAATCGGGCGCGTCCGCGTGAATGATGGAGAGTTCTTGAATGGGGCCCGAACCCAGGACGATCTCGACCAGGCGTTCGAGTGCGCGGTGCTGGGTGCGCACGTTTTCGACCGGGACGATTTCGCCGCGTACTGCGGAGAGCAGTGGGCGGACATGCAACAGGGTGCCGACGAGCGCGCGCCCTTTGCCCAATCGCCCGCCGCGTTGCGCGTATTTGAGCGTGTCTAACATTGCGAGAATATGGACGCGCGGAATGGTATCTTCCACCAGCGCCTTGATTTGGGCAAGTGAGGCGCCGTCTTGGGCGGCGCGTGCCGCAAGGATCACCAGCCAGCCCAGCGACATGCTAACTTGTTGCGAGTCAATCAATTCGATCGTGGCGTTGGGGGTTTCTTCGGCGGCGAGCCGCGACGCATTAAAAATACCGGTCAAGGATGCAATCGTATGAATAGCTAGAATCTGGTTGGTCTCTTGCGCCAGTTGTTCGTAGACTTGTTTGAATACACCCGCCGCTGGAACTGCGGTGGTGGGCAATTCGTCGCTGGCGACAAGTTTCTGGTAAAACTCTTTGGGAAACAGATCAACCCGGTCGCGGTATTCCACTGTTCCAAAACGTACGATACATGGCACAACGGTAATGTTCAACTCGCGCAGAATTGCCGGAGGAATATCCGCCAGACTATCCGTGACGATCTTGACGTGCGACATGGGGCTGACTCCTACATCCCTTCAAAAACGACAACGCCGAGTGCGTCTGTCCCGAGATGGGTTGCGATGACTGGCCCATAGTGATCCACCGAAATGTTCAAATTGGGAATTACCAGGTTGATCTGTTCGATCAAAGCATTGACATCATCGGGGGTATTGCCGTGTAGGATGACCATTTTTTCGATGCGCGTGAACTCGGTGATGAACTCGACCAATTTTTCGATGGCTTTGGTGCGCGTGCGGACTTTTTCGAGCGCTACGATTTCGCCCTCTTCCAAAATCAACAAGGGTTTGATATTCAGCATGGTGCCGAGCAAGGCTTGGGCTTTGCCGATGCGCCCGCCGCGTTCGAGGTAATCGAGCGTTTCGACGAAAAAGCCGATATAGATGCGCGGGATCATGCCGCGGGTGAGTTTAACCACTTCTTCGAGCGGCGCACCATCTGCCGCGGCGCGCGCCGCCGCCGTGACCAGCATCCCCAAGCCCACGGTAACAGATTGCGAATCGATCACAATAATTTTACTGCGCCCTAACAGCGGGGTTGCGGCGCGGACTGCGAGCCGATAGGTTTGGCTGAGTTTGCTTGAGACGTGAATGGCGACCACTTCGTTCCCGGCTTTGGTCAATTCGGTAAAGGTGGTTTCGAATTGGCGCAACGTGGGCGCGAGGGCGACGGGCGGGGTTGGGCTTGATGCCAGGCGGGTGACAAAATCGTTCGGGGTCACATCAATCCCATCACGCAGAGTTTGTTGCCCTAGTCGAATCGTCAGCGGTAATACGGTAATGCCGAGTCGCTCGATGACTTCGGGGGGCAGATCGGCCGTGCTGTCAGTTACAATTTTTACGCGAGCCATAGTTTATTCCACGGAGATGATATAGTGATAGTACGGTTGTCCGCCGTTGACGAGTTCAACTTCTTGCGCGGGGTATGCGGCGCGAATTGCAGTGCGCAAGTTATCGGCGTCATGGGCCGAGGTGGTATCGCCGTAATAGACGGTGACGATTTCGCTGTCCTGCGCGCTGACGTGTGCCAGCATTTGGAGCGTGACGCCGACGCGATCGTCGCCTGCGCCTTTCAAGTCGTCGTCAACCAAGCCGATGATTTGGCCTTCCTGCACGTCAATCCCGTCAAGTTTCACGGAGCGCGTTGCGGTGGTAATCTCGATCGTGCGAATGTGATTGGCGGCGCGGGTCATCGCTTTGACGTTGGTCTCGAGATCGTTTTGAAAATTGAAAGCGAGTTGCGCCGCGATGCCTTGCGGGATCGTTTTGGTTGGGATTAGCGCGACGTGTTTCTTGGTGATCTGGGTTGCTTGTTGCGCGGCGGGAATGATATTCTTGTTGTTGGGTAAAATGATGACCTGGTCGGTTTTGACGGAATCAATTGCTTTGAGCAAATCTTCGGTGCTGGGGTTCATGGTTTGCCCGCCCGGAATGAGCGCGCCGACACCGAGACTTTCAAATACGCGCGCCAAGCCAGCGCCGGGCGCAACCGCCACGGTGGTCATCCCCGCGATTTCTCCGGCGGAAACTGGCGGATGCGCCGTTTGTCCCGCCATAAAATCAATATACTGCTCTTGCATGTTCTCGATGATCACGTTCGTAATAATGCCAACGGAACAGCCGTAATCCAGGATTGTGCCGGGGGTGGGCGCATGCACATGCACTTTGATTAGCGTAGCGTCGCCGACGATGAGCGCGGACTCGCCCATGCTGGCGATTTGGTCGCGGATGGCATCCACGTCCAGGTCATTGCCGCGTACGTGGAACTGGATGTCAAAGCCCCAGCCCTCTTCGCGCGAAATATGTTCGAGCGCTTGCGCGCCTTGGCCGCTGATGGCCAATTCCATTGGCTCGCCATTTAGATATTTCAACGCGCCCTCAAGAATGACCAGCAGTCCTTGCCCACCGGCATCTACCACGCCGGCTTCTTTCAAGACCGGTAACAGCATGGGGGTCTTGATAACTGACATACGCGCAGCTTCAACGGTGCGCGTCCACACGACGCGCAAATCGTCACTTTGCGCGGCGGCGACGGTCGCGGCATCTGCGGCTTCGCGGCAAACGGTCAGGATTGTGCCTTCCACTGGCTTGACCACGCCCTTGTACGCCGTGCGCGCGCCTTCGACCAGGGCGGCGGCAAAGTCGTTGGCGGTGATCACCTCTTTCTTTTCAACCGAGCGCGTAATCCCGCGAATGATTTGCGAAAGAATCACGCCCGAATTGCCACGCGCGCCAAGCAGTGCGCCGTGCGATAATTCCTTGGCGATTGCGGCAACCGAGTGCTCGGGCGATGCGCTAATTTCTTTGAGCGCGGCTTGCATGGTTAAGAGCATGTTCGTGCCCGAGTCACCGTCTGGCACAGGAAAAACGTTGAGACTGTTGACATAGTCCGAATGATGTTCAAGCCATGCGGCTCCCGCCGCAAACAATTGTTTTAATTCTTGACCGCCAATGGATTTGAGCGGTGGCAATGGCTCGGACGCCTGCGTTTGAACTTGATCTGCTGACAAAAGATCCCCCGAAAAAATAAAATTTCAAAACCCAATCACGCTAGGCGTGTTCGTCAATCTGCAAGCCTTGGACATGCACGTTGACGCGCGCCACGGACATGCCGAGTGCTTTTTCGACGGTAAAGGTAACTCGGTTCATAATCCCGTGTGCCACTTCAGAGATGCGTGTGCCGTACTGGATTACCACGTACAGGTCAATGTAAATTTCGTGATCGATCACCTTGACGTCAATGCCCCGGCGGTAATTGCCGCCAGGCAAAATTTCGGCGATGCCGTCGCGCACATTCTTGTTCGCCATGCCGACGACGCCGTAACATTCGAGCACCGCCTGACCAGCGAGGCTGGCAATAGCGGTTGGTGCAATTTCGATCCGTCCCAAAAAAGTTTCTTCAGCCATAAGGGTTGCCTCTAGCAAAATGCTGTCGAATGCGGCAATTTGCTATTCTGATTTGCGTAAAACAAATGATTGTGGTATTATCTTGACCGTTTTCCGGGGTCAAGGGAATTTTTGAAAAGAGGTGAGTGACATGGCACAACGATGCGATATTTGTGGCAAGGGTCCGCTCTACGGTCATGCGCGCAGTCACGCGATGAACGCGATCAACCGACGCTTTATGCCCAATATCACGAAACGCACATTGGTTCTGAATGGCAAAAAAGAAAAAAAGAATGTGTGCGCGAATTGTTTGCGGACGCTGAACAAGAATAGCTAATCGAGTTTGGGCATTCGCAATATTGAACCAGCGACTCTTCCTTGAGGCGCTGGTTTTTTATTGGACACTCGCGCGCAAGCGCGCGGTTGCCTGTGTCACATTTTCTCGTTTGTTAAATATCGCCGATCCGGCGACCAAGACCCGTGCGCCAGCGGCGACCACGCGCGGCGCAGTTTCCGCGTTAATGCCGCCGTCCACTTCGAGTTCCACGTTCAAGCCACGCGCATCAATCATCTGACGCATAGTTGCGATTTTCGCTGGCATAGTTTCGATAAATGACTGACCGCCGAATCCCGGATTGACCGTCATCACCAGCACGAGATCAAGATAGGGCAGGATTTCGACGAGTGTTCCCAGTGGCGTCGCGGGATTAATTGCGACGCCGGCGCGTTTGCCCAGCTCTTTGATCTGTTGCACAGTGCGATGGAGGTGCGGGCAAGTCTCTTGATGAACGGTGATGATGTCTGCCCCAGCGCGGGCAAAGTCGCCCATGTATTTTTCCGGCGACTCGATCATGAGATGCACATCGAGCGGACGCGGGGTGTGCGGGCGAATTGCCGCGACGACGAATGGTCCCATCGTAATGTTCGGGACGAAATGTCCATCCATCACGTCAACATGAATGTAATCCGCGCCAGCGGCATCCGCTTGCTCGATCTGATCGCCGAGTTGCGTGAAATCAGCGGCAAGTATTGAGGGCGCAAGTTTAATCATCAATTGATCTGCAAATTCAGCGAATTGGTTGGAACCGTCTGTCGCAACTGACCGCATCCCGCCGCGATCTCGATTCCTTTTTCCACGCGCAACGTCGTGGGGATATTGGCGGCGCGCAAGGTATCCTCGAATTGTTTCACTCGTTCGTAAGATGGACGCCCATACGGCGACGCACTCGTTGGATTCAACGGGATGAGATTAATGTGGCACAAACTGCCACGCACAAGCTGTGCTAACGCGCGCGCGTGCGCGGGTTGATCATTGATGCCATCCATGAGCGCATATTCAAAGGTCACACGCCGATGCGTTTGTTGGGTGTAGCTCTGAATGGCGCGCATCAATTCTTTCAGCGGATATTTGCGATTGAGCGGCACGAGCACATCGCGTAATTCATCATCCGGCGCGTGA
Organism: Chloroflexota bacterium; assembly: GCA_037440365.1. Classification (GTDB taxonomy): domain Bacteria; phylum Chloroflexota; class Anaerolineae; order UBA4142; family UBA4142; genus JBBIUF01. Next base: position 37,604 of record JBBIUF010000021.1, read on the forward strand.
AGCGAAACCGCCAAATTGACTTGGGATTTTTCGCGTGCCATTTGTTCGATCCCAGGAATTTCGCCTGCCGTGGAAACCGTGATGCGCCGTGCGCTCATGCCGAAACGAGTTTCATCCGTCAAGGTCGTGATTGCCTGCCACGTGACATCGAATTTCATAAACGGCTCGCCCATGCCCATCACGACGACGTTCGTCAGTGGAATAGTGCGCGCAAAATGCAACACCTGCGCGATAATTTCTCCTGGCGTCAGGTTGCGAATGTATCCGGCTTGCCCGGTTGCACAAAACGGACAACCAATCGGACAGCCAACCTGGGTTGAGATGCACACGGTTCGACGTTTGAAGCTTGACGCAACGGCGGCTGACTCCATGCGTGGCTCGTCGAGTTCGGGACTATTGGGCGCGTCCGCATACAACATCAGCACTGTTTCAATCGTTTGTCCATCGGCGAGCTGGAGTAACGCTTTGTGCGTTAAACCATCCGCCGATTTTTTTTCGGTGATGATCTTGGGCGCGCTGATCGTGCTGGTTTCGGCAAGGCGCGCGCGCAGTTCATTCGGCAAATTTGTCATTGCGCTGAAATTAGTGGCGAGTTCGTGATACAGCCACCGTTCCACTTGGGCGGCGCGGTATGCCGGTTCGCCCAACGTCTCAAACAGATTGCGCATTTCTTTTTTGGTAAGGTTCAGGAGATCAATCACCGGCATTAATCGCGGCGCCGACCGGTGAGGTTCAACGCAATGAACACGTAATATAGAAGCGTGGACAATGATTGTGCGGCGGCGGCAACATACGTGAGCGCGGCGGCAGTCAAAACGGATTGAGCGGCATCTACTTCGCCTTGTCCGACGAGCGCGCTGGAACGCAACATGCCGAGCGCGCGCTGGCTCGCGTTAAATTCGACTGGTAACGTGGCGAGTGAAAAGACCAAGCCCATCGAAAAGAAAGCAATACCGATCCAGACCAAGCCAGACAAGTTAATGAAAATGCCGATCAGGAAAAAAACATAACCAACCCACGGTCCGATATTCGCGGGCGCAACCAGCCAGGCGCGCAAGCGCATCGGCGTATAACCCTGGGAATCTTGGACGGCGTGACCCACTTCGTGCGCGACAATCGCCAGTGAGGCAACGGAGGGCGTACGTGCTACGCCATCGGAAAGGTACAACGTTTTGTCACGCGGATCATAGTGGTCAGTCAAATTGCCGGGCGTGCCTTTGACATTTAACGCGAGTCCGTTAGCGCGCAAGAGATATTGCGCCACTTCTACCCCGGTCAGATTTTTGGCATTGCGGACTTTGGTGTATTTTTCATACGCCGAACTTACTCGCCATTGCGCGAACATGGCAAGCAATAATGCGGGCAATGCGAAAACCAAATACATCGGGTCGAAATAAAATCCAAACGGCATACGAACGATCCTCTTGTAGCGGAGTGAACGAGCAAAAGTATACTAAACCTACTACTGAAAGTCAATAGGCACGCGCCCATTCTGTGCGCAAGGCAACGAGATCGTCGAAGATAAAGCTCGGTGTGATGGTAAATTGCGCGAGTGTCGCGCGTGTGGTCACGCCAGTTAGCACCAGGATTGATGCAAGACCGGCGCGTTGTCCACCTGCAATGTCCGTGTCGAGTCGGTCGCCGAGAATCGCGGCAGAGTGTGGCGATACGTTCATGCGCTCGATAGCCAGATCGAACATTGGGCGCTCCGGTTTGCCGATCACGATCGGTGCCAGGTCGGTCGCGGCTTCAAGCGCCGCAAGAATCGAACCTGCGCCGGGAATAATGCCTTCTTCACCCGGATACGTTTTATCGCCATTCGTGCCGATAAATTTTGCGCCTCGGCGAATTTCGAGCGCGGCGCGTTTTAATTTTTCGTATGTCAGGGTCCAATCGATTCCAGCGATCACCACGTCGGCGTTTTGTTCGACGAGTTCATAGCCGGCATTCGTCAGCGCAGTTGCCAAGCCGATGCCGCCGATGATGAAGACGCGCGCGCCGCGCGGCGCGAGGCGCGGCAGATATAGCGCGGTGGCTTCAGCCGAAGTCAATACTTCGCTGGCATTGATCGCCACACCCATGTGCGCCATGCGCTCGATGATTTCGGAACCGGGGCGCGCTGAATTGTTTGTGGCGATCACAAATTGGATGTGCTGCGCGCGCAAAAATTCAAAAAAGGTTGGGACACCGGGTAGTGCGTGTGTGCCATGCCATAGCACGCCGTCTACATCAATGACGAGCGCGCGGATTGAATTGAGCGATGGACTCATCGGAAATTCCGAAAGGTGTTGTCAACAATTGCTTGCAACACTTGGAGAATAATCAGTGCGACAATCGGCGAAATATCCATCATGCCGCCGATGGGCGGGATGTAGCGGCGCAGAGGCGCAAGAATAGGCTCGGTGATTTGGTCGAGCAATTGGATTAATGGATTGCCGTAACGATCAATCGGCAACCAGGACAGCAAGGCGCGCGCAATGATGGCGAATCCTAAAATCGTAAAAAGTAGATCGAGAAACGTAACTACAAACCCCATGATTCCTCCAAATTGATGAATGTAAATTATGGCGTTGGTCAGGCGCGGGTGCCGAAAATGGCGCGACCGATGCGCACGATGGTTGCCCCTTCTGCAATGGCCGCTTCGAAATCATCTGTCATGCCCATCGAAAGGTGTTGCCAAGCGCGATTTGGAAATTGCACGCGTAATTCGTCGCGCAGTTCGCGCAGAGCGCGAAAGTATGGGCGCGCATCGTCGGCGCGTGGTACAATTGGCGCAACTGTCATTAGCCCTTGCAGATCAAGGTGAGGCAAGGTGAGCAGGTCGCGGATCGCGGGAAAAATAATTTCGCGCGTGGGCGCAAAACCCGATTTGGTCGCTTCACCGGCAATGTTGACCTCGATCAAAATGGGCATGACCTTGCCCAGGGCCGCGGCATACGTATTCAGTCGCTGGGCTAACGCAACGCGATCAACCGATTGAACGAAATCGAATAATCTCGCGGCATCGCGGACTTTGCGCGATTGCAAATGTCCGATGAGATGCCAGGTGATGCTTTGCCCAAGCGTATTGACGGCTGGAATTTTCTCCGCCGCTTCCTCGACCCGGTTTTCGCCGAAATGTCGCACCCCCAACTCGTGCGCCGCAAGTACCGCGTCTGCTGGAAAGGTTTTGCTTACCGCAACGAGCGTAATTTCGTTGGGGTTGCGTCCGGCGCGCAGGGCGGCATCGGCAATGCGTTGTTGGACTAGATTCAAATTTTGAGCAATCTGGGTCATGGTTATAACATCAAACACATATGGATTATGCGCGGAGCGCAATGATCGCGCCAAACCGTCCGGTCTTGGCTTGCTCTGCGCGCCACGAATAAAAATCGTCGGTGCGATGCGCGGTACAGAGCGATGCCACTTCGATCTGCTTGACCCCGAGCGCGCCTAGTTGCGATACATTGGCTTGCCACAAGTCCAAATGCACGCCGCCGTCTGCCTGCGGGATCAGCAATTCATCCGCGTTGTCAAACGCGGCGCGGATTTGGTTGCTCACGTCGGCGCCGACGCGATAACAACACGGTCCGATTGACGGCGCAATTCCCGCGATCAAATCGTGCGGCTGTGTGCCGAAGGTATCGCGCATGGCTTGCGCGGTCTTGGTCGCGATTTTGCCTACGGTGCCGCGCCACCCCGCGTGCGCGATCCCAATGGCGCGATGCGCCGGATCGAAAAATAAAATTGGAACGCAATCGGCGTAATGCAGAAACAAGGGTACGCCAGACACATTGGTGACAAGTGCGTCCACATCGTCCACAACGGTACCGCGGTGCGCCGCGTTTACAATGGCCACGCGATCTGCCTGTGCCTGACTAGCGCGCACCGTCGCTGTGCTGTCGAGCGCAAGCGCATCGTGCAAACGCTGAAAATTGATTTCGACGTTTGCCAAGGTGTCGCCGCTTTTGCGTCCCAGGTTTAGCGCATCAAACGGCGCTGGGCTGACGCCGCCGTGTCGCGTTGAGATTGCATGGACGAGCGTGCCGGAATCGGCAAATGAATCAAAGGTATAGTAGGCAAGTGCGCCTTTTAGGTTGCGTTGCATCAATCAACGATTATACCACATTGGACGGCTCGTGCAAGGCACACGGAAAAATGTCACGCAAATCGTGGAGAACGTGCTATAATCACAAGACGTATTGTCGGTGTGGAGCAGGGAGAAGCATGACGCAAAAAATTCTTGTCGTTGATGATGAAAAATTAATTGTGGATTCGGTCCGGTATGGATTGCAAAAGGAGGGCTATGCCGTTGTCGCCGCGTATGATGGCGATCAGGCGTTGACCAAAGCGGAGGAAGAAAAACCGGATTTGATCTTGCTGGATGTGCAGTTGCCCGGGAAAGACGGCTGGGCGGTGTGCCGCGCCATTCGCGTTGCAAGCCGGGTTCCGATTATCATGCTCACCGCGCGGGCGGAAGAAGCGGACAAGGTGTTGGGCTTGGAACTGGGCGCAGATGATTATCTGGTCAAGCCGTTCAGTCTGCGCGAGTTGCTCGCGCGCGTGCGCGCCGCTCTGCGCCGGGTGACCGAATATGTCGAACCGCCGATCCAAATAGTCACGATTGGCGATGTGACCCTTGATGCGACGAGTCATCGCGTCTCGTTGCGCGGCAAGGTGTTAGAGGTGACGCGCAAGGAATATGATTTGTTGCAAGCGCTGATGAACAATGCGGGCAAAGTCATGGCGCGCAACGATTTAATTGATCAGGTCTGGGCCACAGATTGGGTCGGCGACACGCGTACGCTCGATGTCCACGTGCGCTGGCTCCGCGAAAAAATCGAACGTGATCCAGGCAAGCCACGCTATATTCAAACGGTGCGCGGGGTGGGCTATCGCTTTGTACCGCCGGGCGAGGTCAAGAAATGAAGTTGCGGTTCCCGTTCAAAAGTTTGCGCTTGGGCCTAGTCTTGACGTATCTATTTTTGATTGCGACGAGTTTGGGTTTGCTGGCTTGGCGCATCGGCGCTTCGTTGGATGCCAGCCGCTTTGCGGAAACCAAGCGCGATCAAGAAGGCCGCGCCATTCTAGCGGCAAGCGCGGCGGGCGATTGGCTGGCGAATTATCGCGACGGTACGATTGACGCGGCGCAATTGCAAGTTGAAGGCGCAACCTTGTCGCGCGAGATCAACCAACCCGTTACTATTTTGGATGCGCGCGGCGGTGTGTTGGTGGATTCCGATCACACCGAGCAAATGGGCAACGACGAATCCAATTATTCCGAAGTGCAGTTGGCGTTGTCCGGATCTGGCGGAAGCATTGTGCGATATGATCCGGATGACAAAGCCGATGCGCTGTTTAGTGTTGCGCCAATCCGTTTCCAAAAAGATATTGTGGGCGTGATTCGTCTCGAGTTGTCAATGGCGTTGGTGCAAGAAGCGAGCCGGCAATTCTGGTTGCGGATCATTGGGGCGACTCTGCTTGCCGCATTTGTTACGGCGATTGTAAGTTTGTTGTTTGCCAACGCCCTTACCCAGCCCATTGGGCAATTGACCCGCGCCGCCGTTGCGTTAGCCAATGGCGATTTGAAACAGCGGGTTCACGTTAACGGGCCCGACGAACTTGATCGCCTCGCACATAGTTTCAATGTGATGGCGGATCGCATTTCACTTGTCATGGAAGATCAGCGCGCGTTTGTGGCGAATGCGGCGCATGAATTACGTACGCCGCTGACAACCATTCGTTTACGCACCGAAGCATTAGCGGATGGCGCTAAAGACGATCCTCAAGTCGCGACACAATTTCTTGACGATATTACGAACGAAACGGATCGCTTGTCCCGCTTGGTGGACGAATTGCTGGTCTTGTCACGGCTTGAGACGGGCGTGATCGAACCGCGTCGCGATCAGCTTGCACTGGAAACAATTGCGCGCCTAGTCATCGATCAACTTGCGCCGCGCGCTACGCAAGCAGGGTTGATGTTCAATGTGGCCATGCGCGCGGGTTTGCCCCAAGTCAATGTCGATCCCGATCAAATGCGCCAAGTCTTTATCAACCTCATCGGCAACGCGATCAAGTTTACGCCAACCGGCGGCACGATTACCATTCAAATGAATGTTCAAAAGCAACCGCGTGACTCGATGCATTTGATTGCTGGAAATTGGCTGGTGACAACCATTGGCGATAGCGGTGTTGGCATTCCCGCTGAAGATTTACCGCGCATCTTTGAACGCTTTTATCGTAGTGACAAGGCGCGTGCGCGCGGTACGGATGGCGGCGCAGGCTTGGGCCTCGCTATCGTGAAAAGCATCATCCAAGCGCACCACGGACAAATCTGGGCGGCAAGCACCGCGGGTGTTGGCACGCGCATTACGTTTGCTTTGCCGTTAGCGAAAGATTTAACCTAGATTTAAACTAGTCTTAAAGCGAGATTAAACACCTGGCTTGGGGATATGCTATACTCTCTGAACGGGTTGTGATTCGGAGGCTTTATGGATCGTGTCTTTCAAGGTTTATTCGGTTTGCTTGCGGCACTAAACGCCGCTACCGGCGCAATGCCCGATGGCGCGTATGCGCCCGATCGCCCCGTGATCGTTGCGCCAACACCGATTCTTGCCTCCAATGCCAAAATGAGCGGCATGGTGCAAAGCATCCAGTCCAATGGCGTCGTGGTCAATGGCGTGCGGGTTGTATTTGATGCTCAAGCCCAAGTAATCGGAAAACTTGTCGTGGGCGTGACCGTGCAATTGGATGGCACATTTCAATCGGACGGGAGTGTGGTGGCGAGCCAAGTGCGTGTCCAAGATAACCAACCCGATGACAAACCAGAAACGAAAACCCAACCCGCCGATATAAAAGGCGCTGGGCAAGCTGTAACCAACTCGGATAACAAGGGTAGTGGCACGCCGAGTGCAGGGTCGGATGCCAAGAGCAATCCTGAAAAAAGCGGCGGTGATACAAAACCAAGTAGTGGCGACTCGAAACCAAGTAGTGGTGATTCAAAACCGAGCGGCGACCAAAAACCCAGCAGTGATTCTAACAGCGCTGAAGGTAAAGACAGCGGTGATTCCGGCAAGTAAATCAGCGCGATCGAACAAACGCCTCGCAAAATTTTGCGAGGCGTTTTTGTTGGATCAAGTCGGCAACGCGATCAAATGCCAGGTGTTATCGCGCACGTTTTGATAGAGATCGAACTTGCCTTCTGGGGTGCGCACGCGAAAGCACAGTTTGGGTGCTTGGCGTGTCATCGTCCAGCAATGTTCAACCGCTTGGACGTTATAACGTTTGCCACGCCAGCGAAATGTTTGCGGAAAATAGCCAAAGCGTTTTTCTTGAATTTCGACAGCTTCGTGTTTATGCCGAGTCCGAACAGGACGCAGGTTCATTCTTCTCCTCCGATAATCATAAACTCGCGCGGCGGGTTACCGATCGTGGGGGTAGGCGCGGGCA
>JBBIUF010000022.1:0-43036 GCA_037440365.1 Chloroflexota bacterium
TGCATCGAGTGTGCCGGTCATCCGAAAACCATTGCGCCAGGCGAGCGGCAATTCTAGTACCGTGAAATTGCCCGCGTCCTGCGCGATGATTTGATACACATCGGGGATTTGAAAATTGGAAAGCGGGAGCGGCGCGGAAAAATGCTCGAACAGTAAAGCAGTCAGCAATACGCAGTAAGCCAAAGGCATTAGGAGTTTTCTGCCGATTATTTGTTGCCAACGGTCTACGCGGCTCAACAACCAGGCCAAACCATAACCAACTAGGATCGCTAATGCGAGCGTGACCATCACGCTCCAGCGGCTCGGATAACGATTGCCTTTGATGAATGGAATTTCTAACAATAGATTGAATGGCAACCATGGCGCGTGGATCGCATTGCCATTCACGCGCAAATCAGGCCCGAGCGAGATCAAAATAAAGATCGCGCCAAACACGCCCCAGATGCGCGCGGGTTTGATTTGCCACAGCGCGATGATCGCGACGATGAGCGCGGTGAAACCCAGGTAGGCAAAATTGACATAGCCGAAATGGAATTGTGCTTCGAGCGATCCAAAAATTGGATTCAAATGACTTGGCACAAAAAAGCCAAGCGCGTCGCTGGAGAATACATCGGCAAAGCCAAGTCCTTGCTGAATAAAATCGCCCTCGGTGAGCATGTCCTGGATCATCGCGGCGAGAATCGGTAGCATGGGAAGTGTAAACGTGATGACCGCGATGACGAACGACCAAAGACGGAGGACGAAAGACGGCGGGCGAAAACGATTGGCGATGAGCCAGTAAATCAAATAAATCGCGGTAAAGATAATGAGAAAGGATGCCAAGATAAATTCCGATAACGCTTGGAAGAGGAGAAACAAGCCGAGCAGAAGCCCATAGCGAAGCACGAAGCGGGGGGCGAGGGGCGAATGGCGGTCATTTGTCAATTTTAGCAAAAATAAAACGTAAAATGGAATCCAGTGTGATGATGCGATATTGAATTGCCCGAGCGAGGCATAGAGCATCTTGTTCGCCGAGAACGCATAGACCGCGCCTGCGACAAAAGCCGCCCATTCGATTTTAGAATTCCCAATCACGAATTGCGAATTGCGAATTGCGAATTTGACCAACAAATACGCGCCGAATCCGCTCATTGCAAACGAGAACCATACATTGACATTTGTGGCAATGACCAAGTTGGTCGCATACTGAAGCGGGATGGAGAGAAAGGCGTTAAGGTAGGTCAGCGTATAAAAAGCCAGGTTCAGCCCAATCGGATAAAACATATAATCCGTATAGATTGGGTTTTTGCCGAGGTTGATAATCGAATACGGGACCCACCACAAATTCCACGCGAGCGCGGGATCATCGCTCCCGTCGCCGGGGACGTGCGTGGTGAAATGTAAAATCAGAGGATAGGTGAGCGCGAGCGCGAGAAGGATGTATGCGGCAAGCGCAAACACATTCGCGCGATTCTTGCGAGGTGCAAACATTTTGCCGCGTTATTCTTGCGCCGCGTTTTTGCCGGGCGATTGATAGCAATGGCGGCAACGCGCTTCGTAGACTTCATCTGCGCCGACCAGGATCACCGGATCATCGTACTTGGCTGGCGTGCCATTGATCAAGCGTTGCGTGCGTGAAGCGGGCATGCCGCAGACGACGCAGATCGCGGAGAGCTTGTCCACTTGCTCGGCTTGTGCCATCAAGATTGGCATCGGTCCAAACGGCTCGGCGCGAAAATCCGTATCGAGTCCAGCGACGATGACGCGCACGCCTCGGTCGGCAAGCATACTTGCAATTTCGGTGATCTTCCAATCGAAAAATTGCGCTTCGTCAATCGCGACGACGGTGGCGTCTGGATCGATCTGCGCGAGGATTTGTTCGGACGTCTGCACGGGGAGGGCGCCCCAGTCTGCGCCGCTGTGTGACGCGACTTTGTTTTCGCCATAGCGCGTATCCAGCCGGTGCGAAAAGACTTGGACATGTTGCTTGGCGATTTCGGCGCGTTTGACGCGGCGAATGAGTTCTTCCGTTTTGCCGGAAAACATCGAGCCGCAAATCAGTTCAATGTGACCACGCGAGATGGGGCGTTCACGGACGACATCATTCATTCGCAAATCCTCCGCTATCAAATCTCAATAACCAAACACAACGCTTGATCGCAAAATTCAGGGCGGGGTAAACCGAGATGCCGGTTGCGCAAAGAGAAAAAAAGAGACAGAGATTTCTCTCTGCCTCTTGGTTTGATAACTATTCGGCCGGTTTTTCTGCCGTTGGAACTTCCGCGGGAGCTTGGCTCAACGCGACCGGGGTCGGCGCTGGTGCTTTGCGTTGGCGTTTCTCTTTCTTGATCTTTTTCTCTTCGGGCGCAGGTTGCGCCGCCGCAATTTGTTCCTTTGCCGTAATCCGCTTCATAAAGCGCTCAACTTGGCCGGCGGTGTCGACGATGCGTTGCTCGCCCGTGAAGAATGGGTGGCATTTATTGCAGACGTCCGTGTGAATTTCTTTACGCGTCGAACCGGTCGTCCACGTATTCCCGCACGCGCACGTGATCGCCGCGTCGGGATACCAGGTTGGGTGAATACCAGGTTTCACAGTTCATAACCTTTCTGAATCAGACCGTGGCGGCGGGTTCGACCGCGCCACTCTGAACAGGATAAACGCTAACTTGTTTTTGTTCTTTGCTGTACGGCTCAAATTTGACCGTGCCGTCAACCAACGCAAAGAGCGTATCGTCTTTCGCCAACTTGACGTTCAAACCGGGACGCACGCGGGAACCGCGCTGGCGCAAAATGATCGTGCCAGAATGAACCCACTCGCCATCATAGCGCTTGACGCCTAACCGTTGGGCATTGCTATCGCGACCATTGCGCGATGAACCGCCACCTTTTTTGTGTGCCATATCAAACTCCTACGCTTTAATTTCCGAAATTTCCAGGCGCGTGTAAACCTGGCGATGCCCGATCGTTTTGCGGCGGCGGTGCTTGTTGCGATAGTCAAAGTGAATCGTTTTCACGCCTTTGTCTTCGCTGAGAACCTTCGCCATAACCGCGGCGCCTTGCACCATCGGTTTGCCGACCAACACCTGTCCGTCTTTCTCAATCATCAGCACATCGCTCAACGTCACTGTCTCGCCAACAGCGTTGGGTAGCCGTTCCACTTCGATCTTGTCGCCTTGAGTCACGCGGTACTGTTTACCGCCCGTCTTCAAAATTGCGTACATACATCCTCCAACTTTCAATCAACGGTGAGCGATTATACTTGGGAATGAGGTTTTTGTCAAAATGCGGTGCTTGATTTTTGTTCGGTCAGCCATTTTAGATAAGCCCGGTCGTCATCCGAGAGTTCTGCGTTGGCGAGCAAATCGGGGCGGCGAGCGAGGGTGCGGCGCAAGGATTCCTGGCGACGCCATTTGGCAACTTGAGCATGATTCCCTGACATCAAGGTATCTGGCACTTGCCAACCACGAAAATCGGCGGGGCGGGTATAATGTGGACCTTCGAGCAAACTCGCCGCGTGCGAATCGTGCATTGGCGCGGCGGGATCGCCCAGCACACCGGGAAGCAAGCGCGTGACCGCGTCCACCAACACCATTGCCGGAATCTCGCCGCCGGTCAGCACATAATCGCCAATTGAAATTTCGTCCGTGACGAGATGTTCGCGCACACGCTCATCTACACCTTCGTAATGCCCGCAGATCAAGGCGATGTGCGGCTGTTGCGCCAACTCGCGCGCCATCGCTTGCGTGAACACGCGTCCTTGGGGAGTGAGCAAGATCACCGGCGCAGAAGGTGGTGTGCCAAGAATGGCTTCGACCGCGGCGAAAATAGGGGCCGGTTTCATCACCATGCCGCCGCCGCCCGCGTACGGATAATCGTCGGTGACGTGATGTTTGTCCGTCGTGTAATCGCGAATGTCATGCAGATTGATTTCGGCGAGTTGCGCGTCTTGGGCGCGTTTCAAAATGCTCTCGTCGAACACACCCGCGAAAATTTCAGGAAAGAGAGTAAAGATGTCGAATCGCATACCGACATTGTAACACACTTTGGTTTTTCGATTCAATCGCGGTATAATGCCGCCGCGATGAAATCCGAACAATCTGCAATGTCCCGTTTTCCCGCGCGCGAACGTATTGCGCTAGGGTTGATTGTCTTGCTGGCATTCGCGCTCCGCGTTTATCGGTTGGGCGCGCAGGCGATTTGGTGGGACGAAAGTTTGAGCCTTTATCGTGCTACGCACGATTGGGCCACGTTGCTGGCAAACACGATTTACATTCAGACGATTGCGACAACCGACACGCTCCCGCAATTGTATTTTGTTTTTTTGCATCTCGCGGTTCCGTTTTTTGGCATGAGCGAATTTGCGTTGCGCTATCTATCCCTTGCCGCGAACGTCGCCACCGTGCCATTGATCTATGCGCTCGCGCATCGCTGGTTCGATCAGCGCGCTGCGCTCGTCGCCGCGTTGCTTGCCGCGTTGTCGCCGTTTTATGTGTGGTACGCGCAAGAGGCGCGTCCGTATGCGCTCGTGCTATGGTTGAACACGGTGGCGATTTACGCGCTCGCACGCGCGTTTGAGTTTGGACGCGCGCGTCCGCCTGCCGCAACGTCCAAGTGGGTTTTGATCTATATTGCCGCCGCCATCGCGTCCTTGTTCACGCACTATTATTCGATTTTTCTGTTCCCGGTTCACGTCATCCTGATCGCCATGTTGATTTGGCGTGAACCAAAGATGCGCGCGTGGATTTTCTTGCCTGCCGTGCCAGGTGCTTCCGTGATTTTGCTTTTGCGCCAAGTCACGGCGAGCGCGGCAAGCAATGCACATAGCGGTCCCTATTTTGTGCCGCTGGATGTCATTCTGCGCGATTTGCTCAACTCGTTTAGTGTTGGCGTTACAGCGGATGCGGCCCAAGCAACTTGGTTCAACGCGGCAATGTTAGCGTTATTTGTCCTGGGAATTCTATTTGCCAGTTCACAGTCAAAAATCCAAAATTCAAAACTGACTCTGAGAATTTTTCTCGGCGTTTATTTGGGCGTCCCGATTGCTGGCATTTTTGCGCTCTCGTTTATCCGTCCACTGTACCAAAACTCGCGCTATCTTATTTCGATCAGCCCGGCATTTTATATTGGCGTTGCGGCAGGCATTGCCGGGCTGATGCGCTGGCGCAAAATATTCGTCGCGCCAGCACTGACAATTATCCTGCTCGGCGCAGTCTTATCGCTGAACAATTTATATTTCGATCCGCATTTTGGCAAAGACGATCATCGCGCGTGGTCCGCGTCGTTGCGCGAACGTGCGCGCCCGGGCGACACGCTCATTCTCGATTCGCCGCATACCGAAGAACTCTATCGCTATTACGCCGATGATGTACTGCCGCTGGTCACCCTGCCGATTTTACGCGCGGATGGCATTGCGTCGCCAGAGCAAGATGCGGCGAGCGTGCATGCGGCGTTGACCCAAAATTCGCGCGTGTGGTTGCTCGCCATGAATGTACCGTTTGACGATCCGGATGCGCGTATTGAACAACTATTGAACACACAGGGTGTCCTGCTCGATGAAACAAATTTTGCCGCGACGAGCACGGCAATTAAATTATCGCTGTTTGTCCAGGCGTTGCCCACGGTCCAGCCCAGTGCGCTCACCAACGCGCGCGACGTTGCGTTTGCCGGACATTTGCATTTACGCGGCTATGCCATTCCGGCGCCGAGCACCCTAAACGCGCGCGTCACAGTCAAATTATTTTGGCAAGTCGACGAGCCGGTTGGAGAAGATTATGCCGTGTCGCTGAGACTCGTGGATGAAACCGGGACGCTGGTCGGGCAATGGGATCAGGTGCCATTAGGCAATCGCGCCGGCAGTTCAACCTGGCGCACGCAAGATATTATCGTGGATACGCACGACGTTGCGCTGGCGTTTGTGCAACCTGGAACGTACCATTGGCAAGTACTGCCATACCATGCCGCGACCGGCAATCCATTGGGCGCGATCATCACGCTCGGCGAAATCACTGTGCATTGAGGCTGTGTGACTCATACTGATATGTTGATGCGTCCGGATGAATACCGGGTGATGTTTGAGATCGAGGATCATTATTGGTGGTATCGCGGTTTGCGCGATTTGCTCGCGGCATTGCTGGCGCGCTATCCGTTGCCGCGCAACGCGACGATTCTGGATGCCGGATGCGGCACCGGCGCAAATCTTGCGCTCTTGCAACGCTATGGGCGCGCGATCGGCATTGATATTTCGGCGGATGCGCTCGCGTTTTGTCAGGCGCGGGATATTCCGCGCGAGCGCACGACGTTGGCGTCCGTCACCGATCTACCTTTTCCGGCGAATTTATTTGACCTGGCGGTCTCGTTTGATGTCATTTGTAATATTCCCGATGATGTTGGCGCGTTCGCCGAAATGGCGCGGACACTAAAACCGGGCGGACGCATAATCGCGCAGTTACCGGCGTATCCTTGGTTGTGGAGTACGCACGATGTCGCGGTTGGACATCAACGACGATACGACACGCGCGAGTTGCGCGAAAAAATGGCGCGGGCTGGCTTGGCGGTTGAGCGGGTCATGCACACCAACGCATTTTTGTTGCCATTTGTCATCGTCGAACGCCTGCGGCGGCGGCGTGCGCTCAAGTTGACCCAGGTTGTTGAATCGGATTTGCAAACTGAATTGCCGCGCCCGATCAACACGGCGCTCTCGGCGCTCTACCGCGCCGAAATTGCGGCGGCGGCGCGCGTGGATATTCCCTTTGGCTTGTCCGTCATTGCGATTGCTCAAAAACGATGAAAACTGCAAAACGCAAAATGAGCGAAGAACGCATCCAATCTGTTAGCGGTCAGCGGTCAGCGAGCCAAGCGTTGATCGTGGTGGCGTTGCTCATGCTGTTCGCGTTCGCCTTGCGCGTGTTCCGACTCGACGCCGTCTCGCTACGCGGCGATGAAGCGTTCACGGTGATTTTTGTGCAACGCACTTGGGCAGGTTTATGGAAAGGCATCAGCACGGTTGAGCCAAATCCACCCTTGTTATATCTAGCATTGCGCGTCTGGGTCGCCATTGCCGGAGCCAGCGAATTTGCCACGCGTTATTTCGCCGCGTTTTTTGGTGTGCTGTGTGTGCCCTTGTTGTATCGGCTTGCGCGCGACATGTTTCATTCATTCGCGCTGGCGTTCATCGCCGCCGCGCTCATTGCCATCAATCCATATCAAATCTGGCATTCGCAAGATGTTCGCAATTACACGTTGTGGCCCTGCCTGAGTTTGCTGGCGCTCATTTTTTTCTGGCGTTGGTGGAACGCGGAACGACGCACGCCGCAAGCGAGTCGCTGGTATTCCGATGCGCGAATTTTGAATTTAACATTCTATCTTTTCGCCACACTAGCCAGTCTCTACACCCACTATTACGATGTCTTTGTCCTTGCCGCGCTCAACCTGTTCGTTTTCTCGTTCGTGTTGTGGGAGCGCCGTTGGCGCACGCTGGCGCGTTGGATCATGGCCCAAGTGACGCTCGTCGCATTGTACGCGCCCTGGGTTTTGTTCGGCACCAATCGCGTGACCACGTATGGCGAGGCGAGTGCGCAACAAAGTGTGCCGCTCCTCGACCAATTTAGCCGCACGCTCGCCACCTTGATTGTCGGCGATACCGTGCCAAATGATTTGAAAATGTTTGTGTGGGTGCCGCTTGCGTTTTTACTTTTTGGCACGCTCGTTTATTTAGCGCGGCGCGATAAAATCCGCGCGGCATTTCTAGCGTTGTGGATTGGCGTGCCAACGCTGGCGTTGTATGCGATTTCGCTAGGGCGTCCGCTCTTTCTCGAACGCTATCTCAACGTGATCGCGCCGGCAGATTATCTTGCGTTTGCGCTCGCACTGAACGCTATTCGCAATGGGCAATTCAAAATTCACCGCTGGGTTTTTGCAGGCGTGGGATTGAGTTTTGTTCTGCTCTCCACCGTGTCGCTCTCAAATTATTATTTCGATCCCGCGTACGCCAAAGCGCCTGATTGGCGCGCGCTCGCGCAATATATCGCGGAGCGTCAACAGCCGGGCGACGTGATCGTTCAGAACTTTACGGAAATGTCGGCGATCTATTATCGTTCGGGCAATATCCCGGTGACCACCGTGCCTAAAGATTTTACGCCCACGCCCGCTGACGAAAAAATCTTGCGGCAACTCAATCAACAGTATCGCCGCATTTGGTTTATTCCCGCGCAACCCGACTGGTGGGATCCCGATCACATGGTCGAAAATTTTCTAACTCGCAACGACGATCGAATTCTCGAAACTCACCTTTCGGTATTTCGTCCGCAATTGTACCTGACGCCGCTCGAATTTGAATCAACGATCATTCCCGTCAATGTCCGTGTTGGTGATGCCACCCTGATTGGTTATCACGTCCAGAATGTGCGTCCCTTGCATGTTCTGCTGATCTGGCAGGCGAGGCAACATAGCGCTCAAGATTTGACTGTCTTTGTGCATCTCACCGACGCCAACGATCACATAATCGCGCAACAAGATAGCGCGCCGGCTTTGGGCACATTGGCGACAAGCGTGTGGCAACCGGGCGAGCGCATTGTGGACGCGCACGAGATTAGCGTGGCTACGCCTGGTGTGTATACGCTCGTTGTTGGAATGTATGACCCGGCGACGCGCGCGCGCGTTCCTGTGTTGGATGCCAGCGGCAAACGCCTAGCCGATGATCGCGTCGTGTTGACGCAAGTGACCATTCCATAATGAACCAAACACGCAATTTCAAATTTCAAATTTCAAATTCTAAAATTCGCGATCTGCTTGCCCTTGCGCTCATCGTCGTGTTGGTGTTGCTATTTTTCTGGCGTATCGTCACGCCAAAAATTCAAGACCGCGCGATCTTTCCGCCCGGCGATTTCAGCGATCAGTTTTGGATGTTTCGCCAGTACACAGCGCAAGCGTTCGCGCAAGGACGTTTGCCGCTATGGTCGGACAATTACAATAGCGGGCACCCGTTTCTGGCGGATGTGCAAAGCGCGGTAATGTATCCGCTTGGTTTGGCGTGGACGCTCGGCGTGAGCGTGGCGCGGCACGGCGATTTCACCTTGTTTGATCTCGAACTCGAAGCGATCGTTCACTTTATGCTCGCAGGCGCATTCACCTATTTGTTTGCGCGGCGTGTGCTGGGATCACAAACGGCCGCCTGGCTCAGCGCAATCACCTTTACCTTTGGCGGCTATCTCACATCCTATCCGCCCCAACAACTGGCTATCCTCGAAACAGCAACCTGGTTGCCGCTGATTTTGTTGTTGCTTGATCTCGCGGTTGAACGCGGAATGCGTTATTACCTCGCCGCGGGGATGGCGCTTGGCATAGCGGCATTAGCGGGTCATCCGCAAACTTTTCTATTTGTCGGCTATGCGAGTGCGATTTATTTCGTCTGGCGCGTGGCGCAGAACGAGTGGCGCGGCGTCAAGAATTTTATCTTTGGACTTGCGCCGTTTGCCTTGACGCTATTGATCGGCATCGGGGTTTCTGCCGCGCAATATCTGCCGACGTTTGAATACCAAATGGTGTCAACGCGCACGGGAATTTCCTGGGCAGAAGCATCGCGTGGGTTTCCAACCCTTGATCCGTTGCAAATGATCTTGCCAGGTTTTGTCAGCGCGTTTCAATCGCCGTTGTATCTCGGCGTGTTGCCATTGTGGCTGGCCGTGTTTGCGCTCGCGCGCAACCGCTCGCGGGAGAAAATGTTTTGGGCCTGGCTCGCGCTCGGTGCCTTGCTCGTTTCGTTCGGCGCGTATGCGTTTGCGTATGCCGTCCTGTATTTGTTCGCGCCTGGCTTTGCATTGTTTCGCGATCAAGAACGCTTGGCGTTCATCGTCAGTTTTGCGCTCGCGCTCCTTGCTGGTTTTGGCGCGCGCGATTTGTTGGCGTCCTCGTGCGATGCAAAACGGGTGCGGCGCATTTGGGCGCTGTTGCCAGCGGGCATTGTGATCAGTTTAATGTTGGTGCTGACCTTGTATTTGTCCGGCACTTTGCGGCAATCGGGGCGTGTCGCGTTTCTCGGCGACCGGGCGGCGTTTATGACGTTGGTGTTCGTGTTGGCGACTGGGTTGATTGCCGCGCGCGCACACCTAGCCGCGCGCGGCGTTGCGATCCTGATCGGCGCGTTGATCGTCTTGGATCTGTTTACGATTAACACGGCGGCATACAACGCCGCGCCGAATGAGCGTTTTCCGATCACGCCGCTTATCGCCGCGATGCAAAATGATCACGATATTTTTCGCGTTGCCGATGAAGGAAAATTGCCAGGACATTTCGGCATTGCGTATCATCTGGAAGAGATCGGCGGGATTAGTCCATTGCGCACCCAGTGGTATGCCGCTCTGCGCGACGCGGTGCCGGACGAAACATTGTGGCGCTTGCTCGGCGTGCGGTACGTGATTACCGGGCGTCCTGGCGCGGCGAATGCAGATGTGATCGCGCAAGATGGCGAGACGCGGTTACTGCATATTCAGGATGCCTTGCCGCGCGCATGGTTTGTGCCATCGGTGCAGGTTGCCGATGATCAAACTGCGCTTGCCGCGATGGCGCGCGCTGATTTCGATCCGCGCACGACTGCCTATCTGGCAGGTGATTGGGCAATGTTACACTATCCTGATGCCGCGCGTAATTCGGCGCGCGTGATCGTCCATGCGCCGGAGCATCTCGTGATCGCCGTGAACACACCTGCTGATGCCATGCTTCTGATCAGTCAAAACTATTATCCCAATTGGCAGGTCTTGATCGACGGCGTATTGGTCCCAACGCGCCGCGCGGATGTTGCGCTGATCGCGGTGCCGCTTCAAAAGGGCGCACAACGTGTTGAATTGATTTTTGATCCAACGTCGGTATACGTCGGTTTGGCGATCACGTTGTTCACCACGTTCGGCGCGCTCGGTGGAATTGTTTTGAGTTTTTGGCGAGGAAAGCGAAATGCAGTTTCAATGGATTGAACATCGCGCGCGCATGTGGCTGGGCGTGCTTGCGCTCGGCGTTGCGCTCGCCGTTGGCGGCGGCGCGGTGATCGCGTTTGGGTCGCCCCTGATTGCGTTTGGCGTCATGGTCGCGGTGATTGTCGCTGGCGTGATCTTGTCCAATATCGATCTGGGCATGTACGCGGTGATCGCCGTGGCAGTCCTGTTGCCGTTCGGCGCATTGCCAATCAACCTGGGTTTCAATCCAACTTTTCTCGATCTGGCGCTCCTCGCGGTGATCGCGATCTGGTTTGCGCGCACCATGACGCGGCAAACAAATGTGGGCTTGCGCGCCACGCCGCTCGGTTGGGCGGTGCTGACCTTTCTGGTGCTGGCGGTGTTCTCCTTTGTCGCGGGTCTCGCCTATGCGCCGGTGGACAATCAAGTCCTGCGCCAGTTTGCCGAAATCCTTGCGGCGATTTCGTTTTTCTTTATCGTGGTCAATGTGGTGCAGACGCGCGAGGCGCTCGCTAAATTTGTGACCGCGCTCATCGTCGCCGGATTTATTTCTGCGTTCATCGGCGTGGGGTTGTACCTTTTGCCGCACGATCTTTCAACTACGTTACTTTCGGCGTTGCGCGTGTTTAAATATCCGACCGGCGATCGTGTCTTGCGGTTCATCAACGACGATCCCGCGAATCCGATGCGCGCCACTTCGACCTCGGTTGATCCGAATGTGCTAGGCGGCTTGCTCATCCTCGTGACCGCGCTCACGGTGCCGCAATTATTTGCCGCGCACCCGTTGTTGCCGCGTAAATTGATCGGCGTGATGGTTGCGGTGATGGGCGCGTGCATGGTGTTAACGTTTTCGCGCGGCGCGATGCTGGGCTTGGGTCTCGCGCTCATCGTGATTGCGACGGTGCGCTATCGTCCGATCGTCGCGGTGGCAATCGTGGCCGTCACAGTGATCTTGTTCCTGCCGATGACCCAGGATTACGTGGGCTATTTTATGGATGCGTTTACCGCCAGCGACCGTTCGACGCAAATGCGGCTGGGTGAATACAAGGACGCGCTCACGCTGATTTCGCGCTATCCCATTTTTGGCGTGGGCTTTGGCGGCGCGCCGGACATTGACACGTATATTGGCGTGTCATCGGTGTATTTGCTCATGGCGGAAGAGATGGGTCTGGTTGGGGTGAGTGTGTTTCTGCTCACGGTCGGATTGTTTTTTTATCATGTTGCGCGCGCTTGGTTTGCTGGTCTTGGGCGTGATCCATTCTATGCGCCGATAATCCTTGGGCTTGCCGGCGCATTGCTCGGCGCATTAATCGGCGGCTTGACCGACCACTATTTTTTCAATCTCAAATTTCCGCACTCGGTTGTGTTATTCTGGCTCTATGTGGCATTAGGGATGGTCACCATTCGTTTGGAACAGCAGAATGTGGAACAGGCTTGACGTGCGTTTGAAATTCCCCTCGCGTTTTTGGTTAGGTTTGATTCTCCTGACCGCATTGGCGTTGCGCTTGTATCGCCTCGGCGTCGAAAGTTTGTGGTACGATGAAACGGTCAGTGTCTTCCTGGCGCAACAAGACCTGGTCACGTTGACGCGCCATACCGCGGGCGACATTCATCCGCCGTTGTACTATTACCTCTTGCACTTTTGGGGCGCGCTCGCGGGCTGGTCCGAATTTGCAATGGCATTCGTCTCGCTGTTCTTTGGCGTGTTGCTGATTGCGCTCACCTACCGCGTCGCGTGCGCGTGGTTCGATCACCGCATTGCGCTCATCGCCGCGTTCCTCGTCGCCATTTCGCCATACAATCTCTGGTATGCGCAAGAAGTACGGATGTACACGTTGGGCGCAACGCTCGGCTTGGCGTCCACCTATTTTTTCGTCCGTCTCTTGAAACAATTCCAACCGCGCCTGGTCTCACGCGATTTGATTGCCTATGCCGTCATCAGTGCGCTCGGTTTGTACACACTCTATTATTTTGCGTTCTTGCTCGTCTTTCAAAATCTCGTTGCCGCGATCCAATGGGTGCGCCAGACGCGGCAACGGCGGTTGAATTTTGAATTTCGAACCTGGTTTGTTTCTCAACTTGCCACGCCCATTCTCTTTGCGCCCTGGCTTCCGACTGCCTTGCGGCAAGCATTCGATCCGCCCGTGCCGCCCTGGCGCACGTTTACAGATTGGTCAACCGTGATCGTCGAGGCGTTTACTGCGCTCACGCTAGGGCAATCGGTTGAACCTGGGATCGTCGCGCCGATTTTGATTGGGGTAGTTGTGGTTCTTGGGATCGCATTTTGGCAAAACCGCGAGCGCTCCAAGTTGGTTTTCCTTTTGGGTTATACGCTGGTACCACTGACGATCATAGTTGGACTTTCGTTGTGGAAGCCGCTTTATCATGTGCGCTATGTGTTTCTGTATGCGCCTGCGTTTTATATTTTGCTGGCGATCGGACTCGCCACACTACGCCGTGTGCGTTTCGTGTTTCCGGTTATGCTCACCGTGCTGACGCTGGCGTCAGCGTATTCGATCTCAAATTTTTGGTTCGATCCGCGCTATGCGGATGATGATTTGCGCGGCGCGACGCAGTATCTCGCGGCGCATTGGCGACCCGGCGACGCGGTGCTTATCGACGCAGGTTACACTTACACTGCGTTTGTCTATTATTTCGATCAGCCGATCGCGTGGCGCGGACGCCTGACAAATTATCCGCCGCGCGATATGTCGCTCGGCTCGGTTCAACGGCTAGTAGATCAACATCGCGCGCCGATCGTTTTGCAAACGGGCTCGATCGGCGGCGCCCCGAACTTGGGGTGGGGCAATCCCGAATCGGATTTTTACGCCACCACGGCGGACGAAACTCGCGCCGCGCTGGATCAGGTATTTGCGTTTCACTCGCGCGTGTGGCTCTTTCGCGTTTATGATACCGTCGTCGATCCAGACGGTGTCATCCGCGATTATCTTGCCCAACACGGACGCATCTTTGACGATGCTGGCTTTGCGGGCCAAGCGTATGCACGCGTGCAGGGTTATCTCACGTCCCGCGCGCCGCAAATGTTGCCCGCCAATCTGACGCGCCGCGATGTGTTGCTCGACAATCGCATTGCGCTTGCAGGTTTTACGCCCGCGTCCGCTACGGCGCGCCCCGGCGATTTTCTCGATGTGGATACGTACTGGCGCACGCAAGAGCCGACAAACGTGGACGCGCGTTTGTTTGTCGGTTTGTATGCGGACAAGACGCTGGTCGCTTCGACGGATGAGCTTCCGGTGGGCAACGCACTCGGCACGTCGCGTTGGTCGCCCGGTGACATTTGGCGCGCACCAGTACGCTTGCGCCTGCCGCCCCATCTTGCGCCCGGCGAATATGTTGTGCGAGTTGCCTTGTATAACCCGCTCACAAATGAATCATTAAGCGTGCCTAAATCGGAATGGACAAATGAGAATAATCAAATCACGTTGACGACCGTGCAAGTGCCATAGGCCAACGCGTGCTTTTTCGATTTGCCCTCTGTATCGTCTAATGCTATAATGCGTCCACTCTACTTATAAAGGAAACCTTACCGTGAGTGTGTATCTCAACATCATTCAGATCATTATTTCGATTACGTTGATGGTCATCATCTTGATCCAAGTCAAGGGCGATGGTTCGGGCAATATGTTTAGCGGCGGCGCAGGAGTCGCGCGCACCCGCCGAGGCTTGGAACGCACCTTGTTCAATGCAACGATTGTCTTGTCCGTCATATTTCTCCTCATGTCGTTCCTCAGCGCGTTCTTCAGTGTGCACGGTTAACCCGCGCATCCTTTTCGAGGTCGCTTCGCGGTGAAGCACATCCGCTGGCAGTTGTTGATCGCC
The DNA here is from genome assembly GCA_037440365.1 of Chloroflexota bacterium. GTDB lineage: Bacteria > Chloroflexota > Anaerolineae > UBA4142 > UBA4142 > JBBIUF01. Next base: position 14,763 of record JBBIUF010000022.1, read on the forward strand.
ACGGTCGGGGTTGTCTTTCTCGGTGTGGTGCTGGGCTATCTTGCGCTTGGCACCAATTCTGTTGAACGCCCCGACTTTGGCGGCACGTACACCGAAGGCGTTGCCGGGCGGCCCAACGCCATCAATCCCATCTTTAGCCAATACAACGATATTGATCGCGATCTAACGTCGCTCGTCTTTACGGGCTTGACCTCCGCCGACGAAAACGGCACGCTCAAACCGGATTTGGCAAAGAGTTGGAGCGTTTCGCCGGACGGCTTGATCTATACCTTTACCTTGCGTGCCGATGTTGTTTGGCAAGACGGCGCGCCGTTCAACGCGGACGATGTGTTGTACACGCTTCACGCGATCCAAGACCCCGCGTACAAGGGTCCACCCGACCTCGGCGCATTTTGGCGCACGGTCGCGATCACGGTCATTGATCCAACCACGGTGCGCTTCCAAGTCACGCAACCCTACGCGCCTTTTCTCGATTACACCACGATTGGCATTTTGCCAGCCCATCTGCTCAAAGACGTTGCGCCCGGCGATCTATTTCAGAATCCATTCAACCGCCATCCCATCGGCACGGGTCCCTTTCAACTCACCGAAATCACCGGCGACCATGTTCTGCTCGACGCCAACCCACGTTTCTATGGTGCGCGCCCGTACCTTAGCCGCATCCAATTCAAACTCTATCCCGATTACGAATCGGTGTTCACCGCTTACACCCGCGACGAAATTGAAGGCATTGCACGCATCCTGCCCGCTTATTTGCCCAAAGCCCGGACACTTCCCCATCTCACGCTGTACAACGCGCGCGTCGCCGGATACACGCTGATTTATTTAAATCTCTCGAAAGCGCCGTTCACTGACAAATCCGTGCGGCAAGCATTACTCTATGCAATCGATCGTCAACGCCTGATCACCGATCAGTTGAACGATCAAGGTCTGCTCGCCGCCAGCCCTATCGAACCGGGAACCTGGGCATACGATTCCGCCGTGCCGCAATACGCCTTCGATCCGGACAAGGCAAAATCTCTGCTCGAGAGCGCGGGCTGGAAAGATACCAACGGCGACGGCATCCGCGAAAAAGATCAAGCCGTGCTGACCATCGCCTTGACGACCAGCGATGATCCAGCTCACGTTGCACTGGCAAATGAGATTGTCAAAGCGTGGCAAGCCGTCGGCGTCAAAGCCAGTGTGCAAGCCGTGCCCAATTCGCTTCTGGTGCAAAATATCTTGCGCCCGCGGCAATTCGATGCCGTGATCTATGATTGGCGCACGCTGTCCAACGATCCAGATCAGTACGAAAATTGGCATCAGACCCAAATTCCCGTTGGGAATAGTCTGGGGCAAAATTATGGCGGGCTGAACGACCGCGACATTAGCGAAGCATTGGAAACCGCGCGTAAGACAACCGATCAAGCCAAACGCGCCGAGTTGTATACGCGCTTTCAAGAATTATTCGCCGACCGCGTCCCGGCATTGTTACTGTATTATCCAGTCTATACCTACGGCGTTGACTCGCGCGTGCGCGGCGTGCAACTAGCGCCCATGCTCGCGCCAAGTGATCGCTTCCGCAATATCGCGCAGTGGTATCTGAAAACCAGGCGCGTCGCGTTTAGCACGGACGCCGGCGAGCCAACGCGCGCGCCATCGGCAACGGCGCCCGTTCCCACCGTCCTAGTTCAAGCCACGGCGATGCCGGTTCCAGCAACGGCAACCAGCATCCCAGTGCCAACAACATCCGGCACGCCAACGGTTACACCAACGGCAATCACGGCAACGCCGCCTGCAACCGCGTCTGCGCAAACAGCACTGCCGCAATGCGCCAATTTGAGCGCGCAGATCAAAATACCACTGATGGATAGCACCGTGTCGGGCTTGATCGAAATTCGCGGCACCGCCGCGCGCCCCAATATGACCTACTGGAAACTCGAATATCGCACCGATGCCAGTCTCTCCTTTACGCAACTCTATCGCTCTGAAACACCGATCAGCGATACCGTGCTGAGTCTCTGGTCCACCAAAACCGTCGCGAACGGAGTGTATTGGTTGCAACTCACCGCCGTAGATAACACCGGGAATTTCGGCACCCCGTGTCTGGTGCGCGTCAATATCGCCAATTAAATCGAATTGTTTGACAAATCCTCCAATCGGAATACAATGCACTCGAACGCCGAGCTGGCGGAATTGGCAGACGCGCACGTTTCAGGGGCGTGTGATCGTAAGGTCATCAGGGTTCAAGTCCCTGGCTCGGCACACCGCACAGTAACTCCGGGGCAAGCGCTCCGGAGTTTGTTTTGCCGCGAACGATTTGCGCGATTCAAATTTCCATGCTATAATCGCGCCCGTTCGTCAGTCCGCACATAGAAATTTGTAATTCATGAAGGGTGGTTTATTGTGGATCTAGTTGCTGCGATTACCAAACGGGAAGCCAATCCGAATATTCCGGAACTCCAACCCGGCGACCGCGTCAAAGTGCATACGCGCATCGTCGAAGGCGAACGCGAACGCATCCAAGTGTTCCAAGGCACCATCATGCGCCTCCGCAAAGGCAAAGGCGCAACGGCCAGTTTCACTGTCCGCCGCGTTGCGACCAACGGCGTCGGCGTCGAGCGCACATTCTTGGTGCAATCGCCGCGCGTCGAAAAAGTCGAAGTCTTGGGGCACACCCACGTCCGCCGCGCGCAACTCTACTATCTGCGGGGCTTGCACGGCAAAGCCGCGCGCTTGAAAGAGAAACGCACGCCGCAAGCCGCGAAAGATACCGCGCCTGAAGTCGCGGAAAAACCCGCCGCTGAGTAAGCCAAGTTGTAAACAATCAAATCGCAAAGTCACTTTTGATAAAAGGTGGGTTTTGCGGTTTTTTTATTTTGCCCGACCATCAATTCTAGGAGCATTCCCGACGCCCGCCAATTTCAAACGCTCACTGACCCACGCCGAATTAAATGATCCAGCGCCGCTGACCGGTTTTGCTCAAACCCGGTTGACCTGGGCGAGCCTGGTGCAATCGCCCGCCGAAATCCCGTCCAACTATCGCGCCGCGTTCAACGCTTTGCCGAATCGCACCGGCGCGTTTCCGTACACGGTGCGCACGCCATCCTATGCCGGGTTCATTCACCGCGAAAACGAAAAATTGGTTTGCTGGCTCGACGAGACGCTGTACGTCATTGAACCCAACGGCAACCGCATCACGACGACACGCTACGCGCGGAATGATATTCACGCCATCGAATTTGGTAAAATTCTGTTGCAAGCCTGGCTCACGATTCGCGGCGTCGCCGGCGACGGCGCACTGCAAACGACCACGCTCAAATTCAATACCGTCACCGATTATCTGTTCGCGCCATTCATTGACCAATTCAGAAATGCGCCGCCAAATTCTGCGGCTCAACCCAACCCTGAACGCGCCCAGTTCGATTACCTGAGCAATCTCAATTTCAAGTTTATGAACTTGGGGCGCAGTAGCATCCTGCCCAACGAACATGTCATTGCCATTCTTTTGCAACCGGAATTGCTTGCCACGGCATCGTTCCTCGATCGATTTTTTCACCGCGTTATTACTCCGGCGCACCTCAGCATCCTGACCGACCGCGAACTAGTTCTCATCCGCGACGAGATCGCGAATCCGCACAATGCCAGTGTCAACCGCTATGGCGGCATTTGGAATTATGTGCCATTGTGCGCCATCACGTCGGTTGCGCTTGCCGAAACCGACCGCGCGCTGGGTTTGTCCATTCACCTGTCCGCGCACGATCAACTGGACGTACTATTCGCGCCAGCCAATCGGGAAGCGTTCGGCGATTTTGTCAACCAGATCGAACGCGCGCGGCGCGCGCAAACCGCCACCCTAAACTAACCGCGCAGTTGAAACGATGCCGGCTCCCATTCCCAGTCTCACATTTGAACACGCTTATTGGATGCGCCACCTCGCGCAGGTGGCGGGCATTGACGAAGCCGGGCGCGGCGCGTGGGCGGGTCCCGTCGTCGCGGGCGCAGTCATTTTGCCGCGTGTGCATCGAATCAAAGATTGGGCAACCAGTCGCGCCTTGAGCCCACTCGCGCGCGCGCGCGATTCCAAGTTGCTTTCGCCTACGCAACGCGCCGCGCTCGTCGCGCCGATTCACGCCGCCGCGCTGGCATACGCCACCGGGAGCGCGACCCACACTGAGATTGACACACTCGGCATCGTTCCTGCCACGCGGCTTGCGATGCAACGCGCCATCCAAGCGTTGGCGATTCCACCGGATGCCTTGCTCATTGACGCGCTCAAGCTCGCCGCGTTTACCCAGCCGCAAACCGCGATCATTCATGGCGATCAACTCTCGCTTTCGATTGCGTGCGCGTCCATCCTCGCCAAAGTTGCGCGCGATGCCATGCTGATCGCGCTCGACGCGGAATTTCCAGGCTATGCGTTCGCGCAACACAAGGGCTATGGCACCGCGCAACATCACGCCGCGCTTCAAGCATTGGGCGTGTCGCCCGTTCATCGCATCACCTTTGCGCCGATCAAAAATCTTGGCGCGTCGATATTGGACACAAACCAACTTGGCTCAAAATAAAAAACAGGTCTGACAAGACCTGTTTTTTTATTGAGCAGTTTAGATCGCGCTGGGGTCGCGTAAAAACTTGAACAGCGTTAAGAGCATGATCTTGATGTCAAACCACAACGACCAATTTTCGATATAGTATAGATCATACTTGGTGCGTTCCCAGATTGACGATTCACCACGCAAACCGTTGACCTGTGCCCAACCGGTGATCCCGGCTTTTTCCTGATGGCGTTCCATATAGCGCGGCACCAACTGCCGAAATTGTTCCACAAACACCGGGCGCTCGGGGCGCGGGCCCACTAGGCTCATATCGCCCAGCAAAACGTTGATGAACTGGGGCAATTCGTCGAATGATACTTTGCGCAACCACGCGCCTACGTGCGTGCGCCGCGGATCGTCTTGCGTGGCCCACACGGGGCCCGTCTCCGCCTCGGCATCCACGCGCATCGAGCGAAATTTCAAGCACGGGAATGGTTTGGCATCGAGTCCCATGCGCTCTTGCGCGTACAACGCTGGACCGCGTGAATCCAGTTTGACCAAAACCGAGATCGCAATCATCAATGGCGAAATGAACACCAACACAATCGCGCTAACGATGACATCCATGATCCGCTTGGCTGTCAAGCGCCAGCCGCGCAGTGCCACATCGCGCATCGTCAACAGCGGCAAGCCATTGAGATCGCCGACATTCACTTCCGACGCCATAATTTGGAACACGTCGGGAAAGACCTTGATGCTGACGCGTCCGTCTTCACAGCGCGAAATCACCGAGAGCAAGTCCTGGTGCGACGCTTCGGGCAGGGCGATGATCACTTCGGCGATCCGATGATGTTGCACGACATCGCCGAGTTGATCTAGTTTGCCTAGCACCGGCAACCCTTGCACTATCTGCCCCGCGCGTTCATCGTCCAGAAAACCGATCGGATGATAACCCAGGTGCGGCGACACGCGAATTTTTTCGAGGATCATCGTACCGGCTTCACCCGCGCCGACAACCAGCACCCGCGATTCGCCCCAGCCGCGCGTGTACAGCGTGGAGCGCACGGTGCTATGCATCAAGCGACCCAAGCCGATCAACACTAGCGCCCACGCCCAAAAATAGGCGATCATTACGCGCGGATAGTCAAAGTCGGCGCGATAGACAAACGCGGTGAATGCGACCCCGGCAATGACGCTGATCGAGACCGCCGGAAAGATTGAATACAATTCGTCGAGCCGCGACGTGCCGCGCCGCAAATGATAGAGTTTGTAAAAAAAGAAGATGATGACGAGCGCGGCGACGCTTAACGCCATCATGCCAACATAGTACGTGAATGGCGCAATGACTTGGTTCGGCGTGGCTTCGCGCGGGCGCAGTAAATAGGCGAGGAAGAATGCCAGGCATGTCATCGCCACGTCCGTCCCCAATAACGTTACCGTGAAAATAAATTGCGCTTGCCGTCTCACGCTAAAATCTCCGCCCGATTCGGCGACGGCGGCAACGGCTGGCGCATTTCGCGCACGAGTTGCCGCCCGCCCTTGAACGCCAAGCCCGCAATGAGCAATGCGCGCATTGGCAACGCCGTGGTGCGCGCATAATATTTTTGATAGAAAATGTACGCCGCGCGCCAAAATTCGTACTGCGCGCGCGCAGAAAGTTTGCTCGACTCGCGTTTGAAATGCAACACCGCGACGCCGGGATAATAATACACCGCCCAACCACGATGCTTGATCCGCCACGCGAGATCCAAATCTTCGCCGTACATAAAATAAATTTCGTCGAGCAAGCCCACCTGTTGCAGAGTGGCGGTCCGCATCATCATAAACGCGCCGACGACGGAATCCACTTGCGCCGTTTCGTTTTCATCGAGGAAGGTGAGATTGTAACGCGCAAAATGCTTGCTCTTGGGCAGACGCGCGTCCAACCCAAGCGCGTGATAGATCGCCAATTGCGGCGAGGGAAAACTGCGGCGGCATGCGAGATCGAGTTTGCCGCTTGCCATCACTAATTTGGGACCGACCATGCCTGCGTCGGGATGTTGCGCGAAAAACGCGAGCGTTTGTGCCAGCGCGTCCGGCGGCAAAACGGTATCCGGGTTGAGCAAGAGCGTGAACGGCGGCGGCGGCGCTAGCGCGAGGATGGCGCGCAAGGCAAGGTTGTTCGCATACGAATAACCGCCATTGACTTGGCTTTCGATCAAATGGACCTTGGGAAATTCCGCGCGGACCATCGCCGTGCTACCGTCGCGGGAGGAGTTGTCGACCACATAGGTTGTGAACACGATGCCGCGATTCGCCGCCAACGAGCGCAAACAATCGCGCAACCGGTCGCAGGTATTATAGTTCACAATGACAATGCCGAGGTCAATCACGCTTGCGATTCTAACACAATTTTTTGTAATTGCCAAAAGAAAAAATTTACGCTACACTGTCGGTGCCTCGATGCATCAACGAATGAGGAATATGCGATGAAGAACCTGATCACGCTCGCGCTAATCCTGTGCGCCGGAATTTTCTCTGCGTGCGATGTTGTTGCGCCTGCCGCAACGCTCGCGCCAATTGTGCCGACTAGGTCTGCCGGATCAACTGCATTCGCACCGCTCGCTATGCCCACCACGGTGATACAAACCCCGCTTGTGATCGCCTCGCCTGCGCCGTTCGTGCAGACTACGCCATTTCCTACGCCCAGCACCATTGTCATTGCATTTGCCAAAACCCAGGCGGCGCAAACATATCGCGTGGCAATGACGCTTGCGGTCAAGCAAGGCAACGCGCCGCCTTTTGCGCTCGATTTGAAAGGTGAAACGAACGACCCCGATGCGCATTATGCTTACCAGGTCGGCGGCGAGTCCATCGAATTTACGACCACGCGCGGACAGTTTTACGCGAAAGGTGCCAAGAGCATGGGCTTGCCCACCGCGACGAAATGGTATGTCATCACGCCGGATCTCGCCGACGCGGTGCGCCCGCCGTTCAGCCCCGATGACACGCTCGCCGAATTTGTTGCGCAAACCTCGCGGCTGACGTTTCAAAGCGGCGCGCGCGAATCGTTCGACGGGCAAAATTGCCAGGTGTGGACGCAAACGCCAAAGTCGTTGGCGGAAACCGGCATCGGTGACGCGCTCAGCGCCGATCCCGAAGGTGGCTCGTTCGGCACATTCGATCAGGCGGAAAGCAAAGTGTGGGTATGCGATGATGGCATGTTGCATCAGATCCGTGTGAGCCTTGCGGCGCACAATGCCAAAAAAACGACCGATAAAGGCACGGCAACTTTGCTCTTGCATTTTTGGGAAATGAACAACACGGCAATTAAGATCGATCCTCCAGCGAATGCCGAACCATTTCGGCTTGGCGTGCCCACGCCGTAACGGGGGCTTGTCAAAAGAAATCTTTTTCGTTACACTATTGAAAATTTGAGGAGGATCACGGATGAAACAAAAAAACATTGTGATGATTGCGGGTGGCTGTCTCTTGCTCTTGTGTGTGTGTCTTGCCTGCGTCATCGGCGGTTATGCGGTTGGTTTACCTTGGCTTGAAGGTCAGGTTGGTCAAAGTCAGTGGGGCCAAATTATGGGTGGCTTGCAGAATGTTGGGCCATCCGCGCAAGCAACCGATGCCGCGCTCGGCTTGCCCGGCGGAATTCCGCCCGTGCTACCCGGCGGCGCACTCCCAACGATTCAACCTGATACCGCGCCAACCGCAAAACCCGGCGCCGCAACCGTCGTGCCGACTGCGAAACCAGCTGGATCAAGTACGTCAACCGGCAATCCACTGCAAGCCGCATCCAACAAAGCAAAAAGCGCGAGCAAATACCGCGTCGAATTTTCCTGGGTCTTTGGCAGTATGGAAAGCGGCAAATATGTTGAGCAACCATTCTTTGATATGAGCGGGATGGTGGACGGCAAGAACACCTACTTTTCGTCCAAGGGTGGCTTTTTGACTATGCTCGCGCCCGATAAGAATACGACGGTTGAGTTTATTGACGCCGACGGCAAATCGTACATGAAGGGCGTGTCCATGTTTGGACTGACGGATCCCAAGTCGTGGTATCTGAGTGACAGCAGTTACACCTCCGGCTTTCAGGATTTTGCCAAGCCCGACGAGTATAGCACGTTTGCCGGAGGTAAAAATACCGATTTCAATAAAGTTGGCGCGGAATCCGTAGACGGTCAAGCGTGCGATATTTGGAAGTATGATTTCAAATCATTGCAGAACGCGGCTGTCCTGGGTATGCTCGGCTCCGCCTCAAACAAAAATGCGTATTCCGCAATTGATCGCGCCGACATTTCCGTGTGGCTGTGCGGCGATGGCTATGTGCATAAATACCTGATGGACTATGAAGGACATGACGCCAAAGACCCCACGCAAAAAGCCGCGATGAAAATGACCTCGCATATGTGGGATTACAACAATAGCGCAATCAGCGTCGTCGCGCCCAAAGACGCCAAACCGATGCCTAAATAAATTGTCCTCGATTCGCAAAAATAAAAACCAGGTTTCGCTGAGAAGCCTGGTTTTTATTTTTTACTGGGTCGCGCCGGTAAACTGGAATCCATCCACCAGCAACGCCGGCACGGTGCGCGCCGCGCCGCTCCAATCATCGCGGAACAATTTGGTCTCACGGCTGATCGCATGGACGCGGTTGAGCGCGTCGAGGTAACTGGTGGTAAAGCGGAGATTTTTCACCGGGCGCGTGACTTGGCCATTTTCGATCAAGAACGTGCCGTCGCGCGTCATGCCCGTGACCAGTACCTGGGTCGGTTGTACCGGGCGCGTGTACCAAAAGCGCGTGACCCAGATGCCGCGCTCAACTCCCTGGATCATGTCACTTTTGGGCGTATGTCCCGGTGCCATCATCATGTGCATTGCCAATGGCCCCCGCGTGTTCGGCGCGGGCAATGCGTGTCCGGTCGAACGTTTACCTTGCTTGTCCGCTGTCGCCGTGTCATATACCACGCCGCGCGCGATGCCGTTTTCGACAAACATAACTTTTTGGCGCGGCGTACCTTCATAATCAAACGGCAGAGCGAGCGTATTGGTTGCCAAGCCGTCATCCCACAGCGTTACATTCTCGCTCATCACCCGTTCGCCAATTTTACCACGCATAAACGAACTCTCTTCCTGGACGGCTTGCGCCGAAAAAGAGAGCGTCGCCAAAAAGTCGAGCAAGTCCACGACGGCGTATTCTTCCAGCAGAACGGTATAGTTGCCCGCCTCGAGTGCGATGGGGTGGCGGCCGCGCAATGCCTTGTCAATTGCCTCATTCGCAATCGCTTCAGCGTTGACCGCGCGCGCGTCCGCGTGTGTGAACGCGGCATAGCCGGAACTCGTGTCCGTCATCATCACCGTGTTGATGTCGGCGACGGTGCTCGCGTGATATGCCATGATGCCGAGCGAATTAGCGACGGCAAATTCACTCACCTGAGTGGCGAATGCGCCCGCCGCGACCACGCCCTTGTCTTTGGCTTTGCGACACAGCACGCTCACCACTTGCGCGCGTTGTTCCGGCGAAAAATTCGCCGTGCGCTCGACGAACGCATCTACTGTTTGAATGGGTTGCGGCGCGGGCAGAGATTTGAAATCGGGATTCTCGCGTTGCAATTGCGCGATGGCGCGCGCCGTATCCACCGTTCGCTTGAGCGCTTCGGGCGACACATCGTTGGATGACGCCACGCCCACTTTTTTGCCATACGCCACCCGCACGCGAAGGGTTGTATTCGTTTCGGCGACGTTCTGATGAATCTGCGAGTTGGCAAACCGGGTCAGCGCGGAATCGATGCCGGTATACAGGACTTCGGCTTGATCGGCTTTGGAAAACGCGAGCACTTGTTTCAATAATTCTTGAACTGCTTCTTGACCTAGCATCGTAAGCTCCTGATCTACTTGATTACACCGACGCGCACATTGCGAAAACGCGCGGGCGCGGCTCCATGTCCCGTGTGGGCTACCTGTGGTGGCTGACCTTTGCCGCAATTCGGCGTGCCCCACATGACCCAGGATTTTTCATTGCCGACCGCGTCACACGCGCCCCAAAATTCTGGCGTGATGCCGGTGTAGGTGGCGTTCTTGAGCATCCGCGTTTTCTTGCCACCCTTGATTTCGTATGCCATCTCAGTGCCAAATTGAAAATTCAAACGTTTGTCGTCAATGCTCCACGAACGATTCGTCTCCATCCAAATGCCATCGTCCGTGTCGGCGATCAGTTCATTCACGTCCCAGGTGCCGGGCAATAAATTAATGTTCGTCATTCGAATAATCGGCGTGCGATTCCAGCCATCCGCGCGCATCGCGCCATTCGACGTGCCGAGTTTCAACTCTTGCGCTGTTTCGCGGCTAGTGAGATAGCCAACAAAAATTCCATTCTTGATCACGTCAATCGTGTGCGCTTCCACGCCTTCATCGTCGAAACCGAACGTGCCCAGCCCGCCGGGAATGGTCGCGTCGGCGGTGATATTGACCGCTTCCGAGCCATAGCGAAAGCGCCCCAGTTTTTCCGGCGTCAGGAACGAAGTGCCCGCGAACGCCGCTTCGGAACCCAGGACGCGATCCAACTCGATCGGATGTCCGCATGATTCATGTACCTGCAAAGCCACCTGCGAGCCATCGAGAATGATTGTTGCCGCGTCATAGCTTGGACATTGATCCGCTTTCAATAACGCGACAGCTTCTGTGCCGACGCGCCCGGCATTCTCCGCCAATTTTTGCTCAAAGATAAATTCATACCCGCGCGTTTGCTGGTGCCGCCCGCCCGCATTCGGATACGAGCGCACTTGGACTTGGCCCGATGCGGGATCGGTGGCGACGGCGACAATACCACAGCCCGATTCAACAATTTCCTGATCGATCAAACTGCCTTCGGTTGAAGCAAAAATTTTATTCTCGCGCACAAACGTCATGTCGCCGCGTGTGACTTTGACGCCTTTCACCCGCCGCATCTCGTCGTCCGCTTTGAGCAGGGTATTGATTTTTTCTGCCATCGAAACCGTGAACGGGTTGATCTTGACTGGTGTTTGATACGACGCCGTGATCGTGATCGGCGCGCCGATATTCACATCGTGCTTTTTGACCATCGCGCTCGCGCGCGCAATCGCAAGGGCTTGCGTCACCACGCGCTCCAACTCACGCGGTTCCATTCGCGAACACGACGCAAAGCCCCATGCGCCATTTACAATCACGCGTACACCCAAGCCCTGGGTTTCGTCCTGCTCCAACGCCTCCACGCGCCCGTTCTTGACCGCGACGCGCTGAGTTAGGCGAGTCACAACTCGAATATCTGCGTACGACGCGCCTTTTACCTGCGCGAGATTGAGTGCCCGCGCTGTAATATCTTTCATGGCGTCCTGCTTTCTGCCGTCTGGCTATTTTTCTTGACGAGTTTGTCTGCAAACCGCGCCACGTCCACCACCGCGCGCGTATGCGTGCCGGCGCCAATCTTTTCTTGGTCGTCGAATGCTTCCACTTGAAGCGTGACGCGCCGACCGTCCACCGCGATTACTTGCGCGCGTACACGTACGCGCATCCCGATTGGCGTCGCCGCGAGGTGCGTAATGTTGACGGCTGTGCCCACCGAGGTTTGCCCTGCGCTCAAACTGGGCTGAATCGCGGCGGCGCTCGCGCCTTCCATCAACGCAATCATCGCGGGCGTGGCATACGCCGCGACAAAACCACTGCCATACGCCGCGGCAGTCACACGCTCGGTTACTATTTCACTCAATTCAGCTGTCATGCCGATTGTAATATCGCTCATTCTGAATATCCTTGCGCTAAAAAGGGATCACAAGCCACGTCATTGTGACTTGTGTGTGTGTGTGTCCGGTGCGCTTTTTGATTTTGCGATTGTATGCGTTCTTGCTGATTAACGCAAACTGTGACGGAGTTGCAAAAATAAACGCGTTGCCTCTAGACAGAGGCAACGCGTTTGAATTACACCAGTTACGCCGCCGCGGGCGCTGAGAGCGGTACGGTTTGGGGCGCAGGTTTCTGCGTCAGTTTTGGCGTGTCGCTGAACATCGCTTCGAAATCGGCGCCTTCAATTGTCTCGTCGTGAATGAGGCGGCTGGAAACGGCATCGAGTTTGCCGCGATACGTCGTCAAAATTTCTTTGGCTTGCGTGAACGCGCCATTGATGATGCGTTTCACTTCTTGGTCAATCTGTTCCGCCACTTCTTCGCTGTAATTGCGTTGCTCGGAAATTTCACGACCCAGGAAAACCAATTCTTCGCGGCTACCAAATGTGCGCGGGCCCAGCTTGTCGCTCATGCCGTACCGCGTCACCATCGCGCGCGCCAGATCGGTTGCGCGTTCGAGATCATTCGCCGCGCCGGTGGTGATATCGCCGAACACAATTTCTTCCGCCGCGCGACCGCCCAGCACCCCGGCTAGATCGTCGAGGAATTTGGTGCGGCGTTGCAGATAGCGATCGTCTTCCGGCAAGTGCATCGTGTAGCCGAGTGCCATACCGCGCGAAATGATCGAAACCTTGTGCACCGGATCGCAGTTTGGCAACATGCGCATCACCAATGCGTGCCCGGCTTCGTGATATGCGACGATCTGTTTTTCTTCGGCGTTGATCAAGCGACTCTTGCGCTCGGGTCCCGCGATTACTTTTTCGATGGACTCTTGCAGTTCGCTCATGCCAATGCCTTTTTTGTTGCGGCGCGCCGCGAGAATGGCGGCTTCGTTTACCAGGTTCTCAATGTCCGCGCCGGAAAAACCAGGTGTCTGTTTTGCCACTGCCGCATAATCCACTTCGGGATCAATCGGCTTGCCTTTGGCGTGCACTTGGAGAATCTGCTTGCGTCCGTTCATGTCCGGACGATCCAGGATGACGCGGCGATCAAAGCGACCAGGGCGCAGTAAAGCTGGGTCAAGAATGTCAGGCCGGTTGGTTGCCGCGACGATGATTACGTTGGTATCCGTGTCAAAGCCGTCCATCTCAACCAGGATTTGGTTCAGCGTTTGTTCGCGCTCGTCGTGCGAGCCACCCAGCCCCGCGCCACGATGCCGCCCGACCGCGTCAATTTCGTCCACGAACACAATGCACGGCGAATTGCGTTTCGCGGTGTCGAACAGATCGCGCACGCGCGACGCGCCCACGCCGACAAACATTTCGACAAATTCGGAACCGCTGATCGAAAAGAATGGCACGTTCGCTTCGCCCGCGACCGCGCGCGCCATCAACGTCTTGCCGGTGCCGGGCGGGCCAACGAGCAAAACACCTTTAGGAATGCGCGCGCCGAGTGCAGTAAATTTATCTGGCTCTTTCAAAAACTCGACAACCTCTTGCAATTCGGCTTTGGCTTCATCTACGCCTGCCACGTCTGCAAACGTCACCGTCGGTTTATCGCCGGAGAACATGCGCGCGCGCGACTTGCCGAACGACATGGCTTGGTTGTTGCCACTTTGCGCCTGGCGCATCAGGAAAAAGAACAGGGCACCGACAAAAATCAGCGGCAGGAAACTGCCGAGGATCGTGAGAATGTCGCCCCACTGTGTTGGATTTTCATACGTAATATCCACCGCCGAAATCTTGTCCGGCGTCACACCCAAATTTTTGAGCACTTCTTCGACGCTGATATCGCGATTCGATTTCGTTGCCGTTTCGGTCAAATTTCCGTCTTTATACTTTACGGTGAGCGTGGTGCCATTCGCCGAAATACTTTTGATTTGGCCCGCTTGGACGCTCTGCGCGACCTTGCTGATGGGAATGGCATTAGGTTGGCGCGGTTGTTGCACGATTTGAAAAAACAACGCTACCACCGCCACAAAAATTAATAGGTAGATTAACCCGTTACGGATCCATGGATTTGAAGTCATTCGATTTTCACCTAACCCTCTGGCAAGCGCGCATCCCGCGCCGCCATTGATAATTATACCAGAATTCAATCAAAAGGAAAACCGCGTTTTCCAATTTTGACTTGCCGCAGAGATTACGCACCATTCGTGGCGCTGGTTTCCTCCACGCCATCCAAAAAATCAAGCATCAGTTGATTGACGCGCGCGGGATATTCATTTTGCGGAATGTGTCCCGCGCCTTTAAGAATCACCATGCGCGCGTGCGGCAATTGACGATTGTGGCGTTCGCTATGCTCAAGCGGCACTGCGCGATCCTTGTCGCCCCACAAAATCAGGGTGGGCGTTTGGATCGTTGCCATCTCGGTAAACAGATCGGTGGCGCGGGGTGACGCCAACATGGCGACCAGCGCATCCACCGAACCTTTGACGCGCGCCGGGCGCACGCGCAGATCATACTCTTGCGGATCGAGATGCGCAGGGTTGCCGACCGCGTTGAGATACGCCGCGCGCCGCGCTGGTGCGCTCGTCATCGTCGCGCCGATCAACGCGCGTGGCGCAAAGGGCACGCGCGCTAGCGCATTGACGGCGGGCGGCAGATTGACCAAAAATGTTCCCGGCGCGATCAGGATCAACTTGGTCACGCGCGCCGGAAAATCGTGCGCGAACTCTAGCGCAACTGCGCCGCCGAGCGAATGTCCCACGAGCGCGGCGCGGGCAATCCCGCGTGCATCCATAAACTCGTGTACAACCTGCGCCAGGTATTTGAGCGAATACTTGGGTTCAATCACCCGCGACGAAAAACCAAAGCCGATCAGATCAATTGCCCAGACGCGGTGATTCTGCGCCAGTGCGTCTATATTCTTGTGCCAATTCGAGGTCGAGTCCATCAAGCCATGAACGAGAATCAGCGCGGGGCCGTGAGCGCCGCGCGCAACATAGTGCATCCGCGCGCCATCGGACAGGGTGACAAAATCGCCGTCTTGCGCATCGTCCAACGTCAGCGTTTCCCAATCGTCCACGTGCTTGTTCGCCAGCGCCAGCGTCGCCATGACCAGCGCCGTCCCAGTTGCCAAACCCAGTCCCAGCCATAAATTTTTTCGGTCCATTTATTCCATCATGCCCAATGTATCGGCAAGTTCGCGCACACGCTCCGCCGCGCCAAACACGTGCGGCGCGGTATGCGAAGCCAGGATGACATCGAAATCCAAACGCGCCACGTTCCGAATACTCACGCGCGACGTTGGCACATCGGCGGTGAACACGTGCGGCGTTTCGCGAAATGTCCCCGCCGTCGCCTGGAGCAAATCGCCGCTGAACAAATAGCGGTCGCGTAAAAGGCAAATGTGTCCCGGTGTGTGTCCTGGCGTATGCACGATCTTGAAACCGCCGATCCGATCACCATCGTTGACCACACGATCCACGTCCACGCCGATCATGCCGCGCGCGCTAAACGTGTTGATGGCCCAGTGCATTGTGCGCGCGAGAAAACCGCGTGGCGCGCGGCGCGGCCGTCGTCCCGCAATGTACTCGGCATCGCGCAAATGCGCCACCACCTGCGCGCCAGTGCGGCGCTTTAATTCCCACAGATTGCCCACGTGATCGTAATGATGATGCGTGAGAATAATCCGCTTGACGCGCAACGGTTGCACGCCAATACTCGCCAGCGCGCGGAAAATCTGATCCGCCTTGCCCGGTATCCCGGCGTCAATCAACGTGAACTCGGGCGCGCCAACATAATAAACGCGCGCGCTTCCCGCGCTTTCGATGCAATAAACGCCGCTCTGCTCGCCAACTTGAAAAATCATAATTGTCTGACGAAAAAACTAGCCAAGCCCAGTGAACAAATCAGTTTCGGGTTCGGTGACCACAACGCGTGATTCCGCGCGCACGAGTGTTTCCACTTTCAGTCCCTCGCGCCGAAGCTCCGGCGGAATCTTGCTAAAGATATTATTGGGATTCATCTGCGAGGCATGACATGCCAGCGCCGTGATCTTCAAATCCACATAATCGCTTACATCAATCTGCGTCGTGATCACTTGGTCCGGTTGCCCGCGTTTCAAAAATTCCTGCATCGGCACGCCAAGTTCGATCCCGGCTTGTTGCGCCATCTCGGCATACTGGGCAAAGCGACTGCGCGGAAATGCGCCCCAGTACAATTTCGAAATGGTCCAGGGTTGCAACCCTTCTTGCGTAATTTGATCGGGATACACGCGCGGGTCGCCGGAAACGAAATACGCCATGAGCGCGGCTTGGTGAATCTTGATGTGATCGGGATGACCATAGCCGCCGTTCGGATCGAACGTGGTGATCACGTGTGGTTTGTGGCGGCGCACAATTCGCACCAACTTTTCGGTAACCTCAAATAGATTTGCTTGCCACAAACACCGCGGGTCGGCATTGTCCGCCGTGCCAAGCATACCGGAATCGCGATAGTCGAGAAAATAGACATTGTTCACACCGATTTTCTCGGCGGCACAGCGCAATTCATCTTCGCGCACCTGCCCCAAATTTTCTGGCGTTGCCTCAACGCCCGGCGCAATTTCGCCCGCTTCGCCGCGTGTGGCGCAAACCAGCGTTACGTCCACGCCTTCGTTCGCGTACTTGCGCATCAAGCCGCTTACGCCTTGCTCATCGTCCGGATGCCCATACGCGCCAAGCAAGCGATATATCGTTGACATTAAATTATCTCCTGTGTGTAACACTTGCCAATCCAAAAATGATCCGCGTAGCGCACGCCACAATCATTCGTCGCGCATTTTCAATTTGCGCGCGCGCATAAACAGGGTTGCCGCGCTTGCCAGGATAATCACGCCAAACGCTCCCGCGATAAATACCTCAACCGTTGCCCCAAACACCCGCACCGCCAAATAGATCGCCAGCGCCGCCCCGAGGATCAGTGTGCCATACGTTCGCAACACGCGTACGGTTGCGCGGAGAGTTGATTCGCGTGGCGGCGGCGCGGCGGCTCCGCGATTAGCTAGAACAATGCCAAGACCCAGTGCCGCGATCACGCCCACTCCATCGCCGAGCGCCCACGCCACCAGCGCTTCACGGCGGATCGCTTCAAGCCAGGACAGTGCCAACAACACAATGCCAAAAAACGCAATCATCGGTGCGAATTGATCTTGCTTCAAGCGGCGCGCGGTTTTTTGCGTGCCGCGCGGAAAAAGAAATTGGATCAGATAAGTTGCCGCAAACAGCACAACCAATCCGCCGACAATGCGCGTCCATGCCATCTATGCCAGCTTTCGAATGTGCGGCGCGCGCCACATCAAGAATAGACTAAACGCGAGCGCAACCGCACCGCCAAACGCCGCACCGGCGGTCACACCAAAATTTTGCGCGATGGTTCCGGCAATGAGCGAGCCAATCGGAAAGAAACCTTGAAAGACCATCATATAGACCGCCATCACGCGCCCGCGCAATTCGTCGGGCACCATCGTTTGAACCAATGTGTTGACGGTCGTATTCTGGATCATAAAGCCCAAGCCAACGAAAACCAGGATTGCCATGGAGAGCGGCAAGGTGGGCGAAAACGCAAACGCAATTACCGCGATCGGGAAAAGCAGATTACCAAACGTCAGAATCACGCCTTTGCGCTGAACATTGCCCAGCGAAGCGATGATCAATGCGCCGCACAACGCGCCCACGCCAACCGCCGCGCTGAGCAAGCCCAAGCCCACTTCTCCAGCATGCAACACATCACTGGCAAACGCGGGCATGAGCGCGGAATAACCAAAAGCAAAAATGTTTGCCACCGCCACCAATGCCATCAACGAGCGAATGGACTGATGATGCGCAATATAAGCCAGCCCTTCGCGCAGTTGCGCGAACGACGAACCTTTGCGGGACGGCGCAACAAAGGGTTTGACTTGCATCAACCACAAACCGGCGATCACGGCGAGGAAACTCACGCCATTCAAAAAGAAACACCATGCCGAACCAACCACGGCGAGCGCAATGCCCGCCAGCGTGGGTCCGATAATGCGCGCAGAATTGAACACGGCGGAATTGAGCGCAATCGCGTTCATCAAATCTTCGCGCCCAACCATCTCCACCACAAACGCTTGCCGGGTGGGCGCGTCAAACGTATTCACCATGCCGAGCAAAAACGAAAAAATCGGAATGTGCCACGCTTGCACCGTGCCGGCAAACACATCCAAGGACAACAAGAATGCGAGCAACATGGCGCCGGTTTGCGTGATCAACAATAAACGCCGCTTGGGCACGCGGTCCACGATTACGCCTGCCCAGACCGAGAGAAACAACACCGGCACGGCGGACGCAAAGCTCACAATGCCAAGATAGAACGGCGATTTGGTCAGATCGTAGACCAGCCACGCCTGAGCCACATTCTGCATCCAGGTGCCGATCAGCGAGGTGAGTTGACCAAAGAAAAATAAACGATAGTTACGATACTTGAGCGCAGAGAAGGTATTCGCAAACGACACATTCCGCGACCCAATTAATTTTCCGCGCGGCGCGTCAGTCACCGGTGTTGCAACAAGTGGTGTAGGTTTTTCTCGATCTAACATGATCCCTTGATGAGTCTGGCGGAGCGGATCGTGATGCGCCCCGCCAGAACCAATCCTTCCATAATTTAGGATGCCATTTTACGCCGAGAGTGATCTAGCGTCAACTATTACGGCGCGCCGCGCCTAGAACCACTGCGGGAATCGCGCGCCCCGCGGCTTATTTTTCCCAGGGGCGCGGATTGTTTTTGCTCGCGCCGAACAGTTCGCCGATCATGCGCGGCACAAACATCGCGGGTGACAGCACGCTGAACATTTTGCCATTGCCGTCCTCTGCTTGCGCCAGCGCCAACGCTTTGCGCGCCGGCACCTCCGGCGGATTGCCAAACACGCGCATCGCCCATTCAAATTGCTTGCGCAGTTTCGGTTCGTCTACGCCTTGCGCGTTCGTCAGCATTTCCGTCCAGATCATGCCCGGCTGAAACGCTTTGATCACAATGCCCGAATCCGCGTACTCTTGCGCGAGCGTTTGCGTCAAACGCAGAATTGCCGTTTTCGATATCCCGTATGCCGATTGATTGGGCGCGGGCTTGGTTGCGCCCGCGCCGACGACGTTGATAATTTGTCCAGTTTTGCGCGGCAACATTTTTTCGAGCGCGACGCGGCAACCATTCGCCGCGCCGAACAAATTGGTTTCAAGTGATGCGCGCCATTGCGCGGCATCAATGCTCGCCAGCTTGCCGTACGGATGCGACAAACCCGCGTTATTAATCCACACGGCAATCGGTCCAAATTTTTCGATTGCCGCATCGGCGAGCGCGCGCACTTGAGCCAAATCGTTCACGTCACACGCGCGCCCCAGCGCATTGTCCGGGTGCGGCAAGGACGCCACAGCGCGCGCCACCGATGCGGCGTCACGCGATGAAACCACGACCCGCGCGCCGGCGTTTTGAAATTCGACTGCCATCGCATAACCCAAGCCGCGCGAACTACCGGTGATTACAACCACTTGATCGGATAATTGATCCATTTGTTTCCTATTCCCCGCAATGATTTCCAATAAACGTATCCAACTCGTTCGCCGTGAACGCGCGCCCGTGTCCGCTGTAACACACACGCGGACGGAGCGCTTGAATTCTGCATCCGCTCTCGCGCGCCACAGTTGCGTCTTCCCAGAATAACGGAAACGAGACGCGGATTAAATTCAGAATCGCGTCGCCCACGAACATCGTGCCATCGTCACCCAAGACACTGATTGAACCGGCTGTATGCCCTGGGGTGAGCCACACACGCGCATCAAAACCGAACTCGTGCAACGCTTGACCGTCAGTCAGCCACACATCCGGCGTAAATGTTTCGAGCGGCGCGAGCCAGCCAAACGCTTCCATCACATATTTGATCGCTTGCGTTTGCGCGTTGCGCCCCGGCGGAATTTTCAAACTCGGCGTTGCGGTCAACCCAGCATCCGCGCGATGCAACGCAATCGGCGCGCCGGTCAACCGTTTGAGCGCGGCGGCACTCCCCGCGTGATCGATGTGTCCGTGCGTGAGCAAAATCAACTGCACCTCGCGCGCGGTGTAACCCAGTGCGCGGATTTTGCCGAGGATGCGCCGCGCCTGATGCGGCATCCCGGCATCAATGATCACAACGCCCTTGGCCGTCTCAACCAGATGCGTGTTCGCCACGCCGGTAAACAAGGTGTGAACTTTCATTCATACCGCAATGCATCAATGGGATGCAAACCCGCGGCGCGCGCGGCGGGATACAAGCCAAAGAACAAGCCGACCGCAATCGAGAAACCGACAGCCAGCACGACGGAGGTTATGGAAATGGACGTGGTGATCAAGCCCGTGAGATTTACGATGAGACCCACCCCCGCGCCGAATAAAATTCCCAGGACGCCGCCAAACACACTCATCGTCACGGCTTCGATCAAAAATTGCAACAAAATATCTTTGCGTTTTGCGCCAATCGCTTTACGCAAACCAATCTCACGCGTGCGCTCGGTGACCGATACCAGCATAATGTTCATAATGCCAATGCCGCCGACGAGTAACGAAATCGCCGCAATGGATGCAAGAAAGATAGTGAGAATATCGGTGATTTGGTTGAGCGCGCCAAGAATATCTTTTTGCGACAAGACTGTGAAATCATCTTGTTGATACACAATCTTGTGCCGCTGGCGCAAGACCTGGGTCATTTGCGCCATCGCCGCGTCCATTTGCTTTTCGCTTGTCGCCGAAACAAAAATCGTCGAAACGCGCGGCGCGCCTTGCGCGTTCTGCGCGGACGAGCCAAACAAGCGTTGAAAGGCGGTCGTGATCGGAATAAAGATAATGTCGTCCTGGCTTCCGCCAAACATGCTCGAGCCGCCTTTGGTTTCCATCAAGCCAACCACTTTGAACGGAATGCGGTTGATCTTGATCGTTTGACCCAACGGGTCTTGCGTGCCGAACAAGGTCTTGGCGGTATCCGAACCCAGGATCGCCACCCGCGCGACCGTATTGAGATCGCGTTGATCGATAAAGCGCCCGCGCACGGTGTGAAAATTACGCACGATTTCATAACTTGCGTTGGTGCCAGTGACCGAGGTGTTGGTATTGTTACTGCGCGCCACCACTTGGACGTTGCGCTGATACACTGGCGCAACGGCGGCGACGGCGGGCAGTTCGGTGCGATTCTCTAGCGCATACGCATCCGCTAACGTCAGTGACGATGCAGTCCCTGCCGCCGCGCGCACGCCGCCGGATGTGGACGCGCCGGGAAATACAAACACTAGGTTTGAGCCGATGCCTTGAATCTGTTGCGTGATCGCATTGCCGGCGCCCTGCCCAATGGCTAACAGCGCAATCACCGCGCCGACGCCGATAATAATCCCCAGCATTGTCAAGGTGGACCGCAATTTATTCGCGCCGAGACTCCGCAGAGCCACGCGCATACTTTCAAATACATTCATCGTTAATGCCTCATCGCGCGCATTGCCCTAAAACCGCACCGCGCGGTTTATTGCTTGGGCGCGCCCAAGCCGCCACTCGTCATTGGGTTGAGTTGTGTGATTGATGTGACCACTTGTTGACCTTCGCTCAAGCCGCTGACTATTTCGGTTTCCTGATCGTTCGCTGAACCCAGGGTAACTTCAACTTCTTGCGTTTTGCCGGGCGCGGTTTGAATCGTCACATAGCGTTTGCTATTCGAGGCGCGGATCGCCTGATTGGGCACCAGTAGGACGTTATCTTTTTTCGAGATGACGATATTGGCGTTCGCCGTCATGCCGATTTTGGCAGGCACTTGGTCTGGTTTCAGCGCAACCGAAACGACGTAATTGACGACGCCTTGAATCGTGGTCGCGGTGGATGCCACTTCGGCGACTTGCGCGTTAAAGTTCAAATCCGGATAGGCGTCCAAGTTCAATGTCACCTCTTGCCCCAGTTTGATGCTGGCAATATCTGTCTCGTCAATGTTCAACTTGATGCGAAATTCCGAAATGTCGGCAACGCCGATAATCGTGCGTCCCGCCGCCGTGAACGAGCCAAGGTCCAAATCCACGTGTGTCACAATGCCGTCAAACGGTGCGCGAATCACGGCGTCGTCTAACCGTGTCTTGGCCAGATCGCGCGCGGCGCGCAACTGATCTACATTTGCCTGCGCGCTCTTGAGATCGTTCACGTTCGGGTTCGTCAAGCGCGCCAATTGCGATTTGGCTTGCTCCACCGCCGATTGCGCTTGCTTGAGTTGCGAATCGGTCGGCGAAAATTTTGCATTGTACGCCGCGAGCGCTTTTTGATAATCCAAGGACGCTTGTTGCAGTTGCAACGTTGTGGGCAACATGCCCGCGTACGGATTCGATGCGCCGCCCGCGCGATCATAACTGGCTTGCGCTTGCGCGAGCGCGGCTTGCGCCTTGTCCAGATCGGACTTGGCGATCAGCACATCGTTCGGGTTCGGCGTCTTTAACTGCGCGAGCGCGGCTTCGGCGGACGCGAGACTCGCTTGCGCGGCAGTCACATCGGCTTGTACCGGAGTTTTCAATTGATCTAGTTTTGCTTGCGCGGAAACCAGGTTGGCTTCGGCTTGTTGGAGTTGCAAATCGAGCGAGCGGGTGTCGAGCGCGGCAAGCGTCTGCCCGGCTTTCACCAGGTCGCCCTGTTTCACATTCAACACCGTCATCGGACCAGTGGCGCTAAACGCCAATTGCGCTTCACGCAGAGGACTGATCGCGCCCGTCGCGCTCACCGTCGCAATCAACGTGCCGCGCCGCACCGCTGTCGTTGCGAGCGCATTCGCGTCCACCGCGGGCGTGAGCCAGCGCGGCACGAACACCACCGCGGCAATCGCAACTACTATGACAATAGCGGCTAGCACAATAAACGCGCGTTGAGAAATTTTCATTCGGTTTCCTTTTCAAACGTGTCGAGATACATCTGTAACAGACGCACGAGTTCGCGCCGGTCGCGCGCGGAAAAACGGGCCAAGGCGCGCATCATGCGCTCGCGGCGCGTGTTTTGCGCGCGGTCCAGCAAAGCGCGCCCGGCGCGCGTCAACTTGACGACCACCTTGCGCCGATCGCGCGGATCGTCTTCGCGCTCGACCAAGCCCGCAAGTTTCATGCGATCCACAATACCCGTCATCGTGGGGTAGGATTGAAACATGGCGTCCGCCAGCGCGCCAATGGGACAGCCCGTGCCGCGTTGCTGAATGAGTGTCAGGACCAAAAATTGCGGCACGGTGAGGTCGTGCGCCGAAAGCAGTTGCGTGAATTTTTTCTGCTCCATCCACATCAACTGTTGGAACGCGCCTTCAATTATTTGGTATTCTGCAGACAGCAATTTATTCATTTCCGGTTGGGCGCAAAAAAAACTTGGGCGGCAACGGGAGTGACTCCAACGTCGCCGCCCAAGTGAGAAATCCTTCGCCATACAATTATTTAGCGTGGCAAAGTATATCACTCGCTTGGAGCAATGTCAAGAATTCTGGATTAGAGTTTAATGAGAACCCGCTGTTCAAATTCCAACGAAAAATTTACGCCGCGAGACTTGACACAAACTCGGCGAATGCCACGTTCACGGCTTGGGCTTGCTCGAGCATGACCGAATGCCCCGCGTGGTCTACTAGCACCAATCGCGCGCCCGGAATCTGCGCCGCGAGAAATTCGGAATATTTGAGCGGTGTCATCTGATCCTGCTTGCCGCACACCACCAATGTCGGCGCGTGAATTTCCGCCACGCGCGCAATGAGATCGAACTGGTTGCACGCCGCAAAATCGGCATGGGTTACCGTTGCCGGGCAAGCCGCAAATTCCGCCTCGGCACGTGCGCGCAACGCGTCTGTTAAATCTGCGGCATACGAGTTACCGACGACCAAGCGCGCGGTCGCGTTCACATCGCGCAGAACACCATCGAGAATCGCGGGCAGAACGCGCAACCGCGCGCCCGTGCCGACCAAGCCCAGTCCCGTTACGCGATCAGGATGTGTGAGCGCGAGGGTTTGGGCAATCGCGCCGCCCATCGAGTGTCCGACGATTACCGCGCGCTCAAACTCAAGCGCATCGAGCAAACCCAGCACTAGATCGCAATACGCCTCGACACTCGCACGTCCTGGTTGCGCTGACCGTCCGTGTCCCGGCAGATCGAGCGCGACCGCGCGGGCGATTGCGCCGAGCGCGCGTACCTGATTGCTCCAATGCAAATGACTACCGGCCGCGCCATGCACAAACACCACAGGCAAACCTTGGGTGCCGGCTTGGGTATAATAAATTTCTGTATTGTTCACGTATACGAATGGCATGGCATCTCCTTGCGTGAATTTTGCGCGAGTATAGCACCGCCCCGCGGCCTGGTCAAAACGCGCCGCACAACCATTGGCACGCTGGACTGCGCGGCGCAACGCGCGGCTGATCAACCTCTCCCTTGCTCCTTCGCCTTTCAGAAAAGTAAGCAAGGGGACAAATCAGAGGCGCATCAACAGACGGGCCATCCATGACGCGCCGACGCGCAAACCTCATTTGACGAACGCGCGAATCTATGATATAGTCACTGCTGTTAGAGACAAGTAATTCCGGTGAAGACAATTCCGTCCGGCATTTGTTGGTCTGGACGGATTTTTTATACCTCTGTTACCCCCTGACCCGTTGTGTCCCCGCGGTCGTTCACCTCGGCATATTTGCACCGCACACAGGAGTTTGATGAGTTTCAGTTCTTTTGCGCTTGACCCACGTTTGCTGGGCGGCGTCCGGACGTTGGGTTTTGAAAAACCTACGCCGATTCAATCCGCCACGATTCCAGCCGCGTTGACGGGTCAAGATGTTCTTGGATCTGCCGAAACCGGCACTGGCAAAACCGCGGCGTATCTTTTGCCGTTGATGCACCGTTTGCTTGCGACGGCGAACCGCGCACATACCACGCGCGCGTTGATTGTGGTGCCGACGCGCGAGTTGGCGTTGCAAGTTGCCGAACAAGCGGCAGTCTTTAGCGGGCGTGTCGATCTGCGCGTGGTGGCCGTGTATGGCGGCGTGGCAATGGGCAACCAAGTGCAAGCGTTGCGCCGGGGCGCGGATGTGGTCATTGCGACCCCCGGGCGTTTGCTCGATCACACCGAACGCAAAACGCTCACCTTGAACCAGGTCGAAATTTTGGTGCTAGACGAAGCTGACCGCATGTTGGACGTGGGCTTTTTGCCCGACATTCGCCGCATCGTGAAACAACTGCCGCACGAACGCCAAACCATGTTGTTCTCCGCGACGCTTGCGCCCGAAATTAACGCGCTGGCGGCGCAAGTCACCCGCAACCCGGCGCGCATCCAAGTCGAAAAGACGACGACGCCCGTCGCGATCACGCAAGCCTTTTTCCCAGTGGCGGAACATTTGAAAGCGCAATTGCTTCAACAATTGTTGCGTCAGGAAGACATGGCCAGCGTGCTGATTTTCGCGCGCACCAAACATCGCGCCGATAAAATTGCGCGACAATTGCAAAAGGCGAACATTCGCGCCGAGGTCATTCACGGCAACCGTTCGCAATCGCAACGCATCGCGGCGCTGGAAGATTTCCGGCGCGGCAAATCGCGCGTGTTGGTCGCGACCGACATTGCGGCGCGCGGGATTGATGTCGAAGGCATTTCGCATGTCGTCAACTATGACGTGCCGATGCAAGCCGAAGACTATGTGCATCGCATCGGACGCACGGGGCGCGCAGAAGCGGCTGGCAATGCCTATACGCTGGTGACACCCACCGACGAAACGATGGCGCGGCGCATCGAAGTGGTGCTCAAGCGCAAAATCGAACGGCGACGCGTGGACGGCGTTGATTACAATACGCCCCAGTTCGCGCAACCGAACCAGGACGCGATCCGCAACTATATCGAATCGAATCGCCGCGCGCGGCAGAAAAATTACGCGGCGCAATCCGCCTAAGCGGTTGCGCCAAAATCCCAAATTTGTGATACAATAGCACCAACATTCAGGAACGAATCGCCTTGCAACGCGCTGGCGTTTTCTTCCAAACCCAGGAGGGGTCAGAGTGGAATCGAAATTGTACGTGGGCAACTTGTCCTACAACGTATCGGAAGACGACCTGCGCGCCTTGTTTGCACAAGCGGGCGAAGTGCGTGAAGTGGCATTGATCACCGATCGCGACACGCGGCGTCCCAAGGGCTTTGGCTTTGTCGAAATGGCGACAGATGCCGATGCCCAAAAAGCGATCCAGATGTTCAACGAGTATGAACTCCAAGGTCGCAAAATGACGGTCAACGTCGCACGCCCGCGTGAAGATCGCGGCGCGGGTGGCGCGGGCGGTTTCCGTGGCGGTAGCGGTGGTGGCTACGGCGGCGGCGGACGCAGTGGCGGCGGCTACGGTAGTGGTCGTGGCGGCGGCGGACGCGGCGGTAGCGGCGGACGCGGTGGCGGACGCGGCGGCAGTAGCAGTGGCGGCGGCGGACGCTATTAATCCGTTGCCAGATCACTAGCCCAGAAAATCAAGGACACGCATCGAAATGATGCGTGTCCTTTTTTATTTGCGCTCCAATCCATTCCTTGCTTCTTCCCTCGCCGGGACGGGATTGGGGTTAGGTCACAACGATTTTCCTTGCTTGCGGCGTTTACTCCACTGCCAGCGCAACCACACGCCCACGCCGCCGATGCCGCCGCCGAGCAATAACAATGTGTCGCCTTCGGGCACGTCACGCGGTCCTTGCACAACTTGGTCCAGTGTGGCAAATGGGATATTGGGATCGCCGAGACTAATGTGATGTGTTCCAATTGCAAGCGCGGACGTGGTAAAAGAACTACAGCCGTTTGAATCTGGCGATCCCAGGTAACCGATCAGAGTACTGCCATCGTAAACCGGTGGTCTAGCGTTAGCACTCGTGGGGGCTACCGGTGTCGCACAAAAGGTGAATGTCACGCTTTGGCCGAACGTGGATGGATTGAGCGATGAGGTAAACGTACCGACGAGTGTACCGACGGTTGCCAATGCCGGGGTGAGCGGCAACGCCAACCATACGATCACAAACGCGCCAAGCACGAGCAACGCAGATTTTTGAAATAATCGGGGAATCAATGAATTGTGCATAAAGCTCCTCCTTGAGTCGTTGGATTACGAACGGACACGATTATACAAGCGGCCGAAGAAACCGTCAACTGTTTTTGATCTCAATCGCGAATTTCTGCGACTGAGTTGGTTCGCGCGCAGCCAGGTTCGACCTGGTTATTTTTTGACGCGGCGTTTCCCCCATTGCCAGCGCAACCACACGCCCACACCGCCGATGCCGCCGCCAAGCAGTAACAGCGTGTCGCTTTCCGGCACATCGCGCGGAGCGGCATTCACCGTGACGGCAAGGGTCAATGTCGTCGTGCTATCACTCGGCGCGAAATTCGTATCGCCGTTATAGTGCGCGCGGATGACGTGCGTCCCAGGTTGGAGCGTGACGGTGCAGGTTGCCACGCCAGCAACCAGCGCGACATTCGCGCATGTTGGAATAACCACATTGTTATCGTAGAACGTCACCGTCCCAGTTTGTGAGGGCGCGCGTCCTTTCACTGGTGCGGTGAAAAGTGACGCATCCACAACTGTTGCGGTGAACGTGAACGATTGCGCGCCCGTAAAGTTGCCAGAGGGACCAGTCAACGTTGTTGTGGTAACAATAGGAATATTCAGTTTGGCAATCCGGGCCAAGTTCGTCACGGCTCCATCGTCAGTTGCACTGAAATAACCACCCACATACAGATCCGTTCCTATCATTACCATTCTAGTCACAAGATTATTCAATCCATGATTCGGTAAGGCAGACCAATCGCCGCCGCTGTATTTGGCAACGCGGTTCAGATTCGTCACCGCCCCGTCACCGGTTGCAGTGAAACTACCGCCGAGATACAAATCAGTTCCAGAAACTAGAATTGAGAGCACACTATTATTCAATCCATTGTGCGCGAATGCAGACCAGGTCCCGCCGCTGTATTTGGCAACGCGGTTCAGATTCGTCACCGCCCCGTCACCGGTTG